>JAFVBF010000004.1 GCA_017480145.1 Bacteroidales bacterium
CTTTAGTTGGTTATTATGATATTCTTTTTTGGATGCCTTTAACTCTCTGCTTCTCTCTCTACCTCGCATAAGTTGCTCGTTAAGGAAATAGATGCTGCATGATATAGCCTCGCAAGGAAAAGGTTCGCCATAACGAATAATGAGTTCGGGCTTTAACTGACGTAACATCTCCTTGTAACCCTGTTGCCACAAGTATCGCGACGCTGCATATTTAGCCACACCCATACTACCTATTGCAATGATAGAATGGCGCGGCATACCCGAGAAGCTATAGCCATAGCTGTCGGGAGTAGACCAAGTGAGGTTGGGAATAACGGACACTCCATTTTGTGACCACCACGCAGATATGGCGCGATTCCAAAAGGCATTGCTGTATCTGATGGCGGACGGCATATTGACATATTGTGAAAAGTCAGGACCAATGGTGGATGTGAACCTGCGCATAATGGGTAGATACCGCTCTGGTGCGCGTTGAATACACATAAATTGAGTGTCGTCAATATAGAAATGAACTGTGGCATCATTGCATTTACTACGCATTGCCTCATTGAACCGAATCAATTGAGATGGCACCTTGCCTGTGTACTTGGGTACAATCGGCATCGAATAATGCTTCTCTACGTAGATGTCTTTCAGAATGTCCAAGTGGAACATTTTTGTCGTGGAACTTTTAGAAGTCATTTTAATTTGATATTTGATAAAAATAAAAATCGCGAACTGTTCTTATGCCATCTTAGGTGTTCCACGACCTGCCCAGCAATTAAGTAAAGTCCACGATTATTCGTGACCATTCATCGCTTCACTATTGCCTGGGCTTGATTTGTGGAACTTCAAGATGGAAAGTGATAGCGAAAACGCTTGTCTGTATTATCTTTATTGTTTTATTCTATTTGATTATCATTCATTTGCGTATTGGTAAAACAATTCATTTCGTGCTGCAAAGATACAACATTATTTTGATTTAGTAAAACTCAATGTCGTCCACCTCGTTGATAAGCCGAATAAGAGGTATCCCTCGATAAGCTTTCGTCGTCTCATATAGACATGCGGAGCTATGCAATTATGGTTCATCGTGTTCATATAGAACGGGTTATGAAAACTACACAAAAGATAGTGGTAAAAAAGACGTTGGAACAGAAAAAAAATGTAATTTTGCATCCCGAAAAAGTATTTACAATTAATTAATAAAGAAATGAAAAAAGTTAAAAAAACAAAGATTTACCTGGCCATTACGGCTGTGTTGTTTATCGTGTTAGGCGGTTTGTTTATCATCAAGCCTTTGGAAGGAATGATTTCTGTGGCATGGCTTGTTGGACTGCTCATGCTGATAAGCGGTGTGTGCACGCTCTTCTTCAGTCTTAGGCACGAGGCGATTATGCCCAATGCAGGAAGTACGACTCTGATGTCTGTGCTGCAGGTGGTGTTGGGATTGATGTTCCTCTTCAACAGGGGACTCACTGTTGCCATGCTTATAATCGTCTTCGGACTGTGGATTGTGGTGGAAGGAATACAGCTGGCAGTGCTTTCGTTTGAGTACAAGAAGTATGGCATGAAAGGCTGGTGGTTGATGCTGATTTTGGGAATATGCAGTGTGATACTGGGCGTGTATGCTCTGTTCCATCCGTTGGCAACGGGAGCTACAATCAGCGTTTTGGTTGGAGTTGCGATAATTGCCAATGGTATATCGAGATTGGTGGCCTTCAGCGGTATAAGCAAAGTGCAGAAAAGGATAGAGGGTGCAAAAGAGAGGATGGACACCTTCTTGAAAGAATATAGAGATTGACTTCAATTTTTTTCAGACAGCTTCTCTCTGCCCATACGGGTGGAGAGAAGTTTTGCTTTGCATTGGCAAGTGTGCGAGGAATGTCGCCAATCCATCGTCGGTTATTCGATAAAAGGAGGTTTGCCCAATCGGTCATTGGGTGTTGTCGTCGATGTGGAAAGTGACGGAAGTTGAGTCAGATGAGACAATAGTGGGTGACGTAGGCTATGGCTTCCGGGATATTTTTGACGTTGAGTTTTTGGAAGACTTGTCGGCGATAGTATTTAATTGTGTCGACCGATTTGCACATAAGGTCGGCGATGCTCTCGATGGAGTGGCCTTGTATGCTCAGGCGGAGCATCGTCAGCTCGTCGGGGGAGAGGCGTTCGGGACGGATGAGGTGCCAAGAGTGGTCTTCTGCCGAGCAGCTGTAGCGATGGTCGGTGCCGGGGATTCCTGCCATGATAGAGGCTGCCCCATCGTAGGGCGAGGGCGCTACGAGGCCGAGCAGCAGGCGAGGGTTGCCGCTCGGGTCAAAGTGTATCAGCTTCATCTTGTGGCAAACCATGATTGGGCGACGGTCTCCGACCACGTGGAAGTTCAGATATAGCATCATGCGCGCGCGAATTTGTGGCGGCATATTGGCGTAGGCAGAACGGACTGTGCCAGCAATGTCGTTCAGTAGGGCTAACTCTTCTTGCGGGATGTGCGCGGCGAGGCTGTCGAGCCCATTGGAGAGAACCTCCTCGTCCGTCATGCCGCAGCGCATAAGCGGATAGTCCGACATGTAGAGGTAGCGGTTGTCGACGAGGTCGAGGAGATAGACTCCCTGGTAAGACATTGCGGCAAATGAATGCGCTGCCTCGATATAATATTCGATGTGAGGTTGCGCAGCTTGTTTGTTCTCTTTTATTTCAACTGGTTGATCCATATTGATTTGTTCAAATATATGTAGGTTCTGTTTATTTTCCATTTTGGCCTTTGGTCATAGACTAACTATTTTCTCACGCTAAAGTCCTGTTGTTATTGACGGTGCAAATATACTGATTTTTTCTCAATAGCAGGTATTTTTATGCTGTCTTTGCTTGTTTGCGGAC
>JAFVBF010000063.1 GCA_017480145.1 Bacteroidales bacterium
ATGCAACGTTCATGGTAATCGTGCCAATTGCTTCGCTTCAGCCTCTTATTTTCCTCCATTCTGAATCCTTATTATGGCTCGTAAGGCTATCTTGGGCGACCTAAAGGTCGCCTCGCTCAACAACCATTCCCACAGCAGACGCGAAAACCTAACCTAACAATTCTACATTCCCCCAATCCTTCAGCCATACATGGTAGAGAGAAGAGCATTTGCTCACAGTTTTGCAAAATATTCTTTGTCTGCTTTGTATACGCTGTCGATAGAGCGTTGCATACCTTCACGGTTATTGAGATTGACGGTGATGATGGATAGTCTTGGCGTTGTGCCTGTTGTCGTTGAAATCTTTGCTGACGAGGGACGAGCATTTCTTCGGACATCCTTTTGGCATTAATCATGGTTGGGTGCATCTATAGTCTTTCTGTGGTATAGGGGTCGATGCAGGTCGCCTGTCGGTATGAGCCAGAACGGATGTGTCTTATAGTGGTTGTTTTGAGGTGTCATGGATAAACTTCTCCACATCAAAAAAGTACCTTTCGACATCTTTCAACTTTTTCTCGTCAAAATCCAACCATCTTATTTTTTGCAAAGCATCAATTTGTTCTGTAGGTAATCTGTATCTTTTAATTTCAATAGGGCAGCCCACGGCAATGGCATAAGGTGGAATGTCTTTTGAAACCACTGCTCCTGCACCTATCACTGCTCCATCCCCGATTGTAACCCCATCGAGTATCGTTACGTTTGCGCCGATAAAAACATCATTACCGATTGTGATTTTTTTCCGTTCTTCGATTTTGTCGACTTTTGAGAGCGTTGTCCCATTCTGCTCTCTTGTTGAGTAAAACATAGGGGAAGTGCTTATGCCATTGGTGGGATGTATTCCCCAGCCACAAACAAGATTTGGACCGATGGAGCAAAATTTCCCAATCGTTGTCATGGATATATATGCATTCATACTGACATAGGAATAGTCTGAAATGTAGGATTGGTTAAGATGAATAGGTGGGTATATTTTCGCATGTTTTCCAATGCTACTTTGGTCAATGTTTTTTTTCAATAATCCCCATTCGATATCGGCGGATAGCATGTTGATTTCTGGACATATATATATTATGAGTTTATGTAGGTAATGACGAATTTTTCTGTTGATTTTTTTTCTCATGGTTACCATAGAAGGGTTGGTGTTTGGATTGTTGAATCCTTTAAGGTAGCGTATTGCTTTTTTATTAGTGACAATGGGCTGTTTCTTCAAGTTGACAAATGTCATCAACTGTGGACAGTAAAATATATTAGTGGTGGAGCAGTGCTCACCACTATTGTCAAAACCAATGTTCTGTACGTAAGATATTTTAGGATACAGTGCAACTCCTTTCTTTAAAATAACAGAGGCATTCCATTTTATAAACCAAGTGTTCAAAGAACCATCAATATTATCTAGTAGTTGCTTTTCGAAGTCGTGGATTGTGTTGATATTCAGTGTGTCGAGTAGCTTTTTTTTAGTTATTTGGTCGTAAAGAAATCGAGCATCAGGACAGAAATATTGCCATGCTCTATCCCAAGTGGCCCAGCCCCAACAAGAAGCTGCAGGATAAAAAAAATAGTCGGGAAGGTGGTTCTGTTTTAGAGGATACATATATCCCGAAATGTGCATGACTTTTGGTTCATCATTATAAATAGTCAACGCATCATTCATGTACCTCAGGAATCCTGTTGATGCGACAATGTCATCCTCAAGAACAATAACTTTACCTGATTCTGCTATCACCTTGCTTACCCCTGATATCACGGAGTTGGCCAACCCTATGTTGGCTGGTGCTTCCTCAATGTGTATGGAGTGAAAACCATTTAAGTTGTGGATGTACTCTCGAACCTCCGCAATTTTTTTTTTGCAATTATCACTCGCATCCTCCTTTGGCCCGTCGGCGAAGATATATAGATCGCTCTCCGCAGCCAGTTCGCAGTGCCGCAAGGCTTCCACTGTCTGCCGGGTGTGCCACGGGCGGTTGTAGACAAAGAGAACTATCGGGGCAATGCTCATTTGAAGAAAATACGTTTTTTATTTTTGTTTTTTAATCATCTAAGCCTGTTCGATATGGCATGTGTGGGTCTTTGTCTCGCGGTCATAGTTGATACCGACCAGCAACAGGTTGCCTACATATTGCTCCAGCTTGGCTGGATAGTTCTTGCGTTTGATTTGGTCTATGGCAGCATCGGCATCTCGTTTGAATTTCAGTTCGATGACCAAAGCCGGCGAGTCGACGTTCTTGCGCGGTATCATCACTATGTCGGCAAAACCCTTGCCGGTGGGCAGTTCGCGATAGGTTATGTATACGTTCTTGGCGTAGTAGTAGGCTATGCTGAGCACGCAGGCCAGCGAGTTCTCGTTGTTGTAGGAGAGGATACTGGTGTTCTCGTCGTGGGCAGCATCCACCCCTTTCGCCACAGCCTCCTCGTCGCCGTCGAGGGTGGCTAGCAGCAACTGCTCGGAGGCAGCAAGGGCGTCGACAATATTCTTCCAGTTGTTGCTTTTTATGGCATTGACCATCTCGCCAGCCACCTCTTTGTTGGGAATGAAACACTCTTCGCGCCGCCAGTCGTAGGACAGATAGCCTAAATGGATGAGAACTGTCAGCGCATCGTCTTTGGAACGGATGATGGACATGTCATTTTGGAAGCCTGTGGGATCAACCTTGCAGCGGCCACCAGCAATCATGTCGATGATGTCGTCCTTCAGCCCCTCGTAGTTCATATTGATATAATTGGCCACGGCATCGAAGGCACCCGTGCTAGCCCAGAAACTTCGGCAGCGACCTGTGTCTATGGCCTGCATCACAGAGTTGGGATTGAACATCGATAGTTCATCGCCGATCTGGTAGCCGTCATACCATTGCTCCAACTCGCTAAAATCCATATTGTTCTTTTGGGCCAGCGTGAGAACCTCTTCTTTGGTGAAGCCAAAAAATTTCGACAGTTTCCGAGGCTCCACCATGGAGTACTCAATGAAGTTGTTCAAGGCTGACTCTGTCTTGTATTTCTTGATTGGCAGAATGCCTGTCATGTACACTCCGGCGAATACATTGGGTGTGTTACCACCCTTGAACATACGCCGCAGCCATTTGACATACTCGTCCATGGCTTTCGTACCAGTCTTGAATTCCCGGCAGATGGCATCCCATTCGTCGATGATGAAGATGAATTTCTGCGTTCCGACATCGGCGATACGGATCAGGTATTGCATCAGGTCGTCATCATCCTTGACCGGGATGTCCGGGAATGCCGAGTGGATATCCTCTTTCAGTTCGCCGTCTATCTTCCCGACGATGCTCTCGTCATGATAGCGTGTCACAAAGTCCGACACGTCCAGAAAGATGACGGGATACTTGTTCAGGTGCTTCTCAAACGAGAGGTCACCTGCGGCTTCGAGGTCGGCGAAGAGGCTGCGCGAGTCACTCGACTGGTCGTAGTATGCGTTGAGCATCTTGGCGGCCATCGACTTGCCGAAACGGCGGCAGCGCGTCACACAGCTGAGCCGAAATTCGGTGAAGAGGGTCTTGTTGACGGCCGGAATCAGCCCCGACTTGTCGACATATTCGCCGTTGCGGGCCGACTGAAATCCGGCATTGCCTATGTTGATGTAGGTTCCCATTGTTGAAAAACTGTTTGCTGTGTATTCTATCTGCTTTCCGACACCTTCCAGTCGTCTATACAGCGTTTCTCTGTGCTGTAGTTGATGCCGATTTTGAACAACTGACGCTGGTCGTGAATGAAAGGATCAGCGTAGCCCTTTTCGTCTATTTGCTTCAGGGCTGTCGTGGCATCAAGATCTATTTTCAGTTCGATGATGTAGATGCAACTATGGGTTTGCACTAATACATCCATTCGTCCTCGGGTGGTATGACGCTCCACCTGCACATAAAATCCCAGCAGCGTGAAGAGCAGATAGATGGCATTGTGGAAGTATAACTCACGGTCGCCCATTAGGGCATAGTCGCCATTGGCAAAGAAAGACTCAATCCTACGCACGAAGCCCTCGGCATCACCATTTCTAACATCTTTTACAAAGTTAGAAATACTGAAGTCGGATTGCATATTTGTAATGGGGGTATAGTATGGGGTAAGGTAGCGAATAAAACCTTGACGCACCTCTCTATTAGGAAAACCCAACTTGTAGATCCCAAACTCTTCGTCGTACCCCGTGATGGTCAAATATCCGCTTTGGTAGACGAGCGGTATGGGGTTCTCGTCCATGATGTCGATGCTGTTCAGCGTGTCGGCAGAGAGTTCCGTCCGTGTGAGGTCTTCCAACGGGAAGTTGGTTTTCTTCAATTGC
>JAFVBF010000064.1 GCA_017480145.1 Bacteroidales bacterium
CCGGGGGGAGGATGGGTCCGATGTCCGTCGTGGTGGCGCTCATCAGTTTCTCGCAGGGCCGACTGTACGGCCCGCTTTCTGCCAGAAACCGTGCATCTCTTGCCCAGAGATGCACCGTTTACGCAACCAACAAGGAAACAGGCTGATACGGAGGCAAAGGGCGGAAACAAGGGCATGTCGGGACGGGGTTTTCGGCGGGATGCGGAAGCCCGAAGGGACGGAGCGACAGAGCCCACGTGGGGCTGACAGTCAATATCAATAAACCGTATAAATCAGTCTCTTACGGAATAATTTTAACGATTCTGCCCGCAAGTAAGGATATATTTGCTACCTTTGCAAAACCAAAACGGTGCATCTCTGGGCAAGAGATGCACCGTTCTCGGTCTTAAAATACACTAAAATAAAATATATCAATACATTACATATCCCGCATTATCATTAAGCAGCCATATCCTACCTGACGGTTCATTTCTCTATTTCTTGAAGAATGGCTTCGGAGGGGAAAAAACAGACATTCCATTTAGACATACAGAACGTCTTGCCCCATAATAGCAAGAAAGAGAGAGACAGTTAGAAAGAGAATTTCAATCCTAACGTGGCAAGGAATGGCAGTTGATTGATACGTCCAAGCGTGATGCGGTCAAAATAGAAGAGGTTGTCTCGGTTGTAAACATTGGTGATGCCGGCCGAGATTTCGAGCATGGAACGTGTGGCAATAGAGATTTTACGCTTCAGTCCCAAGTCAAGTCTATGATAGGTAGGCAGACGACCCTCGTTGAGCGCTGCATAAAGCACCCCCATATGCCCATTGGAGGAAGCATAATCATCGCCGATGGCAGACGGTGTCCAAAGTTCATAGATGCCCTGCGTCTGCGTGTAGGGAAATCCGCTGCCAAAAGTCCAACGGCCGCTCAGCTCCCATTGGCGAGATTGACCTAACGCATAGGTAACAAGGAGATTGACCGTGTGGCGACGGTCGTAGTGCGGAGCATAGGTGAGCAGTTCGTCGCTACGGGTGACACGTGCAAAGGAATAGGTTGCCCAAAGGTAGAGACGCTCTATGTCGTAACAGAGACTCATGTCGAGACCATAGGCAAGCCCCTCCTCGACAATAAAATCAGTAAGGTAATAAAACGGTTGTTCGTAGATGCCTCCCGTTTGATAGGCTGCATCGTTGCGATCGTAGATACGATTGCGATTGGCATTAAAGAGCGTACTGAAATTCTTCAGATAGATTTCAATGTTGGTTGTAAGGTGATTGGTGATGTCGTATTCTGCGCCTAAGACCAGATGCTGGGCCCGTTGAACGCAGCTGGTAGCATCATCGCCCCGGAAGGTGGAGGGCTTGCTGAGATGAACGCTGGTAAGGAAGCCGCTGAAGAGGTTGACGATATCGTTGTCGGAACGAGCATCGAGGAGTATCTGGCTGTAGAGTCCGCCAGCCATTTTGAATCGAAGCCTGTCGCTGGCAGCATACTTGACTGCCAGCCGGGGCTCAAAACTGCCCTCCGAAAGAGCATTGTAATAAATATAGCGCAGCCCCGGTTCGAGAATCCAGGAACCAGAGAGGTACTTGTAGGTACCATAGAGGCTGATGGCATTGGTGTGCTCCTGCTGGTCAGACTTATAACCATAAGCGTTGTAGAACAGATAGTCGGTGGTGTAGCCCTCCATATTGACACCACATTTGAGGCTGTTGCTGCCAAAGAAGTTGGTGATATTGAAGCCCATGTTAAAGCCATTCACCGCACTGTGTTTTTCAAAATCGGAGGCATCAACCAGATTGATTTGATAATCGGAATAGGCCAAGACACCATCAAGGACAGCCGACGAACCCGTCACCAAGGTGAAATTACCCCCCAGCCCATAGTTGCGCCAGCGATAGTCAGCCAATGACTGATAGCGTGATACAGAATCATCGAAATTGAATCCAAAGATGCTGAACTTGCTTCCATTGCCCATGTTGAGCGTCAGTTTGCCATAGAGGTCGAGGAAATCGAAAGGCAGTCCATCGTCAATATAGGGATAGAACACCGTAGAGGTCTTGGAGAGAAAGGAATTTTTGGCCGAAAGCAGGTAGGTCAGGGTGGTCTTGCTGTTAGCAGACTCTCTCATTAGCGGCCCTTCAAGGATGGCACCAGCACCGAACGTATTTATCGAGAGTTTGCCCGAATGACGGTACTTGTTGCCGTCGCGCGTGGTGATGTCCATGACCGAGGAAAGCCGGCCCCCATATTCCGCCCCAAAGCCTCCGGTGTAGATATCTGCATTAAGGATGACATCGGTTTCAAAAATAGAATAGAGACCAATGGAATGGAATGGATTGTACACCACCATGCCATCAAGCAGGCAAAGGTTCTGAAT
Source organism: Bacteroidales bacterium (assembly GCA_017480145.1). Classification (GTDB taxonomy): domain Bacteria; phylum Bacteroidota; class Bacteroidia; order Bacteroidales; family P3; genus Colimorpha. The sequence continues at coordinate 2,365 of JAFVBF010000064.1, forward strand.
CATAGAGCCCCCGCGGATGTGGAGCTGTCCCCCTTGGTCGCCCGAGGAACTGACCCCAGGCAGCACCTGCAGGTACTGCGCTAAATCGGACGTACCCCCAATGGCAGGCATCTGGGCAATCTGGGAAGCCGTGATTTTCTCAACCGAAACCTGTGTGTTCAGCCGACGCTCCTCTACCCTGCTGTCAGTAATATTGACCGTGTGCAGCTGCGTGGCAGAACGATGCAGATGGAGGGACAGCTTTAGCGTAGCACCGTGCGAGACGTGAACGGAGTCGGAATATTCCTCATAACCCACATAGCGGACGAGAAGGCGATAGTCCCCTTGTGGTACCTGATTGATGAGGAAGAAGCCATTGATGTCAGTGGCAGCACCATGCGTGGTGCCCTCCAACACCACGTTGGCAAAAGGTATGGCCTCGCCATCGGTGGCATCATAAAGTACGCCACGTACCACCCCCTGAGCATAGGCGATGCCACCCAAAACAAGCCAAAGGGAAAGCATCAAGCCTTTGACAAAGCAGGCTACCAGCGTGTTGAATTGTGAAGACACCCTCAGAGACACCGACATGACCCGACTAATGCGTTATCTTAAAAATCAATTCCTTAAGAATCTCTCCATCCGACACAGTACCAGCATTGCCTATGCCTTTGCTCTTGAGGTCGGCCTCATGCAGATAGCGTACTGCCAGGGCAAGCCGTGGCAGCGTGTAATTGCGGGCAGCCTCATCATACTCACGAGCAGCATAGGGATTCTTAGTCTGCGAAGAATCCTGTATATGCAGCATCAAATTAATAATATACTTATAGAGGACAGGAATCACCATCTGGATAGGATTCTCCTTGGGGTTGGCGGCAAAATGGTTGACAATACGGCTGCATTTGTCCATGTCGCGCCGACCGATGGCATTCTGAAGTTCAAAGACATTATAGTCCTTGCTGATGCCCATGTATTTCTCCACGGCAGCATCATTGATAACCCCGCCTTCGGGCAAAGCCAAAAGTACTTTATCCAATTCCTGAACCAGTTTGGAGCGGTCGCTACCGATGGTGGAAGAGATAAGAGTGGCGCATTTCTCGGTAATGGAACCACCTTTGGAACGCACATAGGCGGCAATCCATGGAGCCACCTCGTAGTCGCGTAACGCCTTATGCTCATAGACCGAACCATGCTTGGCGATGGCTTTGTAGGCTGCCGTGCGTTTGTCGAGGCTCTTATGTCGGTAGCATAGCACCAGAACGGAGCTGGGTGACGGTTTTTCGAGGTAGGATGACAAACAATCCCACGCACCCTCTTTGGTCGGGATGTCCTGCGCCTCCTTGACGACAACCAACTTGACAGGCGACAGCATGGGATACTGCTTGGCCAGATTGACAACCTCCTGCATCGTCACATCGCGTCCATAGACCACCTTCTGGTCAAAGTCGCGAAAATCGGCGGGAACCAGATTGTTTTCCATATAGTCACAGATCTGGTCGATGAGGTAATTCTCCTCGCCAGTGAGGAGATAGACAGGCTTGTACTGCTGCGTCTGTCGGAGTTCGGCGATAGCTTTTTCGGCGGTGATTTCCATGTGGCGAGGATGGATTACTGATTGTCGTATTGCTGTAGTTCGTCGTGGAAAAATTCCAGCTGGACACCCGCCTGGCGGAAAAGTTCTTCGCTCTCGGCACCGGCATGGTACTTGCGTTCGCAGACCACGCGCTTGATACCGCAGTTGATGATGAGCATGGCACAAGTACGGCAGGGGGTCATGCGGCAATAGAGCGTGGCTCCATCCAACGCAATGCCGCGACGGGCGGCCTGACAGATGGCATTCTGCTCAGCATGAACCGTGCGTACACAATGGTTGGACACATGGCCTTCGGCATCGATTGTCTTGCGGAACAGATGCCCCACTTCGTCGCAATGCGGCAGTCCGGCAGGCGAACCGACATAGCCCGTGACCAGCAGCTGGCGATCCTTGACAATGACGCAGCCGCTACGCCCACGGTCGCAAGTGGCGCGCTTGGAGGCCGTGTTGGCCAGTTCCATGAAATACTCATCCCACGAGGGACGACGGTAGGTAATTTTCTGCAAGACGGCTTCTACCTGTTCGTGCAACTGCTGTATGGAGCCACCATTGTCGAAACAAAAGTCAGCCTCTTCGATGCAGCGCTTCAAATTCTGCTTGTTAGGGTCTTCGGACGACATCTCGCGCTGCTCGTTAGCAATAAAAGTTTCGTATGAGACATGGTCGGTTTCAGAGCCACGAAGCACCACGCGCTCATAGCGAACCCTGGGGTCGGCATCGACAGCGAAAAGATAGAAGCTGGGCTTGTCGCGCAAAGCGGAGACCTCGCCAGGCGTGCGGACACTCTCGATAATGCAGTTGCACCCCGATGCCTGTGCCTGCTGATAGAGTTGCTCCACAATGTAGGATGGAGAGTGCTGTGCACGCAGGTCATTGCCCACGAGTGTCATCGAATCGCGGTCAACAGGCAGCCCACGACGCTTGATTTCCTCGATGATGAACGCCCGCACCGAATAGTGGACAAAGTCCTTATTCTTGACCAAATAATCAACAATGGTTCCCTTGCCCGCTCCAAGCGTCCCCGTTATTCCTATGGTAATCATGATACGGATTATGACAGGTTACACCTTGTATTTGTACTCCAATCGGGCGAGTTCCTGATTGGCTTTGACGATTTTACCTTTAAGGCCCTGCTTGTAGTCAATGACCTTCTGCATGAGGGCGGCATCGCCACAAGCCATTATCTGCAAGGCCAATACGGCAGCATTCTGAGCCCCATTGACGGCCACCGTGGCAACGGGGATTCCCGGGGGCATCTGGAGCATGGAGAGCATTGCGTCAAGACCTTCGAGGGAGCTCCCCTTAATGGGGACACCAATAACCGGAAGAGGCGTCTCGGCAGCTATGACTCCCGGCAAGGCGGCAGCCATGCCTGCGCCGGCAATGATGACTCTAACGCCACGCAAATGTGCATTACGGGCAAAGTCGGAGACCTCGGCAGGTGTGCGATGGGCCGAGAGGGCATTCACTTCAAAGGGAATCTGCATCTCCTCCAAAAACTGGCAGGCTTTTTCCATGACAGGCAGATCGCTGGTGCTGCCCATGATGATACTTACTAACGGATTCATACTATAAAAAGATTTAATCGTCTACGGTTTTGATGACGGACTTGACCCCCTCCTTAAAAAGGCTGACGGCGTTTTCGCGGAAGCGGTCGCGAATGATGCGGTGGATGTCCATGAACCAGGTGACACCGACATTGGCAGTGAGTTCGTTGGATTGGGACGTAAGTCCTGGGGTAACCACATCAGGATGCTCTTCGTGGCGATGGCATAGGAAGCCGTGGAATCGAACAGCCTTGCAGATAGATGGGACAATCTCAAATCCGCCACCAATAAAATAGGCATCGGTTTCGGGACGCGAAAGGACATCATTAATCAAGCCCGAAACGGCATACTCGGCAAAAGAGTACTCATAGACGGAATGATTGGTCTCATAACCCCCTTTAGCAAAAATATTGAGCCACGAGAGCGCCTTATAGTTAGCACAACTGACCACACAGAAGTTTTTTCCCCAGTCGTCAGTGGCAAGGGCATGATGTAGAAAATCGAGGTAGAGATCCCAGCGGTCGTAAGTAAGCTTATTACCCAAGCCGACGACATTCATGAAACAACCTCTTTCGCGCTCAAAGAAATTGACGGAATAGAGTGTTTGGAAGTGACCGAAGGTACCCGTCCAAAAAAGGTTGTAAGAAATGAGGCTCTTCTTGTATTCGGAACCGAACGTCTCAGGCTGCGAGGCCAAGGAAAAAACGTATGGGGAATTTGCGACCTGAAAAACTATCTTTTGGCTACCCTCGGCAAAGGAATAGGTTGCCGAAGCCGCAAGTTGGAAACAGGAAATCTCATCCCAATAATAACTATTGAAATAGACATCTATGGGAGAGGCGTCGTACTCATAGCCTCCCACAAAGAGCGCATCCTTGCCCAGACGAAAACCCCAATGCTCCGAAGCCTTGTAGTCAAGGTATAGGAAGTCCGTATTGTCAAACATAGAAACCGAACCAGGATTGGCGATAATGCGCTGACGAAAGAAATAGGAGAAATGCTCATTGAGGTTGCCCCCAACGCGGAGATTGAAATAGCGGCCACGAAAGCCATAGGTATCATCTCCCGACAGATGGCTGTAATCAAATTCCGCCCGGGTTTCGAGATTGAGAGCGGAAAATACGGGTGTCAGCTGCAACTGAGCATGAGACTGAGATGGGGCAACCAAGCAAAGCAGCACAACGAGTACGGATAAGGGGAAAAGTCTCATAATAAATGCAAATCCTGTAGCAGAAACAATAAGAATGCAAAAATACGCTTTTTGCAAGAAATGTTGCAGGGATTGGCTATTATTTAATATTTTTGCAAAATCGGAATTGCAGGTAACTTAAACAATAATGAACTATAAACCATGAAAAAAAGCAACAAATTCAAATCAATCGTGATGGCTGCAGTGCTAATAGCATGCTCAGCAACAGCTAATGCCCAGTTAGAGTCTGGCATCTATTTTGATCTGACGATTCCTACTGGAAGTTTTGCCAAGGATGTTAATGCCATACCATTTGGACAATCCAATATCGGAAAAGATGCCGTCGTAGGTATCGGGGCGACGTATCGTGCCAGCTATGATTTCGACATTCAAGTAGGACACATTGCCCCCTTTGCCGAAATCAGCCTCCTATGGAACCGCATCAGCAGCGACAACCGAGACCAGTTCGACAAAGTTGATGGTTCTGCGCCCAACTACTTCAACATCCCCCTGATGCTCGGTATTAATTATAAATACCCCCTCAATGAACTACTTCAGCCTTATGGCGAGTTTGGCATCGGTACCGATTTATTTATGACCAGCAAAGAAAGTTTTAAGGGACCCCTGGGAACAGTGAAATATAAATATTCATCTACCTTCAACCTTTGCTGGCAGATCGGTGCTGGCGTGATTGTGGGACAATATTTCAGTGCCGGACTAACTTATATGAACATGGGCAGACACAAGATGAAGCATAGTTCCAGTTCGGATGGAGGCAACATCGGTACCGAAAAGAGAAGTCTTGGGGCAGTCATGGTGCGTTTGGGATTCCATTTCTAAAACAATCTCACACTCCATAGCAGTCACAAACGAAGGGGCCACGGCAATGCCGTGGCCCCTTCGTTTGTGTGTTTGAAAGAATGGCGACTATTGAATTAATCCATCGTGACAACTATTAGTCCAACCCTTTCGATAAAACGAGAGCAGAGCAGCTTGCTGGTAAGCCGATGCAAGAAATGGACTAACGGCATTTGAATAATTCACGTCGAAAACAAACTAACAATATAACTATGAAACATTTGCACAATATATGTAGAACATCATCAACGTGGGATTCATATTCGGCTCGAAGGCATTGAAATGGGAACACATGGACAATGGATTTACCGTGCAATAACAACCTTATGAGCTACCGAAGCCCCTACCTTGACCATATAGACACCTGCAGAAGACATGGGATAGGACACCTGCTTTGAAGAGACTCTGCTTTCGGAAAGAATCAAGCGACCAGCAACATCGTACACCTGCAACGACTGTCCTTCGGCATCAGCAACTACAATGGAACGGCCGGAAGCCCAAACTCTGGCATTGTTTTCAATAATGCCACGTACACCCACCTCGGCAGGATTGGTTGCAAGATGGAGTACGGCCGTACTATCACAGCCTGCGCTATTGGCATTGGGCATGAGGTAAGAATAGTCACCTGGCTGCTCATAAACCATGCCATGCCATACGAAGCGTCCGGAGAACAGGACACAGGTATCGCCAAAGGTGGCACAGGGCAATGTCTCACCGCTAACATCCTTGACAAGACGGACGGAGAATCCTGTGCTGCGCTCATAAGAGTCTATCTGCACGCCAAAGTTGGTAAAACCTATAGCATAGGCCAAATGCTTGCCATAATGCTGAGATAGCCAATAGTGACCCGTCTGCCCCAAGAAACTGACAGTACTGTCAATACGCATACCCGCCGCTGGCAAGAAAACGGCACCGGCTTCTTCCATGAGGCTCCACTGAGTTAGAGTATAATTGTTAGTCCCATAGGAGGTATCAACACCCGAAACGAAACTACAGCCATCAGGCAAACGCCACAACTCCGGAAGCAATACCAAACCGGGGATAGAATCGACCAACGCAAGGGCACGTTTGCCAAATGCGTCCACACGGTTGTATAACAAATACTGCCATTCCTCGGTGCTGAGCGTGCGCCACTGCCCAGCAGCATTACCGCCGTTGCTAATAGAGGCATACATACCCCAATCATAGTTGGAACTGATGCCCGTCAAATCGGGAGCAACACCGCCAGCCGCAGGGCCATAGCCTCTGTCGGACTCCACGCTGTAGGGCTGATAGTACTGATTATACGCATCTGTAGGATTGTGATAGCCACTGGTGGCCCAGCCGAAGAGGTCTATCCAACCCAAATAGTAATCGAAAACATCCCCATTGACATTGCCGACATAGTCGTACTGATGTTCGGCAAAGCGCCATTGCATGGCACTGGGAAGATACTGCAAATTGCCAGAAGAGAAAGCTATGCGACGGTCATGATCAATCTCAAATACACCATTGAGCGACCCCACCCCCTGAGAATCGATAGTCAAATATAGTCGGCAGATACTGTCACAACCTACTGCATTAGCGCCAAACAATGTGTCGTAGGCCTCGCCAGACTCTTCTAAACGGAAACCATGCCACAGGTAGTAGCCGCAAGCCTCGCCGCTTTCGACCCCCACCGTGCTACGACGGACCGTGAGATGTAACGTTATCAGGCTGTCGCACCCCTGATGGTTTAGCAACGTGTGGGAGTGCGTGTCGGTGGCAGAAGAAAGCAGCGTACCAAACCAGCGGAAAGTATCGCACACGTTATTGAAGGAATCACTGGAAGAGCTGGAGAGCAGCGTGAGTCGCAGATAAATCGTGGAATCGCATCGCACTGCATTGGCATTAGGCATGACATAACTATACGTAGTCGTTGTATCACTGATGGTCATGCCATACCAAGAGAGGCTATCGCAGGCTGACGCCAATGTGTCGCCCTCAGTACTTGCAAAAATAGAAAGGTGGAGATACAAATTGGAATCACAGCCATAGACATTGCTATCAACTAACGTATGATGATATATGTCTGAACTATCCAGAACAGCACCGTACCACACCATACTATCGCACGAGCGAGCAAACGTGTCGCCATCGGAGAAATAGTGTACCGTGAGGAATAGCCGTGCGGTACTATCACAAGTATTGCTGCTTATATTGAGCGACTGGTCGAAAACGCCCGTGCTGTCATATCTGAGACCATACCACAAAAGGCTGTCACAAACCGCCGTATCAGTAATAGACAAATAAGAGTAGGAGATATTGAGACGGACAATAGTGGCACTGTCGCAGCCCTCGCTATTGATACCACTATGAATTAGAACCGTGTCTGTCTGCGTGTAGAGTTCAATATAATTATTGATAATCGTATCGTAAGGTTCTACCCCGACGAAAATCGTATCACTCTTGGTGTAGTCGTTCTTAAAATACCAAACCGAGTCACATACTGCCGTATCGTAGATTCCCTTGCTACTTTGACGGACCAACAATACACGCCGATAGGTTGAGTCGCACCCATTCACATCGCGCAATACAGAATCAAGTACACTGCTACTGTAGTAATAAGTGCTGTCTATCAAAATGCTGTCGCAAGCAGAAAAAGTGTCGATGGAAATGCGGCTATGAAAGACATTGATATATAATAGTTCGAGGCTGTCGCACCCTGCCACCGTGGAGAATGTGTCAATCAGAACAGTATCTGAATAATAGTCAATCCCATCATGATAGACAGAATTACAACCGTCGGTCGAAATAGTATCGTAAGAACTATAATTGACTGTTACGTTAATGGTATAAATACTGTCGCAAAGACCAAAGATCGCGCCATGCACCGTGCGAGTGTAAAGACCAGACGAAAGGATGTTAGTTCCGCCCCAAAAATAATAATCACAGACAATAGCCAAAGAGGTATCGTAGGCATCCACACACACTGGATCACAATGTTCGACATCCAATTGCAAAGTCAACACAGAGTCGCACCCGAACATATTGGTGTAGTTTTTCTCGACTAAGCCAGCGACGGAAAGAGAAGTGTCCAGCCACACATAAGGCAGCAGGGTGTCGCATACTTGCTGGGTATCACGAATCGTATCAGAGTGGTTCACCGTAAGTACCAGCATTATGACACTGTCACAACCATACTGATTGTCCATCGTGTACGATGTCACAGTATCCAACGTATAGGTAACGCTATCAATCCATAAGAAGTTATCGCAAGCGATGTTGGTATCGCCAGTAGTATCCGTCTTGTGCATAATGAGGCTCAGCATGATGACACTATCGCAGCCATATTGGTTGGACAGCAAGACAGAGGCTGTATCACAAGTATCATAATACGTGATTCCGTCACGCCAGCGGAGGCTATCGCAAGCGATGAGAGAATCGGAAACACTGTCACGGTGATGGACTGTCAACTTCAAAGCCCAAATGCTGTCGCATCCATAGATGTTGAGGTTGGAATCGCGAGCCGTATAGTTGCTCAACGTATAGGTCAATCCATCATGCTGCGTCCAAACAAAAGTGTCGCAAACAATATGGGTGTCCGTCAAAAAGTTGGAGTAATTGACTGTCAAGGACAATGAAACGACGCTGTCACAACCCGACTGATTGACAAAAGTTTTCGTCGTATCAATAGAAGTGGTATAGATGATGCCCGTGGACCAAGTGTAGCTATCACATACTATCTGAGTGTCGGCCACCGTATCGGAATAGTGAACGGTGAGCATAAGATGTACCACGCTGTCGCATCCAAACATATTGGTTAAAGTCTGAGAGACGGCATTGGTGGACATGGTATAGGTAGTGGCATTGGACCACACGTAACTATCGCATACCGTATGAGTATCGCCCACAGTATCGGAATAATGAACTGTGAGAGCAAGTGTGGCAATACTATCACAGCCATATCGATTGGTCAATGTTCGTGTAGCACCGATAGTATCGTAGGTATAAGTATCGCCGTGCCAGGAGAAGGTGTTGCAGACCTCATGAGAATCAATGGTGCTATCCGAATGGTTCACGGTGAGATAGAGCATTGCCAGGCTATCGCATCCATGCACATTGATTAAATTTTGCGTGGCTACTGTAGAGGAAGTGTAGGCAATGCCATCCGTCCAGAAGAACGTATCACACACAACCTGCGTGTCACGAGACACGTCTGCCTGGAAAATGGAAAGATTGAGAACAACAACACTGTCACAGCCAGCACTATTGGGCATACGATGGATGGCACCGACTGTATCCTTGTAATAAACATTGCTATCCATCCATACATAATGATGGCAAGCCATCTGGACATCGGTAGCAGTGGTAGATTTCTTGACGTAGAGGATAAGCGTATAGATGCTGTCGCAGGCAGTGGCATTGGTGATTGTGTCGTGCACTGTCGTATCGCGAATATAGATATCGCCCGTGCGAATCCATGTAAAATTGTCACAAGCCGTACGAGTATCCGGAATCGAGACCGATGTTATCACATTGAGTCGAAGGGTCACGACACTGTCGCAGCCATAGATGTTGGGGAAGGTGTCAATGACGGATGTATCGTTGGTGTAGGTGTTGCCGTCGCTCCATACGAACGAACGGCAAACCGTCTGGTTCTCTATAGCCCGATTGCTCTTATAGACAATTAGATTGAGCAAAAGAGTACTGTCGCATCCATCAACCGTATGGAAAGCCTGAGTATCGCTATCATTATTATTCCGGTAGGTACGGCCGTTGGTCCATGTATAGGTGTCGCAGGCAGTGTCTCGCACGGTGTCGACAACTGAATGATAAACTTTCAGATGCAATGTACGCAGGCTGTCGCAACCGACAGCATTGGTATAAACTCTCGTCGCAACATCGTCGTCGGTATAGGTGATTCCATTTTCAGCCCAAACATAAGTGTCGCAGGCCGTATCGAAAAAGTCGCTGGAGGAAGATTCCTTTACTGTCAAGAAAAGCACGACCACGCTGTCACAACCGGACGCATTAACAAGCGTGTCAATAATCGTTCCAGATGTTGTGTAGGTCCTGTTGCCAATCCAAGAGAGGCTGTCGCATACAGTTTGATACACGGTGTCAGTGTTGTGATGCCCCAGCGTCAGGAACAACGTTATCAGGCTGTCACACCCCTGCGCATTTGTCTGCGTTTGCGTTCCTGTAAAACTGCTTAGATATTCCCTACCATTAGTCCAAACAAAAGATTCGCATGAATGTTGATAATCAGTAAACGAAGTAGAGTGTCGGAGACTCAACGTCAGAGTGACCGTACTGTCGCAGCCGTAACGACTGGAAAAGGTTTTGGTGAGCGTAGTGTCAACAGCATAAGTGATGCCATCGCCCCATGTGAAACTATCACATGCCGATACAATATCGGGTGTAGCGGTGTGGTGATCCAATGTCAAGTGGAGCGTCACAACGCTATCGCATCCATATTGGTTATGCAGAACACGTATTGACGTATCGTCATCCTGCGTATAGCCGCGCCCATTGCTCCAGATGAAAATCTCACAGCCCGTTCGATAATCTATCGAACTATCCGTATGGTGCATGGCTAACGACAGGCGGCGAATACTATCGCAGCCTTCTGACGTTGTCAGCGTATCGTCATAGAGACCAGATTCATAATAGGTAAGTCCCGTCTGACTCCATAGGACGCTGTCACAGGCAGAATGGATAGAATCAACAATAGCCGAATGGAGCAGGAATAAATTGAGCGTTATCAGGCTGTCGCATCCAACCGCATTAGACATGGTATAAGTGGCACTGCTATCATTCTCCACATAGGTCTCACCATCCATCCATAATAGGCTGTCGCACGTGGTCACAGCATCAATAAAGGTCGTAGAACGTCTGACGGAAAGATTCAGGACAATATACCGATTGCAACCATAACGATTGGTCAAAGTGTACAGCGCAGAATCATTATCTTCAGTATATATATTACCATCACGCCACAACAGGCTATCGCATACATCACGAGTCTCTGTCACCGTATCAGAATGCAATACGGTAAGATTCAAAGTCACAACACTATCACAGTTCTGAGCATTGGCCACCGTGTGGGTAACAGTATGCGTATTGCGCATATAGGTATGACCATCTATCCAGGTGAGGCTATCGCATACGGTATGGGTATCAGTGCCTGTTGAAGAATGGCGAAGTGACAAGTGAAGAGTTACAAGGCTATCGCAACCTAAGTAGGTCGAGATATGGCAAGTTGCAGTATCATTGTCTTCGGCATAGGTATTGCCATCTATCCAAGTCAAACTGTCACACTCGGAGATAACCGCAATGCCAGAATCGGGATGTGCCACTGTTAAGGCGAGCGTCACAAGACTATCGCATCCATGATGATTCGCTATGGTAAAGGTTGCCGAGTCATTATCAGTATAGTAGGTAACAGAGTCTATCCAGAGCAGGCTGTCACAAACTGTAAGGAGATCTGTTCCAGTATTGGAATGATACACCTTTAGATTGAGCGTCACAGTGCTATCGCATCCCTCACGCGTGATAAAAGTATGTGTAGGAATAGCATCTGCATAGTAGGTGTTGCCATCTCCCCAAAGCAGGCTATCGCAAACAGTATCGTTGATAGTCCCCTCGAAAGTATGCCCCAAAGTCAAATGCAACGTCACCAAACTGTCACACCCTTCTGCATTCACAAGGGTTTCATGATCAATATACGTACTCAAGTAGGTTTTATCATTCACAGGCCACTTGTAAATATCGCATTCTACATGAGCATCAAGGAAGGTAGACGAATGGTGCATTGTGAGATTGAGCGTTCTAATGCTATCACAATCATACCGATTTGTGAACCAAAGGCTCAAAAGTGTGTCTGAAGTATAAGTTTCACCATTCAACCATGTATAACTGTCACAAGCCGTAATGTCGTCCACAATGCTATCTCGGATGAGCAGCTGTAATGCCAATACAGAAACGCTGTCGCATCCATACTGGTTGGCAAAGGTATGGGTATCTATCGTAGAAAGCACATAGATACTGTCGTTGTCCCAATGGTAACTGCCACAAGTTATCACACTCTGCGATGTCGTGTCGGAAACATGGTGGATAGACAAACTAAGAGAAACAATGCTGTCACAACCATACTGATTGATGCCGTGATGCGTATGGCGAATACCCAACGTATCTCGATAATAAGTATAACCATTGACCCAAATCAGGCTGTCGCAAGCAGAAATAGTATCAATACCCTCAGTAGTAGGATGAATCGTCAAGTTGAGAACATAAAGACTATCGCACTTCTGCTGATTCAGATACCTTGCAGTATCAATTGTGCTCTGCTGGTAGGAAGAATCGGTCTCAGCCCAGAAGAAAGCATCGCAAGCCGTGTCATAGCTGACATTACGATCAGAGTAATAAACCGTCAGGTATAGCGTAGCCACACTGTCGCATCCTTGAACAGATAGGAGGCTATCCGTACGGCTGAGGCTGGACATATAGGTGACATAATTCCATACATAACTGTCGCAAGCAGTATCAACAACCGTATCAACCGAGGTATAACCAATACTGAAATCCCTAATCAACAGACTGTCGCAACCCGCCTGATTAGAGAGGAAAAGAGTGTCGTACAGGCTTGCATAGAAGTATGTTCCCTGCCAATCAAGGCTATCGCAAGCCAAACGATGCTCCGACACCGTATCAGCATTTCTCGCGGAGAGATGCAGTGTAACAATGCTGTCGCAACCATAAACATTGGTTAGGGTCTGAGTATAGGTACCTGCGTCTGTCAGATTTACACCATTCCAATCGTAGGGGAAATTGTTGTCACAGATGGTCTCGAATACCGTGGAGTCGTTGTCACAAGAAACACAAAACTGCATATTGACATCCACACCATACTGCTGAACAGAAGAGGGTGTTCCGCCTGACATCATGTAGAAGTATTTAAGCGTTGGAACCCCACCGGATATAGAGACGGTAAGATAGTCCTGTGGCAAGGCATCCATCACTGGATAATCCGTCAGGGGGACCATACCTCCATCCACTTTGTCGCAGGAGAAATAGGTCTGCTGCGAAACCTCGATTGCGACCCAGAACGTTCGCCCCGTCTTGACAGCATAAGAAGGCGCGATATGCACCTCTTGTAAGCCAAAGGAATCGGCCACATATGTCTGGGAGAAAACCAAAGACCCCAGAACCCCATTGACATCAGTGGTTACCCCGGAAGTGGATAAAGAGGCATCAGGAAAGCAATCCTCATATATCTTGATTGTAAAAGAACGAGGATAGGCAGCATTATCGTCAAGAGTTTCAAATTTTAAGGACTTTAAGAATCCGCCTGTGGCAAAATGTCCGAAACGCTCGGGACGAACAATGAGTTGGTCTCCAGCATAGAGCGTAAGTGTTCGCTGACGGCTGTTACCGCCAAAGCATCCGGATTCGGATACATTCCAATCGGAAGCACAATCGTACAAAGCGAGATGAAGCGTTGCCACACTGTCACAGCCCCACTGATTGACAGTATCATAGGTAGCCGTACGGTTGTCTTCAACATAAGTAATGCCATCAACCCAAGTGAAACTACCACAAGCCGCCTGGTGGTCAATGCCCGTATTTGGCTGATGAATGGTTAGATGGAGATGGATACTGCTGTCACATCCGACAGCATTGGATGAGCCTAAATTCCAGGTAGCACTGTAGTTGGAAGCCCCATAAGTATTGCCCGATATTGGCCAACGGTAACTGACACAAGCCTCATGGGTATCAATAGAGAAAGAAGAGTGGCGGATAGTAAGATGCAGCGTAACAATGCTGTCGCCCGTGGAAGCCGCATTAGACAGCGTGTGCCATGCTAATTCGGTTGAATTCTTATAAGTCGTACCATACCATACAAACGAGTCACACTCACTGGCGACAGTGTCGCCATACTGGCAATCGCCACCGATGCAGAGTTGGAGCATTACAATACTATCGCAACCGAAAATATTATGCATGGTGTCGATGTATAGACCAGACGTGGCACAATAGATATTATGCCAGGTTGTGTCGGACGTTGTCACAGCCTGCGTATCCGAAGATTGAGGACCTGACAAGACAAAATGTAGGGTTATAAGACTATCACAATGCCACTGGTTGAGAAATGAAGCCGTATCATCGGTACTGACTGCATAGGTACTGTCATTAACACTCCAATGGGCTGGCATCGCCTCACAGGAAATCAACGTATCGTTCGTCAGACTACTTTGATGAATAGTAAGATTCAGTACATAAATACTGTCGCAGACATTCGTGCCAATAGGAGGCACAGTGTCCAGATATACATCTGAAGAGGTTAGGTTGTTTCCTCTCCAATAAAAACTATCGCAGTTGGTGACAGTATCTGAGGAGATAGAAGCATTATCTATTGTAAGATATAATGTATCGATGGAAGGGCAACCCGCAGCATTACTATAACGATGGATATATGTTCCACTATTACTATAAGTCTCACTATTGGCAGACCACTGGAAACTATCACAAGCTGTGGTTCTGGTCATCGTTGTATCACCAAGGCAGACCGGGGTGTATTCCTCTGTACAGAACTGGAAATCGAAATCATAATATTCGTTCTCTCTCAAAAGGAAATAGAATAATGTGTCATTCGTCGTGCTAAGCGTCGTAACCATATACTGCCTTGATAGCGTCGTAGTCTGATTACAGTAAAATCTGGTTGCTTCCTCGGCACGAATAGAAATCCAAAAATCACGTCCTGAAGTTATTTCATAAGGGGTTGTCAAAGTCACAGTCTGGAGACCCTCATTAGCGGCATAGTAATCCTGAGTGTAGACCAAAGAGCCTAAAACAGAAGGATCATAGTAATCGCCTAAGGATGTCTGCAAACGTTCTGTAAGCTGTCCATCCTCGTATATATGTATTTTAAAATTCTTTGAGGCCTGGGTAATCCTGAATTGAATCTGATATACCCGATAGCCTGTGGCGAAATTACCTATGGCCTCAGGACGGACGATTACCTGACCATTTGCCATGATATTGATATGGGTGGGCGTACTGATATTATTACCATAACACCCTTCAGGAGATGGAGTGCCATCAGGCTGATAAAGGAGCAACGTATCATAAACTCCATCATGAGAAAAGACAACCTGCCCAGTACGACTGGATCCCGAAGTGTTGTGTCGGGCAAAAATCCGTATTTTTGTCATTGTACCACTGCCCGCTCCTTCATAAGAGCTGAACGACAACCAAGGGTAATCGTGAGGAGCATAGACATGCCAATTTTCACTTGAGTGGGAAGAGCTAACCACCCAGCAGTCGATAGTATCACCCCAACGGGACAACTCTGTAGCAGAAGGGGTGACAACAAATCCGTGCGATAACGGACGGATTCCTACTATGGCTAAATTATCCTGATTAAAGGTATTGGAGTTGTTGCTGCCTATACCGCCACCACCTGGATTGAGAGCGCCTATCTGAAAATATCCATCATAACTACCCCCCCAGCCCCAATTGAAGTGGAAAGCCCCCAAATTGTCATAACCGTCGCAGATAAAAGCATGACCGGCATCATCATCGTAGCCAGCATAAAACACCGGACGCCCAGCATCAATCTCGTCCTTCAGTAACTGAGTCCACGTGGATGAGTTATCTTCATATCTTTTTAATGATAATCCCTCTCTAAAACTGAAATTTTGAGTGAGAGCGGTCAGCACTGCCGTTGGCATGGCACTGCTGCCACCATTGGCATTAAGGCCAAATGTGGTTGAAAGACTAACCCCGCAATGGTACATGAGCTGAGCCACGGCAGCCTTTTCAGCATCGGAACTGGCAGAAGAAAGCGATAATGGCATGTTTCTCCAGCGATACTGCGTGCTGCCAAAATTGGCACTCAACATCTGACCAGAACCTGCATCGAAGTAGTTTTTACCTCCCGTCCCAGTTATCGGGGACTTCCAATAGCGCATAATCTGCGCCAATGCCGTTGCGGTACATCCCGTAACTGTAAGTTCGCCACCAATGGAAGGACAACTGTCGTTATAGAAAGGGCTTTGATTCCATCTGGTCTGAACCAGCGGGCCAACGATGCTATAGGAGGAAGCCCCAGGACTCCGCAATGGGCGAAAATGATAGCCAGTAGAAGTATCGCTTGCAGCAAGATAGGCTACCTGTTCATCATAGGACTGAATCCATGCTGCGACAGAGGATGGGATAGGCAATGTAAATGAATTTTGAGCAGAGTAGCCAAGGACAGAGACTGCGGCATCATCAGTAGATAAAACAACAAAACCTCTGCCGCTGGAGGGAGAAAAAATGTAGAGGTTGTCATAACCTGCAGCGTCAGCAATATTATGGAAAGAGGCGGTATCGGAAGGATTGCCGCCTATGGATACAAACGTCTGCTGAGCCTTACGCCTGGCCTGCTGCGGAGACACGGGGGAGGCCCACATGCCTTGTATAAAAAATAAGAAAGAAAGAATATAGAGTATTCGTGATCTCATATTAACGTTATTTCAAGTTCGTATATGGGATTTCTTGTTTTCATTTCACGATTCATTAGTTAGCATCAAGGCCCTGTTGAGTTAGAGAGTGTGAGATATTGTGCTATTCAGTGACAATGACCTTGCGGGCCCCGAATTCTCCTACCTTGACCATATAAGCCCCCTTGGCGGGTACCTGAAAAGAAGCACGAGATGTCGAAATGCGAGATTCGGAGGCGATAAGCCGCCCTGTGACATCATAAATACGAAGCGGAAGACCTTCGGCACCAGCCACGATGACATTGTGAGGGGCAGCCCAAACCTTGACATTGCTACGGTCAATGGTGCTGATGGCGGTTGGAGACTTGATGGTAAGATGGAGAACCACGGTACTATCACAGCCTTCGGCATTGGCATTGGCCAAAAGATGAGGATAGTCGCCAGACTCGTAATAGGTAGTGCCAAACCATGTAAGACTATCGAAAACCGCTATAGTGGTATCGCCATAGGTGGCACATGGCTGAATGCCATTAGTGACATCGTGCACCAATCGCACCGAACGTCCGATGCTGCGATCCAACGGTTCGACACTGACACGAGAGCGCTCAATGACAAACACATAAGCATCACTTGCATCATAGTGACGAGAGGACCAATAATAACCATTATGAGCCACCATGCTGACGGTGCTTTCGGAACGGAGTCCCGCTGCTGGCAAGAAGACAGCCCCAGCAGACTCCATGCTGAGCCACATGGCAGCGGAATAGACATTGGTTTCATAGCCCAAATTGCTTCCCTCGGAGAAACGTATTCCTGTGGGCTGTGCCCAACTTTCTGGAAGAAGTATTACACCAGGGACACCTGCGACTGTGGCCAATGCACGCTTATTGACAGCCTTGTCACGATAGAAGAGAAGGTACTGCCATTCGTTCTCTGTAAGTGTACGCCAACGTCCTGCGGCATTGCCTCCATTACGAATAGCACAGTAGATACCCCAATCATAATTGGAGCTTACACCATCGAAGTCAGCATTGACAATGGATGTAGATGGTCCATAGCCATGGGAGTTATCTTCAGCGACAGTACTGGAGACCATGTCGAAGGGCATATAGTGGACATTGTGGGGATCACGAGGGTTATGATAGCCCGAGGCCCCCCATCCAAAGAGATCTATCCAGTCCATATACTCGGCAGAGGCACTAATGTTAGTAGCTCCAATGATGTCATACTGATGAGCTGCAAAGCGCCAAATACTGGAATCAGGGCGATACTGTAGGTTGCCGGCGGAGAAACTCACCAGAACATTGTCGTCCACAGCGAATACGCCGCTCAAAGAGCCCTTGCTTTCTGCAACCAGCGTAAGATGAAGCACCACCACGCTATCACAATTTACCACATTTGTGAGTGTGTCGTAGGTTTCACCTTCATGGGTAACAGTATATCCATGCCAGATATAGAAACCTGAAGCTGTGGCCGACTCGTCAGAAGAGGAGGAACGCCGAACACTAAGCGACAATGTCACAACACTATCGCACCCGAAACTATTGACTATCGTGGCCATAGTTACCGTGTCTTCGGTATAATAAGTGCCATTCCATAAGATACCATCGCATACATCAGCCATGGTGTCGCCTACAGAAGTATATCCAAGAGCAAGTACAAGCATAATGGAAGAATCACAGCCTGCCTCATTTTGCACAGCAAGCGGCTGAGGATAACTGCCCGAAGCATACCGATAGATGCCGTTCCATAGGAAGCTATCGCAGGCAGTAACAAACGTATCAAACTGGGTGCTACGAAGAATTGTCAAATCAAGAGCCACATTAATATTGCAGCCCACCTCATTCACATCGATAGGATGATAGTAACGACCCGAAGCAGACAAAGTGTCGCCATACCATAGAAGCGTGTCGCAGACAGAAGCAGAAGAATCATTATTGGTACTTTGCTTAACCGTAAGGTTAACCGTGATAACACTGTCACACCCCACCGCATTGGGGATCGTGACAAGGGCTACTCTGGTTGTGCGAGAATAGACACTACCACCCCATACCAAAGAGTCGCACACAGTAGAATCACAAGCGCCACGTGAAGACTTTTTAATATCAAAGTAAATATGGGTGATAGAGTCGCACCCGTTGACATCGCGAGCAGAAGTATTACGAGATGTATTGGAGCGAAGCACATTGCGCATGAATATGACACTATCGCAGGCGACAACCGTATCGTAAGCATCCTCTTGAATGGGGAACACCGTGATGACAACCTGTACGGAACTATCGCAACCATAGATAGAGGTATATGTGGTGTCGAAGAAAGACGTATCGCTGGTGTAGATGGTGCCCCGGAACGCGACACTGTTGCAAGCCTTAGCCGCAATGGTGTCAATATACTCATGGCCTATGGCAAGATCAAGGACATATATGCTGTCGCAACCTTCTGACGCAACCCCTTCAACAGCGTGCTCATAGAATCCGGAAACCAAAAGGGTGCTGTCATACCAATAGTAACTGTCGCAGGATAGTACAGTTATTGTATCATATATATCATAGCAAAGCGGAGGAACAATCGTATCTATAGGCTCGGGGGATTCAGTGGTATCCCAGTAAGCGATAAAAATGGAATCTGATGACACCAAAACTCGACGGGGATTGTCGGTCACACCATCCTGCCAACGAACAAATAGAAATCCATCGGAAGGGATGGCCCTTAGAACGATTTCGGATCCCTCATCAAAACTGCCACCACCAGACACCGTGCCCATATCCTCATTGTCGGAAAGAACCTGAATCTCGAACTGCGAAGACATGCCCAACTGAGTGAATCTGATTTCGTGCTGCTGGTCACCCTGTCTAACGGTAATCCTGACTGTACGGGGAGAAGATGCAGGGTTGGTATCGGCAATGACCAGAAGACGAGAAAGAGTTCCCTCGCCAGGTCCCATATTGGAATCGAAGGTTACCCAATCGTCTGATCCAGAGACTGACCAATCGTCTGCAATATGAGCTGCGCCGCGAATCCAGATGGACAACGTATCACCAAAATAAGAAAAGATGCTATCCTTAGCCGAGACAACAAGATTTTCGACTACCGGATGGATTCCCATAATGGCTTTAACATTCGCATTGTACGTGTTGGTTGTATTTTCGTCATATCCTCCATTCTGAGGTTGCAGGCTGCCGACCCGATAAAAGCCATCGGCAACACCTCCCCAGCCCCAATTGAAATGGAAAAGTCCCTCACTATCATAGCCGTCACAGACTAACGAATGTTCAAACTCACGAAGGACATCCCAACGACCATTAGGACTATCGTAATCATAAACACTGTCGCCACCATAATAAAGCACCGGACGCCCCTCATCTATCTCCTGACGTAGACTCTCTTCCCAACCCTCAGTATCGTAATCCCTAAAATAAAGCCATGACGGCTCGTCTATTAAGTAATCAAAATGAGCCGCAAAAGCATCATATACATCAATTTCGTTACTATAGACAGCACTATCGACTGAGTCATTTCGAGCATAGCCGGGCATCTTGACGCTGGCATCGCAAAAATATACTAATTTCGCAATCTCATCTTTCTGTTCAATACTGTTAGCAGAAGATAGCGAGAGTGGCATTTTCCCCCAATCAAAAGAAATCGTAGAGAAATCGACAGAGACCGTTCCAAAAGGAGTGTCCTCGCACTGTTCCTGCCCAACTCCAACTGAGGGATAATTCCAATAGCGCATAATCTGAGCCATGGAGGTGGCCACACTTCCCGTAAAACACTGCAGAGCATCTAACTCAGTAATGGAGCCACTGTATGGAGATACAGGCCCCCAAGCAGAGGCGAGCAACGGACCCACCACTTCATAAACGCCCTTGGAAGGCTTAGAGACACTTGTTTTCTTAGACGATGGGGGAAGACTATGTTTTTTTATAAATGAAATTTCGTCATCATAAGCCTGTATGCGGGAACGAACAGGCTCTGGCATCGGCAGTTGAAATTTGCCAGAGGCGGAATAAGCCAATACTGGATAGGTGCAGTCATCAGCAGAAAGAATCACGAAACCACCTTCGTCGGACACATATATGTATAAATTGCGAAATCCCGCATCCGAAGCGATTTCATGAAAGACAACATCCGAAGACCGCCCCCCAATCAATAGATAAGTTTTTCGCGCTTGCTGCTCAGCCTGCCATGGAGATATAGGATTGGCAAGGAGCATTGTATTAAACAGAAAAAGTATCGTTATAAGGGAGAATCGCAATTTCATATATATTGTTCTAAAAGTTGATTACTCGCGATAATATAGGCATTTAGCGAACAATTACCTTACGTGCAGGGTACTGCCCCACACGAATCAAATAGATACCAGCGGCAGGTGCGGCAAAAGAGCAAGACCCAGTGGCAGCAAAATTACTATTGAGCAAACGTCCCTGCATGTCAAAGAGACAGACCTGCTGGTTATCGGCACCACGAACCACAATATCACGTCCCTGCGTGAGAATAGTGGACCGATCCAAAAGTACCGTATTGATGCCGACCTGACCTATGGAGAGGTGAATCGTCACAATAGAATCACACTCATTAGTGATTTCGGTATCATATTGATATTGATAGTCGCCCGCTTCTACAAGTTCCTCACCACGCCATACAAAAATGGAGTCGACCCGAACCGTCGTATCGACATACACTGTGCATGAACGAGTCTCAGCCACATCCTGAACCAAGCGAACGGAACGCCCCACATGACGAGGGTAGGCCTCGACCGACATGGCGACATCGGTTAGGACGAAGAGATAGGCACTCTCAGAGTCGTAGTGTGTGGCAGACCAATAATAGCCATACTCATCCTCACCACTGGCGATATACATAAAACGGTTGCCTGCTGCTGGCAGGAATGCCGCACCATGAGTCTGCATGGTCTGCCACTGCTCAATGGTATAGATATTGGTGGAAAAACCATTGTCGGAGCCTGGAGTAAAAGTGCTATTGTCAGGCTGCACCCAACTCTCAGGAAGGAGGACAACGCCTCTCACCGTAACAGCCCCGCTGATGTCTGTAATGGAAGCCTGGGCTCTTTTGTTGGCCGCATTGCGACGGTGGAAAAGGAGGTGCGTCCACTCGTCAGCCGTCATCGTACGCCAAATACCAGCCTTGTTTTCTCCATTGGAGATGGGGTTGCGAATGCCCCAGTCATAGTTGGAAGCCATGTTGGAGAAATCAAGTTCCGACATATCGACAGAAGGGCCATAGCCCTTGGCGTTATACTGATAATCCACGTTTTCATTGTTGGTGGCCCAAGGCTGATAGACCGTGTTATGGACATCGGATGAATTATGGTATCCGCTGGTTCCCCAGCCAAAAAGGTCTAACCAGCCAGCATAATCAGCAGAAGCATAGCGATTGCCCTGTCCCATGAAATCAAACTGATGCTCCGCGAAACGCCATTTGGACGTGCTCGGCATGAATTGCAAATTGCCCTGAGAGAACGCGACGTAGCGTCCATTGTATTTCTTGAGAGCCTCTTCGCCATTGTCGGTATCCAAATGGTCTTCATCATCATATTCGACCTCCTCGCCTGCCTCGACTTCAAAAGCCCCAGACAGTTCACCCTCGCCTTGCGGGAAGAGCGTAAGGTGTAGATAGGTGACGCTATCACAACCAATGGAGTTGAATGTGTGGTAGGAATAGACGCCCGTTTCGGTGTATTTGGTGTAATGCCAAATATAATAGCCACAGGCTATGGCGG
Source organism: Bacteroidales bacterium (assembly GCA_017480145.1). Classification (GTDB taxonomy): domain Bacteria; phylum Bacteroidota; class Bacteroidia; order Bacteroidales; family P3; genus Colimorpha. The sequence continues at coordinate 24,719 of JAFVBF010000064.1, forward strand.
TGTCGTGTGCAGGATGATTGTCAAGCAGGACAATACGAATATTCACCACGCTATCGCAGCCATAGTCACCCTCATAGCGATGCGTTTCTGCTATGGTCTCAGTGAAATAGACGCTATCTTTCCAAAAAACGCTGTTGCAGCCAACCACAGCCGAATCACTACTGACGCTCTTGTTTATAACAAGATGCAACATAAGGGTACTGTCGCACCCCTGAGCATTCTTTGCAAACTGATCGGCAGCAATCACGTCGGAAGAAGCATAAAGCATCTGTCCATGCCAGTAAAAGGAATCACAGGCTTCGGCAGAAGTATCGGCGTGCGTGTCATGATGCATGACCATATTGAGACGAAGCGTGCTGTCGCAGCCATGGATTGTAGCATTACGGAAAACATGAGTAGGAGTACCGCCATAATAGGTGACTCCATACCATGAAACACTATCACACACAACAGCCGTTGTGTCGCCCGACTGGGCATAATGCATAGTCAAATTGATGGCGACCACGCTGTCACAACCCAGATGGCTCGTAAAAGTAGCGGTAGGACCGACGGTATCGGAATAAAAGACCTTGCCCCCCCAAAGATACTGGTCGCAAGCCTCGGTAGTGAATGTGGTATGAATGGCTTCCTGCACCATAATAGACACCGAACTGACACTGTCACACACGCCAATACTGATGGTATCGGACCACGACGTATCGGAAGTATAGGTCTGGCCAGCAAATTCAACAGCATTACATCCGCTAATAGAAGTATCAAAAGAGGCATTGCCCGGCAAAATCTCAAGAGGGAAATAATAGATGCTGTCGCAGCCATCGGCCGCAACCCCTCTTTTGGTTTCCTTAGCCCAACCTGACTCGGTATATTCTATTCCGTTGAAAGAAAGGCTCCCACAGCCATAGCGTACTTCATCCTGCGTGTCACGTACAGAGAGGTGGAGCGTAAGGATGAGACATGCGATGGAGTCGCATCCGTCTTCAGCCCAGCGGCCTACTACTTCACAAGCCTGACCACGAGAACGGCTTTGACGATAGATATTGCCCTGCCAAATAAAACTATCACAGGCATTATCAACGGTAACATAAGACCATGGCTTCAAATCACAGTTGTCCTGAGCAAAAATAGCAGTGTTGTTGAAAACTAATGCTCCAAAAAGCATAAATACAACAATTACAAACTGTTTCGTGTTCATTATCTCAAGAATATAGTGCTTTATAACGCTTTTTTATAATATATATAATCATGCAAAAATAATATTTTTTAATAAAATAAAACACAAAAAGAGCACAAATGTCAGACATTTGTGCTCTAAACGATGCCTCATCCGAAGATGGAGGAAAATCACTCGAAAATACTCCGAATCCTAAAAATTGTATTTTACCAGAAGGCAGACACGATGTCCATTGACATTGTGGCAATCATCGGAATCGAAAGTAGCATCAGCCTTCATCTTGCTGTAATCTCCATAGTTAACCGAGGTAAGTTCATACTCAAGTCCCACGTTGAAATGGGCTAAATTATAGCTAATAGAAGGAGCCACACGCCACATATAATTGACGTTATTGATAGTATTATTCTTGAGGTACATCGTGTACTTGCCAGCAGCGTTAACAGCCAAATCATCAGCCGTGCCAAGATTCTTCATGAAGCCAAAGAAAAGATTGCCTTTAAACTTCTTTCCATAGGCAAAATTGATGTAGCTGATGGAGCTACGCAACGGGGTGTAGTCCTGACTACCATCAGGGTTGAAGGCAGAAATACCATAGCCGCTAATCTGATTGACATGGGCGGTGTTCTGGGCATAGGTAGAACGCAGCTTGACAGAGAAAAGACCTTCCACGTACTGGAAATAGACGGTTGGGGAAACAGAAGTCAGTCGATCGTCCACCTTGGTCTTGTAATCGCCAATGGTGGTCAGAACATTGTCCGACCCATTATAAACATATTCGGTGGCGGTTTCCGTAGCCAGCGTGCGCGGACGAATGGTCAGTACATCAGCACCAATCTGGGCATAAATGGGGCCCTGTCTGTAGTTAAGCCCGACAAAAAACTCAGGAATCAACGCATTGTTTGCATACTTCTCAGAGGCGCCATCAGGACCAGGGGATTGGAACTGATATTGGTAGAGCAGATGAGCCTGTGCGCCCAAGCCAGAGGCAGTGCTGAACATATAGCGGAACTGCGGGGTACGGCTATGAGGACGGAATGGGGCACCAGCGGCAAACCCTAAAGCATCGGGCATGATTTCACCACTCAGCGGATGCCAGTCCTGACCAACACGCAAGGCATGACGACCACCCCAATTGAGGTCAACATAAGCCAAACGGAGACGGAGTACCGTATTAGTGGTGCTGAAACCAGCGAAATCAGCCTCGATACGTCCCGTGCTTTTAGCCCCTAAAACATTGGGGCCATCAAGACGCAGCCCAAACCGCGTAGAGAGCGCATGAAACTGCATTGTAGGAATATCATTGACATCGGCTTCGTCGAACTGGTCACGCTTGGAGACCGGGAGATTCCAAGACTCGTCAAAGGGCATATTGTTATAGTCGCTACCACAAACAGTATACATGCCACGGCTGTCGAAAGTCAGATAATTGCGAACAAATCCATAAACGGTGGCATGGACTTTCTGAGGTTTAGGAGCAGGGGCTGGCTGGTCGACAGGAGCTGCGACTGGGGCCTGAGGTGGTACGGGATGGTTGCGAGTGTCAACCTGAGCATTGGCAGAAAGAGCAATTAGCGCCAATGTCAAAACAGTAAGTGTTTTTTTCATAATATTTAACCATTCATAGTATAGGGGCAGCTATGAAAAGCCACCCCTATGGTGTTAGTTTTAATTAGACTAAAGATATTTAGCAGACAGAGAGACCGAGTTTACTGGCAAGAATCAGCCAGAGATACATGATAACCATGCCGAAAACACCGACCACAATGCCTACCACGGCCATATCCTTCTGCTTGATAAAGCCCTTGCCATAGGCCAATGCATTAGGAGGCGTAGATATGGGCAACGCCATGGCCAAAGAGGCAGACAGAGCTATGCTGACAAGCAATGTAGTAGCACCACCGAAAGGAGCCAACTGCTCGGACATACCCGTGCCGACAGCAGCCAAAATCGGAATCAGGAGAGCGGCCGTAGCACTGTTGGACATAAATGTGGACATGACGATGCAGAGCACGCCAGAGCCGATGAGAACCAACATGACAGGCCAACTGCTAAACGGAATACTATTGACCATGTGAGCGGCAAGGCCAGTCTTATCAAGGCCTACACCGAGAGCGAATCCGCCAGCCACAAGCCAGAGCACATCCCAGTCAACTTTCTTAAGGTCATTCTTGTCGAAGACACCGCAAAGGGTAAATACAGCAAACGGAATCAGAGCGACACTGAAGGAGTTGATGCCCGTCCATTTACCCGTAACCCAGAGAAGAATAGTAACGATGAACGTGATGTAGACAACCCAAGCCTTGGGACTCTTATCAAATTCACCTTCTATCTCAACATTGACAGTCTCACCTTTGGCAAAGGGGAACATTTTCTGGAGCAGAATCCAGGAGAAAAAGAGAATCACAATGACTAAGGGGACCATTATCATCATCCAGTTGCCAAACTGAACCGTTGCACCGAGGGATTCGCCCAAGAATTTGACAGCCGTAGCGTTAGGAGGCGTTCCAATGGGAGTGCCCATACCGCCGACATTGGCTGCAATGGGGATAGATAATGCCAATCCAATACGACCTTTGCTCTCTTTGAGCGTAGCCAGCACCGGGGTTAGGATGGCAAGCATCATGGCAGCCGTAGCCGTATTGCTCATGAACATGGAGAACAGAGCCGTGATGACGATGAAGCCCAACATAACCATGGTAGGCTTATTACCAAAAGGTTTCATCATCACTTTGGCAAGAGCAGCATCAAATTTGTATTTGGTGGCAGCAATGGCCAACACAAATCCGCCCATAAAAAGCATAATGGTGGGGTCGGCAAAAGCAGCCATGATAGCCTTGTAGCTGATAAGGGTTGATTCGTCCGTAGGACGGAGGAAGGCAACCATACTGTCGGAAGTGGTAATCAGCATGAGCACCATGACGAGGACCGAAGTAGTCCAAATAGGGATAGGCTCGCTAATCCACATACATGCGGCCAGCACAAAAAGAGCAATGACACGCTGCTCGACAACAGTGAGTCCGTCTATGCCGAAGAAATCAGTAGGGACGCACCAACAGAAAAGAGTCAGTACAATACTGACAATCCAGCCAATAAGTTTTTTCTTATCCATAATGTGAATTTTATTATTTTCTACGACTAAAGCCCTTACACCTATTAAATTAACTTAAAAGGCGTAAGGGCTTGTTGTTTTTAAGAAAAATTAGTCACCCAATGTGGCCACCATGACGGCCTTGATAGTGTGCATACGGTTCTCGGCCTCGTCGAAAACGATGCTGTTCTCGCTCTCGAAGACCTCTTCCGTCACCTCAATGCCATCCAGACCAAACTGCTTGTTGACATCACGTCCTACCTGCGTTTCAAGGTTGTGGTAGGCGGGCAAGCAGTGCATGAATTTGCATTTAGGATTGCCGGTGGCCTTCATGAGGTCGGCATTGACCTGATAGGGCATGAGCATGTCGATACGTTCTTTCCAAACCTCGGCAGGTTCACCCATGGAAACCCAAACGTCAGTATAGAGGAAATCGCAACCCTTGACACCCTTCTTGGGATCATCGGTAACGGTAACTTTAGCACCTGTTTCCTTAGCAATCTCCTGACATTTTTTGACAAGATCCTTAGCGGGCTGAAGTTTCTTCGGGGCGATGATGCGGACATCCATACCCATTTTGGCACCACCGACCATGAGGCTGTTACCCATATTGAAACGGGCATCGCCGATGTAGGCAAAAGTCACCTGACTGAGGGGCTTGTCCACATGCTCCTGCATGGTGAGGAAATCGGCCAAAATCTGAGTAGGATGGGACTCATTGGTAAGGCCATTCCACACGGGGACACCAGCATACTTAGCCAGTTCTTCAACGGTTTCCTGTTTGAAGCCACGATACTCAATGCCGTCGAACATACGACCCAGCACGCGGGCTGTGTCGGCCATGCTCTCTTTAACCCCTATCTGGCTGCCAGAAGGGCCTAAGTAGGTGACGTGAGCACCCTGATCTTTGGCCGCCACTTCGAATGCACAACGCGTACGTGTGGAAGTCTTTTCGAAAATGAGGGCGATGTTCTTGCCTGTCATGGTGGGCTGCTCGGTGCCAGTGTATTTAGCACGTTTCAGCTCACGGGCAAGATCAAGGAGGTGTTGGAGTTCTCTGGGACTAAAGTCCAGAATTTTCAAGAAATTACGATTTCTCAAATTGTAAGCCATGTGTTTGATGATTTTGAATTATAAATGATTTTCTTTTTATCTGTTCTAAACGCTTAGAGATTGTTTCTTTTGGAAACCACCAAGACATAATTTATAGGCGTTCCTATCATATATGCCGAGGTGTGTTTTAGGGGTGCCCCCTCTCGGATCATGCTTGTTAAGGCATCACCTTTTACGCCTTATCTTACGATGCGGGTGCCACAATAGGGATTGTCGAGCTGCCCTGCCTCAGTAATGACGCATGTCTTGCCGCCATTTTCGATGAACATAATACCGGCACGCACCTTGGGAGCCATAGAGCCTTCGGTAAACTGACCTTCGGCAAGATACTTCTTAGCCTCTTCGACCGTGATGACATCCAGCGGTTTTTCATCCGGTTTGCGGAAGTTGATATAAACCTTTGGAACATCGGTGAGGATGTAGAATTCCTCTGCCTCAATCTGGATAGCGCACAATGCCGAAGCAAGATCCTTGTCGATTACGGCCTCGACGCCGCGCACATAATCACTTTCCTCGATGACAGGGATGCCACCGCCTCCGACAGTGACAACAACGTTGCCACCCTTGACAAGATGCTTGATGATTTTGATATTGTTTATACGCTTAGGCTTAGGTGAGGCCACGACTTTACGCCAGCCATTGCCCTTAGGATCTTCCTTATATATAGCACCTGTTTCCTCATGGAGTTTTTCGGCTTGCTCCTTGGAATAATAAGGTCCAACCGGCTTGGTCGGGTTTTGGAACATGGGGTCAAGGGCATTGACCGCCACCTGGGTCACAATAGTAACGACATCTCGATAAATGTCATTTTTGGCGAAGACGTTGCGCAATGCAAGCTCAATCATGTAGGCAATGGAGCCTTGAGTTTCTGCCACACAGAAATCCATAGGCATCGCTGGTATATTAAAGTCCTTGTTGCCAGCCTCGTGCTGAAGCATGACATTACCCACCTGAGGACCATTGCCATGTCCAATGACAATATTATAGCCACGTTTGATGAGATTGCAAAGGCTTTCGCAGGTCTGCTCAACATTGGCCAGTTGTTCTTGATAGGTGCCTTTCTGGCCACTGCGTAACAATGCATTGCCGCCGAAAGCCACCATGGCGAGATTTCTCATATCTTTCTATTTGTTTTTGTTACGATAAAATAAATTAACATTCCCTCAAAAGAGGGAAAAAGCAAAAATACAAAAGTTATTGCATATTACAAAATCAAGAGGAGGATTTACCCCTCTTCTCAGGTTCCAGTTTTAAGTGGGAGAGGGATGGTGCAAATATAGTAAAAATTGGGATTTGGGGGCGGTGTAGTTTAGTTTTTTTCTTGGGCGCAGGTTGATGATGGACTGGAAGTCGGATATCTGGGCGGGTGAGAGCCGCCGCAGGTCGGTGTTTTTGGGGATGAACTGACGGATGATCTTGTTTGTGTTCTCGATGAGGCCTTTTTGCCAGGAGGCATAGGGGTGGGCGAAGAAGATCTGGCAGCCGAGGCGGCGGGAGATGTATTCGTGGTCGGCGAACTCGGAGCCGTTGTCGGTGGTGATGGTGAGTACGGAGTCGGCGAAGGGAAGCAGGAGGCCCACGACGACGCGAGCCAGGGCGCGGGCGTTCTTGCCCTTGGGGCATTTTGCCATGAGTGTTTTTTTTGTCAGGCGCTCGACGAGGGTGACGATGACGCCGCGTCCGCCAGGGCCGACGATGGTGTCCATCTCCCAGTCGCCGAAGCGTCCGCGCTCGGCCACGATGGCGGGGCGCTGGTCGATGGAGACGCGGTTTTTGATGGCTGGGCCTTTGGAGACGTAGCGTCGTCGGTGTTTGAGGTGGTTGGGCAGGAAGGTCCAGAGGTTTCCTCCGTCGGCCTTGTCCTGCCGGACGAGCTGGTAGATGCGCTCTACGCAGACGCAGTCTCTGCCCTCTCGGAGCATCTTGCCTCGCACGCAGTCGGGCGAGCATCGCAGCCGTCGGATGGTGGAGACGATCTCGTCCTGCATCTGCGGGGTGAGGCGCACGGGCTTGCGGCATTTTTTGCGTCGGTCGTCGGAGAACATCTGCGCGTCCTTGTAGTAGTAGCGGCCGTTGGTGGTGGAGTTGACGGCGAGTTCGCGGTAGACGGTGGACTGGCTTACGCCGATGGTTCTGGCGATCTCGGCTTTTGTCTTTTTCTGTCGGAGCAGGACGAAAATCGTGTACCTTTGCTCGCTGGTAAGATGGGTATAATGTTTCATGTCAGGGCAAAGGTACGTCATTTTGCCGACAGTGCCGGAGGGAAATTCCCCCGGCACTTTTTTTTGCCAGTTTGCGGATTGTTGGTATCTTTGCAGGCGGAAAGAGATTTCCATGGAGGCGTCCTCACTGAGTCACTGTTTTCGGCTTGGAGGATGCCTTCCTTTATTTTTCGTGGGTGATACAGTATAGGACCATGTTGCTCTGTCCGGATTGGCTATGTTTCAGGGTGTCGCATAGCGTCAGCTTGGTGTTGCCGTACTGCATGACTATGGTGATCCAGGCGTTGAATTTCTTGCTCTGGTTGCCTCCCTTGGGCAGGTCGATATAGAGGACATTGGCGTTTTGCACGATGCTTTTGAGCCTGAGTGCGGCGCGCGTGGATGCCTCGCTTTTGGCTGCGTGGTGGGCTATCTCTTTGACAGATGCCTTTGTGCAGGTGACGGCCATGGACAGGTGTTTGTTGCGGTACTGCTGGCCTATGTGTTTTTCGAGGGCCTGCCGCAGCAGGTTGCGTCGCTGGACTATGGCCGCGGGGCTGTTTTCTTTCGGTATGGCGGGCATGATAGGATGTTTACAGTATGGCGGGGTGATATGGGGTTATGCCCTGCGGGTTCTGGTTCTGGCCAGCAGGGCCGCGAGGGCCGCGACGAGTGCCACGATGGCGGGGCGCTGGTGGATGGAGACGCGGTTTTTGATGGCGGGGCCTTTGGTGTTTTTTTTTGTTCTTGGAGGTTTTTTGCGTTTTATGGTTTGCTGTTTTGATTTTTTTTGTATTTTTGCTGGCTGAAGAATGGGCGATCCGAGGGGCTTTTTTAAGGCCCGAGTAGGATTGCCTGTTCTTCTTTTTGTGTGGTTTGTCGCGTGTACTGGTTATGCAGTATAGCTGGTCGACGTCGCTGGTTGTTGTGCCGAGGACTATTTTTGTTTTTGCTCGGTTATGTTTGGCTGATCCTATTTTCTTTACTTTTAATTTCATATCGCGCTCTCGCCGGTTGCCTTTTAGTTTTACGGTTTTGTTTATACGGGCGGTGCGCAGCTGCTGTGGTGCATCTATGGCGGCGAGGGTTGAATAGTAGCCTTTGCTGGCGTGGTGGGCTGTTTCGCTTACGCTGTGGGTTGTTATTTTTATTTGGCG
>JAFVBF010000065.1 GCA_017480145.1 Bacteroidales bacterium
ATGCGGCCTGCGATAGCTATCGCAGGCCGCATGACGTATTTACACAAGAAAAACAAGGGCATTACTCCTTCCCCAGCAGACGAAACATATTCTTCTTATATGCTTCTACCCCTGGCTGATTGAATGGATTAACCCCTAACATATAGCCACTGATGCCACAGGCATATTCACAGAAATAAATTAGTTGTCCAAGCGTGTACTCGTTAAGGATAGGCAACTCTATGCGCATTACTGGTACTCCGCCGTCCCTATGCGCTTCAATGGTCCCTTGTTCTGCGCAGTGGTTTATTTCGGTGAGGCTTTTGGTCACAAGATAGTTGATCCCATCCAGATTCTGATTGTCCATAGGAATCCCAACATGCTGTTTCCCCTTGGCAATGCTGATGACGGTCTCCATGATGTGCCTTTCCCCTTCTTGCATATATTGTCCCATGGAATGAAGGTCAGTCGTGAAACTGAGGCTATGCGGTAATATGCCTTTCCCCTCTTTCCCTTCACTTTCTCCATATAACTGCTTCCACCATTCGCTAAAATACCTGAGAGCAGGGGTGAAATTGGTTAGCATCTCTACCTTGAATCCTTTATTGTAAAGGGCATTACGGTAGGCGGCATATTGCAGTGCCGCATTCCCGCCTGCTGGGGAGTTTCTGTATATGTGTTGGGCGTGGCGTGCCCCCTCAATTAGTTTTGTTATATTGTATCCCGCCATGGCTATGGGTAGTAATCCAACGGGGGTCAGCACCGAGAATCGTCCGCCGACATTGTCGGGTATAACATAGGAAGTATAGTGCTCTTGCTCTGCAATAGTATGCAATGCGCCTTTATGTGCATCTGTAATGGCTATGATTCTTTGTTGAGCTTCGTCTTTTCCATATTTTTGTTCAAGGTGATGCTTGATGATGCGGAAAGCAACGGCGGGCTCTGTCGTAGTTCCTGATTTTGAGATGACGGCAACACCATAGTCGTGCGAATCCAGCACGCTTAATAATTGAGCGTAATAATCTTCGTCAAGCGTGTGTCCCGCATATAGTACTAAGGGATGTCCTCCGTGCGGAATCAGGTGACTTAGTTCTGATTGTAAGGCTTCTATTACGGCGCGTGCGCCCAGATAGGACCCTCCGATACCGATGACAACAAATACCTCGCAGCGGGTGGACAGCCGTTGGACATCATTTTGAATCCGTTGCAACGTCCAATCCTCTATATCGGACGGCAGGCTTTCCCAGCCAAGAAAATCATGCCCTGCGCCCTGGTGTGTACTAAGGACCCTTTGTGCCGCCTCGGCTTGGTTCAGAAAGTTGTTAATATCCTCCCTATTTACGAATATTTCAGTACTTTCTGTGTTGAAAAATAAATCTTTGAGAACCATTTTTTGAAAAATATTTAAGTTTTTTCGCTTTCTAAAAATATTGAAATTTAACCTTTTGCACAAAGTAAACGCAGGGGGGGATGAAAATATTTCCCTAAAAATAAAAAAGTATGTATATTTGCAAAATAATTCTACCAGCGAGAATTACGAGTAAACTTGTAATTGCAAATAACTTAATAACTAAAAACAATATGTTGAAGAAACTGTTAAAAATTGGAATGGTGGCTGGTCTCTTGGTCGCTGCCACCTCGACGCTTTCTGCCCAGGACAGCCCTGAGTATCCTCACTACGGCTTCTGGAGCAATTGGTCAATTGGGGCTTCTGTCGATTTTGACAAGCAGGCCAATGGTCATGGCATGACTCTGAAAGAGGGTACCAGCATTGGCGGTGCCATCTTTCTGGAGAAGGAACTCAACTATGTATGGGATCTCCGTCTGAGAGCTTCCATGCCTGGTATGATGACTGATTGGGATTTGCGTGCGACACAACGCTATGCCATGTTCGGTATGCTGACAGCAGGCTTCAAATTCTCCGTCAATGACGCTCTTATGGGCTATGACCCCGAGCGCAGAGGCTCTTTCTACCTCTTTGGTGATGCTGGTGTTGCTATTTGGCGCAACTATGTAAACTGCGAGCCTCCTACGGGTGCTCAGCATGGTCGTAAACTGAATCTTGCTATGGATGCAGGTCTGGGTTACAGCTACAAGGTGAGCAAGCACTCCACCATTTTCGCTGAAGCCGAGCTTATCGACGTCGCTCATATCCCCAATATCTTTAAGAGTAATCACCTCAGCCTTGACGCCCTTGTCTCCCTTGGCTATGCCTTCAACTTTGGTGTTACGGCTGCTGATGAAGAACTTTTGGCTCAGCGTTCCAATTTGACTCAGGAAAATCTTGATGCTCTCAACGACCAGATCGCTAACCTCGAAAAGCAGGTTGCTACTGGCAAACAGCAGGAAAAGAAGCTCGAAGGCCGTATTGCTGACCTCGAAAGCAAACTTGCTGAGGACAGAGCTCCTGCCACCAACAATCAGGCTAGCAAAGAACTTCAGGATAAAATCAACCAAATTAAGGCTGACCAGCTTACCTTCTACGCTCTTCCATTCTCCATCCAGTATGATGTCAATCAGTACACTGTCTCTGAGAGCGAGCATCAGAAGCTGAAAGCTATTGCCCGTGTTATGAAAGATAATCCCAGCACCAAATATGTGGTCTATGGTTTCGCCGACTACACTGGATCTGACGAGTACAACATGAAACTCTCCCAGAAACGTGCTGAAGAAGTAAAACGTCAGTTGGTCAACAAGTATGGCATTGCTGAGAATCGTCTTGAAGCTAAGTGGAATGGTAAGAACACCCCGTTCGGTGATGTGAAATACTCTGTCAACCGTCGTGTCTCTATCTACCGTGTGATTGAATAGTCCTAAACACTGACTAATGATAAAAGGCTTCCTTTTGAGGAAGCCTTTTTTTGTTTACTCGTTATATCTATCTTTTATCCTTTCATCCTTTGTTATATTCCTTTCGTGATGTTACGTCTTGTTATTTGTTGGGTTTTCCCATCAGAACGCAGCGTTGACAAGGTCATCCCGAAGATGTTACGTGTTGGGTTTTCCCATCCCCCATCTAATAATGCGAAAGCCTTTGGCCATTTTTTATTTCCATTTATTTACTCTTTTATTTATGACACTTGATAATGCCCTCATATCATTAATAAAAGTGATATGAGGGCCAAAGTCGTTAATGTATCTGATGCGAACCTAAATCCTTTTAGGGTATCCAACTACTAATCTGTTGATATCAGTCGGGTGTATCTGTTGATGTCAAATCCATTCGCATCAAAACGATAAGAGGATTCTGCTCAAAAAACATAGATGTATTTGGCTACGAATAGCGCATCGTATTTTTGAAAAAAAAATGATGGGATTTAGGAGTTAAACCCCAAGTGGTCATTAGAGGTTAATGCCTCTTGTATTTCTAATGACCTTCATTAGAAAATGTTTATAAAGCTTTGTTTATATCAGAGAGTTATAGCTGTGAAATCGGCTTTTAAGGAGCACTTTTTAAGTAGCGAAATCATCGTTGGTCATTAGCTGTTTTGTTGTCATTTATTGCTGCAAAGTCCTAATGACCGATTTGAGTTAAATGGCGATAATTTTCATTTCGACACGCCTGTTCTTGGCTCGTCCTTCTTCAGTGGTGTTTGTGTCAATGGGTTCGTAGGCACCACGACCTTTGTATTGCAATCGTTTAGCCTCAATTCCCTTTTGTATAAGGTAATCCACAACGGCTTTGGCACGACTTTCAGAAAGGCGCATATTGTATGAGGTACTACCTTGGTTGTCCGTATGACCTATAATTTGGATTTTCATTGAAGGATGCTCCTTCAAGATAGATAATAGGTTTTGTAGTTCTTTGTAAGACTGTTGTAGTAATGTGCTTTTATCAAAGTCAAAAAAGATATTTTGTAAGATAAGAATATCCCCTTTTGTATATTCTCGTTTTTCTTGCTCAGGCAGTTGTTTCTGGTCAGAGAGTTCTATTGGGGTGTGTAGGGTGGGATTTGTATTGGGCTTTGACTCGTCCTCCATTTTGTTCCGTGAGCAATCTACAAGGTATAGCGAAACATCATCAATATAATAATATGCACCAGTTAGCTCCATTGTCAGTGAGTCTGGAACAACGATATTTGATTTGGCTGCTGTAGCAAAGTTGCCAATAGTTAGGAACCTTTCTCCCCCTTCAGCAACAAAAGTCCCTGAAATTTTCTGCCATCGTCGCCAGTCTGTTAGTGGGTTGTCTCTATTATTTTGTATTTGGGGTATGAAATTATCCGATATGGCCTGTTTCATTCCTCCGCCAAGATCACGTACCTCCTTGTGGATAAGCATTGTTCGTGCTGTGTCTTCCACTCGATATGGGGTCAGTAATCCGCCTATAGTTGCAATAGCACAGGTAGAGTATTCCGACAGGCTGACATAAAATGTCAGGAGGTATGTACACCCTTGGCGGAGAGGTTGTTTTAGTTCGGTTTGAAGGTATTCTCGGTATTCTGTTTTATTGCAATATATACCGCAGTAACCATGGCCGCTATGGGCTTCTTGGAATCCCATTTTGTTTCTTGGAACTCCGCAGGAGTTATTGCTGCATCTGTTAAAATAATCGGCACTACCTCCCGTTGGTTGAAACCAGCCATCCACAATACTGAGGTGTCCTGTAGCCTCAATACGTTTGGGACATTCCGTGTACTCTTCAAATGATGGGTTGAAAATTAGATTGTCTTTGTCGGACAGTTTTTTATCTGGCTGTATTTGCGCCTGTAGGGATACAATGCTTGGCAGCAGTATAAATATAAGCTGTTTCGGAATCCTCATACAATCTCCTCCCCCCATGTTTGGTTCACCTCGCTCCATAGGCGGTGTGCTGATTTCTCCCAACTGAAAAGTTCTCGTTGCTGTCTGCCTTGGGCAATCAGCCTTTGTCGAAGGTCCTGATCGGTGGCTATCCTGTGCATGGCGTCGGCAATTTCATTTGGCTCATGAGGATTGATTAGTATAGCTGCATTGCCGGCAACTTCGGGCATAGACGTGACATTTGAGGTAATGACGGCTGTCTCGGCATAAAAAGCTTCTATAATAGGAATGCCAAATCCCTCAAAAAAAGATGGGTAAACGAGGGCTATAGAGGCGGATAGCAGTCGTGCCAATTGCTCTGGGGCTGTATGTCCAAGGAATTTTACATCCATGGCATGAGACATCTGCTTATAGGTAGACTCCAACTCATCATACCACCACTGGCGTTTACCGACAACTAACAACATTGTATTTTCACAATCCCTTTTTTTGAATTGATCAAAGGCTTTTAGTAATCCGGATAGATTCTTCCTCTTAATTATGGTACTAATGAAAATGAAGTATTTTCGTCCATCCGCATAGGAGTTTCGGGTCTGTTGTTGCTCTTTTTCTGGCAGTGGCTGGTAGATGGCGTTTGCACCATTATAGACCACGCCGATTTTATTCATTGGTATTTGGTACGTTTTGTGTATGTCCTGCTTTGAAAATTGTGATACTGTAGCTATCCGTGTGGCTTTATGGGCATAGCGTGGGAAAAAATGGTTGTAAAACCATTGATGCGAGTGTTTCAAGTTGTCTTGTGAATGCTCGAAATTCAAATCGTGGATGACATCCAGTGTTGGTATCTTGGTGTGTAGTGGAATGAATCCATCTGTGGATATATACAGGTCTATTTTATGGTGACGTAGAGCGTATCGGGTACTTATTTCGAAGAAAATCCACCACAACAAAGGATGTCTGGCTGGTGGCCACAGTTTTATGGGATAGACATTCTTTGCGAAAACGAATTTTGGATGGGGTTTCCTGTCAAAAAAAAAGTAAAACTGATGCTCTGGATGTATCTGTACAAGACGACTGATGGTTTCGTATGTAAACCATCCGATTCCGTCCATCTTTCCGTCGATGAGCAGGCGGGTATTGACGGCTATGCGCATCCTCTTATGCGTTTTTTTGTACTGTCTTTTCTATGATTACGGGAAAGTACTCCTGCTCCAGCAGATGAATTTTGTCCGCCAGCGTATCTGCCGAATCTTCAGGAGTTACATGACATCGAGCTTGAAAGAGTGTGGTGCCTTGGTCATAGTGTTGGTCCACAATGTGTATTGTGATTCCGCTTTCTGTCTCATGGTTGTCAATGACAGCTTGATGTACATGATGTCCGTACATCCCTTTTCCACCATATTTGGGTAGCAGAGCAGGGTGGATGTTGATAACTCGTTTAGGATATGCTTGAAGTATATTTTCGGGTACAAGCAGTAAGAATCCTGCTAAAATGACATAGTCGGTCTGCTTCTCTTGAAGATACTGCAAAACGACATCACTGTCATAAAAGTCATGCTTATTGAAATACTGTGAATCTATTCCAAGATTCTTTGCTCGTTCGGCAATGTATGCATCTTTTTTGTTGTATATGATACAGCACACATCAATGCATTCGTTTTCGGAAAAGTATTCGCAAATACGTTGCGCATTAGTTCCGTTTCCTGACCCTAAGATGGCCAAATGAATTTTTTGTTTCATGTTTTGCATGCGGTTGACATCCAGTATTGACTAATAGTATCAAGTCTGCAGTTATGTATTATTTTCTATTTCTTTCCTTATCTCGTCCAGCACTTTTCCGTTGTACGAGAAAAATTTAGCACCTTGATAGGCACCAGAGGTGTTACGCTGTTCTTCGGGCATGAACGTACCCACAAATGGTGAGAGTTTATAGATGCGGCCTTCGTATTCGATGCTGTCATCAGAAGCAACTTTCACAATAATGCCTGTCGGATTAAACCTAATTTGCTCTCCAATCTTGATGCCACACATAGAGAACTTAAACCGTGAACGCTTCACTTCACGCTTTGCCGTTCTCTGGTGCTCGTTCTCCACCACGGGTTTGTTGTCCTCATAGAGCGTGACTTCGGCATCGTCTATCGTCATAGCTATATCGCGAAAGATGTCGAGTGCCATCTGTGGAGCCACATTAAAAAACTCCCGGTTCTGACGGATACGCAAGTCGGTGAGGCGGTCAATGGTCTTGTGAACCAACTTCTCCACCTCGTTGTACTTCACCGTTTTCATCGTGGCAAAAATCTCGAATGGCAAAGGCACTGCCGTATTGTCCAGTTCCTTGCTCCGTATATCCACTGGACGGCAACTCTTTCCAATTTTCACCCAGTCTTCCCGAAAACTTGGGTTGGTTAGAATGTAAACATATCCAGATTCTTTGTTTGCCATATTCAATAAGCTGTTGCTCTAATTCAAATCTTACATATTTTGTGTTATTCCAACTTGATGTCGCAATGTGCATCTTCAAAATGTACCATATTGTCGAATGTTTTCAGCAATTTCACATATTCTTTTTTATAGCCTTTCTGCCGTTCAATATCCTTGTCCGTAGGATTGGTAATGCGATTTGGTATCCATATTGCTGCGGTGGTCATTCAACTTCACTTTAGGAGCCAACTTATTGGTGCAGACATGAGAAATAGATTCTTTTGTATTTCGCGCGGTAGGATGGTTGACATCCAACATCGATTGATAGTATTCAAAACGTTGGAATATATAATTAATTGTGTATATCAAAGATAAACTGTCTTTGAATTGATGGTTGGTTCATTTTGGTATGCCCTCCACCGGTTGTTCTGTTTGGTATGCTTGTTGTGTCATAAAATCGGAAGATCTATACGATACTAATCCCTATATGATAAAGTCTGTTTTTGATGCTTGTCTATAATCGAAAATGTTATTGATTTTAGAATTATTAACAAATTTAACGAATGTATTATTTTATTGTAATATATCGTATTAACATCTATTTTGCTTGTGCTTGTAGCGAAAAAGAATTGTGAATTGTGTTTTTTTTTGTTTCTTTGCACTTTCGTTTAACCCATAAAATGAATTAAAATGTCAGAAATTGCACAAAAAGTAACAGAAATCATCATTGATAAGCTGGGCGTTGACGAGGCACAGGTCGTCAGAGAGGCAAGTTTCACCAATGATTTGGGTGCTGACTCATTGGACACCGTTGAATTAATCATGGAGCTCGAAAAGGAGTTTGACACCACTATTCCCGAGGAACTGACCGAAAAGATTGTTACCGTCGGTGATGCTATCGATTTCATTGAGAATCCCGAAGCATTTGCAGCTTCCCACAAGTAATTGTTGATTAACCCTTTTTCAGTATTAATGGAGCTGAAAAGAGTAGTAGTGACCGGGCTCGGTGCATTAACACCGATTGGAAACAATGTTGTCTCCACGTGGAAGGCAATGTTGCAGGGTGTTAGTGGAGCGAGCCCGATTACACGTTTTGACCCTGAGCATTTCAAATGCAAAATTGCTTGTGAGCTTAAGGGTTATGATATGTTGAATTACTTCGACAAAAAAGAAGGTCGAAGATTGGATCTTTTCACCCAATACGGCATGGTGGCTGCCGATGAGGCCATCGCAGATGCAGGATTGGTAGAAGCTGCATACGACAATGCCCGTGTTGGTGTTATTTGGGGCTGTGGCATGGGCGGTGTCAAATCGTTCTATGACGCAGTCGTTGATTTCCAAAAGGCTGGCGGTATTACGCCACGTTTTAGCCCTTTCTTAGTCCCCAGTGTCATTACTGATATTTGTCCAGGCCATATTTCTATTAAGTATGGTTTCCGTGGCCCCAACTATGTAACCACTGCCGCCTGCGCATCGTCGGGTGTGGCTATTTGTAATGCAGTGGACGCTATCCGCCTATGCAAGGCTGATGCCATTGTTGTTGGTGGCTCTGAGGCGGCGGTCACGGAAATGGGTATTGGTGGTTTTGCTGCTATGCAGGCTCTCTCAACCCGCAATGATGATCCTCAGACTGCTTCGCGCCCGTTTGATAAGGACCGTGACGGCTTTGTTCTGGGAGAGGGGGCAGGAGTTTTAGTGTTGGAAGAAATGGAGCACGCCTTGGCTCGTGGAGCTAAGATATATGCCGAAGTTACGGGCTATGGTCTAACTGCTGACGGACATCACATTACGGCACCTCATCCCGACGGGCAGGGTGCTCGTGAGGCCATGCGCTTAGCCATAGAAGACTCTGGTATGAACATTTCTGATGTGGATCACATCAATACGCATGGTACGTCTACTCCTATTGGCGATAGAGCTGAAACATCAGCCATAGTCAATCTTTTTGGAAGCCATGCGCAGCACATTGCCATTAATTCTACCAAATCAATGACAGGTCATCTGCTGGGAGCTGCTGGTGCCGTAGAGGCTATCGCAGCTATCCTGTCTATTCATAACGGCATGGTTCCCCCTACGATTAATCATTTTACTGATGATTCTGATTTGCCGCAGTTAGATTATACTTTTGGCAAGGCTGCCGTACGTCCTGTAAGTTTTGCATTGAGCAATGCCTTCGGTTTTGGAGGGCATAACGTCTCGTTGGCATTCCGCAAGTTCTAAGGGCTTTATGTGGTTTTGGCAGCGTAGGAAAGAGGACGATGCTTTTGATAGGTTTTTTAAGAATATTTTAGGATTTCATTCTCGTAAGCGGGAGTTGTATCAGTTGGCTTTTATCCATAGATCCAAGTCCATTGTTTCTATGCATGGAGAGCCTTCTAATAATGAGAGGCTTGAATATTTAGGTGATGCGGTTCTCGGTGTCATCGTGGCAGACTATCTTTACAAGCTCTATCCTAATGCTGATGAAGGATTCCTTACGGAGACACGTTCCAAAATCGTTTCGCGAGCTAATCTGGGTCAGGTGGCAAGAAAAATAGGTCTGCTGGATTTGGTTCAGTACGACCGAGAATCACCTGGACTCTTCAAGTCTATGGGGGGAGATGCTTTTGAGGCTTTAGTCGGTGCCATGTATATTGATAAAGGTTATCAATTTACGCGCAATGTTATTGTCAGTCGTATTCTTACGCAGTACGTTGATGTTGAGCAAATGGCTCACACGGAATTTAACTATAAAGGCAAGATTATAGATTGGGGACAGAAAAACCGGCATAAGGTGGTCTTTGAGCTTGTCAGGACTATTTCGTATGGACGACACAGTCGCAATCAATATGAATGCCGTGTGGCTATTGACGGCTCTCCAGCCGAGTCGGCCATAGATTATTCTATCAAGGCTGCCGAACAGCGCGCTGCCGAAAAAACCCTCAAAAAAATAGAGGGTCAACAAGAGATAGATAAATAGCTGTTATTTGAGTGGATTAGATGAATCCTCGACATTTTAAGGACACACTGTCCGAAGTGCTTGTCGATAAGTACTTTGGTCTTCTTCGGTCATATTCGGGCATGGCGCGTAGTGAGAAAGACGGACAGACTGCTGAGTGATGCAACCAGCAGAAAGGTGTAGAGAAAGTCGATGCCCCGCATAGCGACGGGAAAGGTATTGACGATGAAATTGTCGCCCATACGGATAAGTCCACAGTGCAGTTGCAAGAAGCAGGCAATAAAGCCCAATAGAAGTCCGGCAGCAATACCAACGGCACTGATAAGTAGTCCTTCTAAGAAAAATACTTTACGGATAGATTGTGGGGGCATCCCCATACTACGGAGGGTAGATATGTCATGCTGTTTGTCAATGATGAGCAGTGACAGTGATGCAACTAAATTGAGAGTGGATATAAGGGTGATAAGTGATAGGATTAGATAGATTCCAAGCCTCTCGCTACGAAATACTTTATAATATAGGGGTTGCTGGTCAAATCGGTCAAGCACTTTGAATTCAGGTCCGATTAATCTTTTTAAATCGGATTTTACTTTTTGGGTACTTTGGCTTCCATCAAGTACGATGGACAATGAACTGCATTCATCCCTGTCATAATCCAGTAGACCACGCATAAGGTCAATGTGTGCAAGAACGTAACGGCTATCAATATCCTGTTGGATGAAGAATGTGCCAGAGGGCATAACTTGGCGACTATTGAAGGCTTGATCCATTGATACTCCAATGGCACTACCCCTTCTTGGAATATGCAGAGCGATAGGACTGTTGTCATTGGCGTGAAGACCAAGCCGATAGTATACCTCGCTGCCCAGAATGATGTAGTCCATTTCTTGCTGCTGCATGAGCCCAGTTTCGGGATTGATTAGGTTCACGTTGTCATGCAGTACGTAGCTGCCTTGGTATAGCATGGTGTCGATACCTGTGGCTTTGGGATACCTCTCATCGACCCCTCGTAATATGACAATTGCATCATTTTGCCGATGTGTTGCCCATGCGGCTTCTTCCACAATTTGGGTAAATGTTGCTACACCCGGCAGGTTTTGCATCTTTAGGGTGTCAATATCTTCCAAATGAAAACTCTTGCCTTTGACGGACTCTACTTTGAGTTCTGGGTCGAATGCGTTGAAAAGCCCTTGTGTGAGGTTCCCAATGCCATTATATACACTTAGTACTATGATAAGTGCCATAGTGCTGACGGCAATTCCTACTAAGGAAATCCAAGAGATAACGTTAATGACGGACTTCTGCTTGCGAGAGAACAAGTAGCGTCGGGCTATGAGGAATGGCAGGTTCATGAATGGCGGGTGTGGGACGGAGGCCCTTCTGCAAGGGAGGCAATCTACAGAATCACTGTTTTAGCAGATTCTCAATATTCTCAATGTAGTCCAAAGAGTCATCGATAAAGAATTCTAACTGGGGAATAATACGAAGTTGTTTGCCTTCGCGTAGACCGAGACGTCTCCGTAGGTCGGCAGCATTATCTATCACGGATTTGAAAACTTGTTCTTTCTCTACGCCTCCGATAGGAAAAATGCTGAGGTGTATGCGGGCTATGGATAGGTCGGGAGTGATGCGTACCCCTGTGACGGTGATAAGTGAATTGCCCAGCACGGGCTTCATCTCTTTGAGAAAGATTTCTCCCATGTCCTGCTGAATGAGACGGGCGATTTTGTTCTGTCGTGTTGTTTGCATAGTGTAGAAATAGAGCTGCAAATATACGTGAAAAAACCAAAATGCCCTTTGTAAATAATAATTTTCAGGGGTTTGGCGTTTGTAGTAAGTATGAAGATTTACCGTACGATAGTACTGTTTATGCTGGTAGGTATAGTTGCAGGCTCTTGTAGTAAGAAGGGAGTAAGGATGCCTAAGCATCGCAAACGTACGCATTGCGATTGCCCTACGTTTTCAATGGGGGATGCGTGTTTTCATGATGATAGTACATTAGTATGGCAGGCAGTGGGTTGTGGGGATGACTGTCATGAATGAGGATGCTGTGGCTCGTGTTCGTGAGGCTTTAGGCCGTCATGTGCCAGAAAAGGCCGTAGAACGCCTTACGCTGTATATCATACAACGGGGTGTTTATCTTCGTATTAGCCGTCAGAGAACCAGCAGATATGGCGACTACCGATGGCCGCAGCGGGGCCGCACATATCATGCAATCAGTGTCAATGGTAACCTCAATAAGTATTTCTTTCTGATGGTGTTTCTACATGAGATGGCGCATTTGGAAACGTATCTGCGCTATTCCAATAGTGTTCGTGCGCATGGACATGAGTGGCAGACTCAGTACAGAATGTTCTTGGTGCAATATCGAGACTGTTTCCCTGAAGACGTGCAGCCGCTCTACGGTCGTTACATTGCTCGCATTCCCCTTCATGGCCAGTCTGGGCATTGTTTGGAGCAGCAGTTGCTACATTATAATGAACTACATTCTGGGGATTCACTGCCTATGTTGAATGACCTTGCCCCAGGTACTATATTTTGTCTGGCTGGACAGCCAGGCATTCGGTTTCGTTCTTGCACGAAGCGCCGCACACGCTGGGTTTGTGTTGAACTCTCATCGGGGCTAACTTATCAGATAAAGGGAACCACTTACGTGTATCCTGAATAGACGCCCATGTCATACCGTTCTGGACTGGGGCATCCTCATGGGCTTAATGTTTTAAATAATTTGTACCTTTGCATTCTAAAAAAAGATGTTATGGATAATAATTTCAAGATTAAGATAGATGCTTTGGTAGACGAAATAAACACCGTCACTGATTTAATTCGTAAAATAGAGATTTTGAATTATATGGAGCAGCAGTCTTCTTTTATGCTGTGGCAGTTGGAGGAAGAGAAGCGTATTGATGATGACTCAAGAGATTATTAATCTCTGACACTGTGTATATAATGGAAGCCCTTAATCCAAGCGGTATGGAGGTATGCATTGGTCGACATGGTGAAGATAGGCGAATCCCTCTCATCATTCTTCCTATTCTTGCACTGTGCTTTTCGTGCTTCTTCATCTCCTGCTCGGGCGGCTATAGTTTTACGGGAGCCTCTATACCTCCAAATGCTAAGACGCTTTCACTTCGCGCTTTCCCCAACTATGCCAGTAGCGTGAATCCTACGCTTAGCCAGCAATTGTATGAGCGTTTGCGGTCTATGTACGAATCGCAAACCTCCTTGAGTGTTATCAGCAGTGATGGCGATCTGCAGGTTTCGGGTGAAATAACAGGCTATGTGACGCAGGCCTCAGCACTTTCTGCCAATGACAATGTGGCTACCAACCGCCTTACGGTGACGATTAAGGTCAAATTTGTCAATCTTCTTGATTCTGATGTCGACTTTGAACAATCCTTTTCCCGTTATAAAGAATATGACGCTTCTCGCGATTTCTCAGCAGTCGAAAATTCTTTGGTAGATGAATTAGTAGAGGAACTTGCTGATGATATTTTCAATAAAACGGTCGTAAACTGGTAAATGTGAGGCCCTCCACCCATATTATAGGTTGGCTTTTGGCTGCCTTGGGGACGGGTGTCTATCTGCTAACCCTTGCTCCGACACTCTCTTTTTGGGATTGTGGCGAGTTCATTGCCACCTCGTATGGCCTTCAAGTGGGACATCCTCCGGGTGCCCCATTCTATCAGTTGATGGCGCATCTGTTTATGCTGCTGGCCTCTTCGTCCAATACATTGGCGTGGTGGAGCAATGCGTTCTCGGCTGTATGTGGTGGCCTCTCCGTTATGCTCCTTTATTGGAACATTCGTCTGCTGACAGGTGATAAAAAGTCGGTCATAAGCCATTTGGCGGCCATTACGGGTGCAATGTGTTACCTTTTCTGCGATACGGCATGGTTTTCTGCTGTGGAAAGCGAGGTGTATAGCATGGCGATGTTGATGTCATCCTTGTTGATTTGGGTTATGTTGCGCTGGTATCGATATCGTTCTTCGGCCGATGCAGATCGTTGGTTGGTACTTTTGTCTTTGCTGCTGGGCTTGTCGGTGTGCGTGCATCTTCTGTGTCTACTCACGTTGCCAGCATTGCTTCTACTATTTTTGTCAAAAAAACACCAGATTTGGAGTCATTGGTCTATCAGGTCGCCTCGCTATTCAAAGGGATTCGTTACAACTAAAATTCATACGCTGACCCTATGCATAGTAATGCTCGTTTTAGGTCTTACACCCTATGTCATTGTCCCTATCAGGGCAGCTGCTCAAACGCCCATAAACTACTATGCCCTCAGCGAAGGCAAAGATTGTTCTGAGAATTTCTTGAACTACGTTCGTCGTGAGCAGTATGCCCATGCTCCTCTTTTTCCGAGAATATGGCGCGAGGGCGATAAAGAATATGCCCGAGCATGGCGTGGCGGGCATGAGGGTATTGTTGGTGAGATGACCTATTTTTTCACATATCAGTTGGGGTATATGTATTTTCGTTACCTCATGTGGAATTTCTCAGGTCGCTATGATTCGCAGCAAGGATTCGGCTCTCTGCAACATGGTCAATTTATTACTGGGATTCCTCCCCTCGACAGGCTAATAGTGGGTTCGTCTTCGGCCCCACCCGAGCATTTCCCTCTCGATGGTCGGCAGGTCTATTATCTACTCCCGTTTCTTTTGGGTCTGATAGGTCTATTCTGTTCTCATAGGGGGTCTCATACTACCCGATGGGTGGTAGGACTGTTGTTCTTGTTTGGCGGTGTGATATTGTCATTCTACCTTAATCATCCAATCTACGAGCCGCGCGAGCGCGACTATGCCTATATACTATCTTTCTATGCCTTTTGTATCTGGATAGCCTTTGGCTCCGAGCATCTGATGCAATGGATTTCGAGAAAATCACGTAAACTGGGTTTTGTATCAGCATTGCTCCTGCTTGGAATACCAATCCTTATGGCTTGTCAGAATTGGAAGGGACACGACCGTTCGCAATGGAGAATGGCCTATCAGGTTGCTGAAAACTTATTGGCAGGCTGCTCTTCGGGTGGGCTATTATTCACCTATGGCGACAATGACACTTTCCCTCTATGGTACATACAGCAGGTAGAAGGTCGATACACCGATATTGATGTGAAAAATATAAATCTGATAGGCCCCCACGAAATGATACGCCTAACGGGCTATGAGAATTCGCAAAAACATAAGCCAATCTATTTTACTCATTTTGCCCATGATGCTTATGATTTTCTCTTTTCAGACAGGTGGCAGCTGGCAGGTTTTGTGTATCAGCTAAGACCATTCGCAGTGGGTGACGCAGTTAATTTAGATGCTTCTGTTCATGCCATGACCCGAAATATTTCGTGGAATTTGCCTGCCGATAGGGATGTTGAAGAGGTTGCAATGCATTTTCTCATTCAATATTGGCGTGATGTTCTTGAGGTTACCGACAGTCTATGTCATAACAACAGAATGTGTGATGCCCGTTCAATAATGAGCAAAACGTTGGGAGAGATTCCCCCGCAGCGGTTGCTTGACCCAATATTGTCGGTGGATATTCTATCTCATGCCTGTCAGGTGGGATTAGACCAGGAAGCGTGTAATCTTTTAGAGAACCTTAGAATCTCTATTCGTCAGCAACTCCAATATTACACTGGGATGTCGGAAAGCAATCAGTATGTGATGCATCGGGCTATTCTTGCCTGCCAGCAGGCGGAAGCCTTACTTGATACACTTTTTGTAGAGTGATTTTCTATCGTAATGTGTTCCAATGGAATTTGTCCAATTTGTGGCAGGTTTGTCCATGTACGTTCATCCAATCTGGCAGTCCATCCCCTGCTGTTAGTAAAAAGTTGAAAAAAACGTATCTTTGCAAATGGAATCAGTGGGAATATAAACTTCTCGCTAATTTTAAGTTTCTGTTTATCTGTGTGATAATTTGATTTTAAAAAAGAAAAATCATCACGGGTAAACATGACTTTTTGAGGTAAGCAAGCACAAACAATGACGGATCCGTATCGAAATAGGAGCGTTATTATCAGGTATATCTATACAATTGTGGTGGTCGTTCTGGTCATCCGGTTGGTTTTTCTACAACTGATAAATTCTGATTATAAACGAATCGCTGCGGTACAGGCTTTGCGTGAGGTAACGCAATATCCTGCTCGTGGGTACATTTATGACAGAGAAGGCAAGTTGTTGGTATATAATGAAGCGGTATATGATTTGATGGTGATTCCAGACATGACGGTGAAGCGATATCGGAATCGCCATCGTCAGGACTCTATCGTGCAGTTAAATGATACGGCACTGCTATGCCGCAAATTAGGCATCACGCATGAGGACTACGAGTCCCACATGAAAAAAGCAATCCATTACTCCTGGAAGGCTCCATCAATTTTCATGAAGCAGATATCCAAGGAGGAATTGGCTGCATGGGAGGGCGATTTGCGCAAGTTTAATGGGTTCTATCTTTCTCGCCGTACATTGCGCAGCTATGATAGGCCTATCGGGGCGCACGTCCTTGGTTATGTTGGAGAGGTTGGCAATCGTGACATACAGGCCGATAGTTACTATAAACAAGGCGACTATATTGGACAAAGCGGTCTGGAGCGTATGTACGAAAAAGAATTGCGTGGCATAAAAGGGAAGAAGGTGATGCATGTGGATGTGAATAGCCGCGAGATTGGTCACTATATGGATGGTGCATTGGATAGCCTTCCCGTTTCGGGAAATAACCTATATACCTCTTTAGATGCTGACTTACAAGAGTATGCTGAGCGCTTGATGGCCAATAAGCGTGGCTGTGTGGTGGCTATCGAACCTTCTTCGGGCGAAGTGCTTGCGCTGGTTTCCGCTCCCAGCTACGATCCAAATCTTCTGGTAGGACGCGTGCGTGGCAAAAATTACTCGGTACTTTACCAAGACATACGTAAGCCATTATTCAATCGTGCGTTGCAGGCCGCTTATCCACCTGGATCTATATTTAAAGTCGCTCAGGCAGTCACGGCTTTGCAGTTGGGAGTAATCGATCCGTATAGTTATTTTGTCTGTGACCATAATCTGGTGGGCTGCCACAATCATCCTACGGCCATGTCAGTACAGGAGGCTATCAAAATGTCATGTAATCCGTATTTTTACAGGGTTTATGGGCGCATGATTCAGCAAGGTAAATACAAGAATGCCTATAAGGATAGCAAATATGGGCTGACCCTTTGGCGTAGTTATATGATGCGGTTTGGATTTGGTCAGCGTATGGATATTGATCTCCCCAACGTGATGGAAGGCTCAATACCGGACACCTCGCTCTATGACAAATGGTACAATCATCGTTGGACGTTTGCCTCTATTTATTCTAATAGTATTGGACAGGGTGAGGTTCAGGTTGTCCCCATTCAGATGGCCAATTTGGCCTGTGTGGTAGCTAATAGAGGCTACTATTATACTCCGCATGTGGTCAGGTATATTGGTAATGACACGGCTAAATTCAGAGTGGAAAAATATTATCGCCGTCATGAGACAGGCATAGAACGTCGCTATTATGACATTGCGGTGGCAGGCATGTATGATGTAGTTCATGCTCCCGGTGGTACAGGTCATAAGGCCGATGTGCCAGGCATTGATGTCTGTGGCAAAACAGGAACGGCTCAGAATAAGGGAGCTGACCATTCTGTCTTCATCTCTTTTGCCCCTCGGGACAATCCCAAAATTGCTCTGGCAGTATATGTGGAGAATGCTCCGGGTGGCGGCGGCAGCTGGGCGGCGCCCATATCTGGACTCATCATTGAGAAATATTTAAAAGGCGAGGTGCAGCGTGCCGATTTCGAAAAACGCTATATGGACATCAATCCCTGCCAGCCGGTTCGTCCACCTAAAGAAAAAAAACCGTGAGACACAGACAATCAGAATATAGAAAGATAGACTATCTTACCATAGCGATTTATGCGGTCATTGTTATCTTTGGCTGGGCGAACATCTATGCTGCAGGCTACAACGAAGCTCACAGTGCTGTGTTCGATTTCAACTTCAATCACTGTAAGCAACTGGTTTGGATTGGTGTCTCTGCGCTGGTCGCAGGTCTTATATTGCTCACTGATTTGCGCTTTTTCTCCAATGGAGCATATATCTTCTATGCTATATCGATGCTCTTGTTGCTATCCGTCCTATTTGTTGGCTCCAGCACCAATGGAGGAATATCTTGGATAGATTTGAAGTTTTTTAAACTGCAGCCCTCCGAATTTGCAAAGTTTGCTACTGCTTTGGCCCTTTCAAAGTATGTCAGCAAACAGGACTTTGACATACATCAGCGCGGCTCTTGGCTTATGCTTGGACTCATAATCGCTTTGCCGGTAGGTCTGATTTTTCTACAGCATGATATGGGTTCTGCTTTGGTCTTCGCCAGTTTTTTGATCCCTCTCTATCGTTTTGGTATGACTCCCTATATCTTGGTCATCGGGGTGGTAGCCATCACCCTTTTTGTGTTGACTATTGCGGTGGGTGACAGTTATTATATCATCATGATTAGTCTTGCCGTTATAGGCTTGATTTATCTTTTCGTATGGCTTAACAGGCCTCGCCGCAAGGACTATGTTCGCACCATAGGGATCTTTGCGGTATGTTGTCTGTTCATTATTTCTGTTGATACTGTGTTTGGTTCCTTAGAGGTACACCAGCAGAACCGCATCAAGGTTCTGCTGGATCCCTCATTGGATTTGCGTGGCACTGGCTATAATGTGCATCAGGCCAAAATCGCCATTGGGTCGGGTGGATTCAAGGGCAAAGGCTTTCTCAATGGCACAATTACCAAGGCCAATTTCCTCCCAGAGCAAGAAACTGATTTTATCTTCTGCACTGTGGGCGAGGAATGGGGTTTTGTGGGATGCCTACTGCTCTTAGGATTATATCTTTGGCTTTTGCAACGCCTTGTATCCATCTCCGAGAGGCAGGCTTCTCGTTTTTCTCGTTTTTATGGCTATTCTGTCTCGGCCATACTTTTTTTCCACATCCTTGTCAATGTGGGCATGGTGATTGGTCTGGTTCCTGTCATAGGCATTCCGTTGCCTTTTTTCAGCTATGGTGGCTCATCGTTGTTGGCGTTCACCATCCTGCTCTTTATTCTGTTGAGGCAGGATGCCGAACACACTTCCTTGCTATAAACAATTTTTCAATCTGATTATATGGCTAAAAGAACTGAAAATCACTGCACTTTTTGTGGACTCCCCGAATCGCAGGCAGGCACTTTGGTGCATGGGCTGAATGGTCTTATTTGTGCCAATTGCGCACGCAGTGCATCCGAAATATTTAGCGACATAGAGCGGGAGGCTCACAATCCCCGTCGGCTGTATGAGGACAAGGTGCCTACGCCTCATGAGATAAAGACTTATCTGGACCAGTATGTCATAGGGCAGGATGAAGCTAAGCGAGTGCTGGCAGTGTCGGTATACAATCACTACAAGCGTATCCGCTATTTCGACACGGTCCATGCCAATCAATCTAAAAATGCGAAAAATGGTGGAGGTGTGGATAGCCCTGTGGAGATAGACAAGTCCAACATCATTATCGTTGGCGAGACTGGTACAGGTAAAACATTGTTGGCAAGGACAATAGCACGAATGCTCAATGTGCCTTTTGCTATTGCTGATGCCACTACGCTGACAGAGGCGGGCTATGTGGGTGATGATGTCGAGAATGTGCTTGTTCGTCTGCTTCAGGCTGCCGACTATGATGTTCAGGCTGCCGAAAGAGGCATTGTGTTTATTGACGAAATCGATAAGATTGCTCGCAAGAGCGACAATCCCTCGATTACTCGTGATGTCTCTGGAGAAGGTGTTCAGCAGGCATTGCTCAAATTGCTCGAAGGCTCTGTTGTCAATGTTCCCCCACAGGGTGGACGCAAACATCCCGAGCAAAAACTAGTCGCAGTGGATACTCGCAATATTCTCTTTTTGTCCGGCGGTGCCTTTGATGGCATCGAGCGCAACATCGCTTCTCGCCTCAAATCCAATGTGGTCGGTTATGGGGGTAGCAAGACTCGTGAAAGTATAGATAAGCATAATATGCTACAGTATGTAGAGCCTATGGATTTAAAGCGTTTCGGTCTGATTCCTGAGTTGGTGGGACGATTCCCAGTGCTTACCTATCTTAAACCGCTTGATCGTGATGCGCTTGTCCGTATTCTTACGGAGCCGCGTAACGCTCTTGTAAAGCAATATCAAGAACTCTTCCGTATGGATGGAGTCTCGTTAGAATTTGATGATGAGGCCCTTGCCCTGGTGGTTGATAAGGCTATGGAAAGCAAATTAGGGGCTCGCGGGCTGAGAGGTATCATGGAATCGCTCATGCTTGACTATATGTACGACCTGCCGTCTCTTCATCATGAGGGTAAGTTGCTTATAACGAAAGATATGGCAGAACAAAAATTAAAATAGTTTCTTAATTGACAATCTATTTCTCATGCCCTTGAGAATGTCTCGGAAAGTACGAGAAATCTTATGGTTACATATTACTCGGGGTTCGGAAAAATAATGGCTTTCAAAAAAAAAATGTATTTTAGCAAATTATTTTGTGCCATACTATAGGTATTGAGCACACAATAATTATTTGAAAATAAAAGATAAAGAAGAATATGAAGACTGCCCGTAGTGCGTTTGCCTTGTTTCTGGTATTTGCCATGACGGCTGGTGTCTCGCTGGCACAAAAGAAGAACAGCGTGGCCGAAAAAGGCGATCAGTTATTCAATCAGAAACAATATATATCCGCCCTTGACAAATATGAGGAAGCCTACAAGAAAGTCGGATCCAACAAGGTGGAAAAAAATCGTATCTACTTTCAGATGGCGGAATGTCATCGTATGATGAACAATTACCCTGAGGCTGAGAGCCACTACCGACGGCTTATCAGCAGTAAGTACTATACCACTGAGCCTAAGATTTACTATTTTTTGGCAGAGATGTATCGTTATGAGGGGCGTTTTGACGAGGCTGAACAGATGTACAGCGAATATCTAAAAATAGTACCCTCTGATCAGTATGTTCGTTCGCGCAAGGAGTCTATCATGATGGTTCGCCAGATGATTAGCAATCGCACACGGCATGTCATCAAACGTGTGGAGAATTGGAATACGGAGTATAATGAGTGGGGACCTCGTTTTGTGGGTGATGACACTACGCGGCTTGTATTCACTTCGTCTCGCTTCGGCTCCTCGGAAGACGATGCCGTGGATGCCTGGACGGGTGAGGCTTTTTCCGAGTTATATACGGTCTATATGGATCGCCGTGGCGAATGGACCACGGAACCAGAGTTATTTGACACGAAAGGACGCATCAATACTCCTGTCAATGAAGGTGAACCCTGTTTTTCTGCCGATGGTCGCACTATCTTTTTTACCCGCTGCGATGCCCGCAAAAATCAGACTCAGGGTTGCTATATCTATACCTCTACGTATGGCGAACCCGTAGAGCCAGAGGATGGCCAGACCGCAGGTAAGGGTAAGAAAAATACCAAAACCACAAAGAAAAAGAAGAAAAAGGGGGAGATGACAGTCGAGGAGTGGAGCGAACCCATGAGGGTCTATTTGGGTGATACGGCGTATAACTATCTTTACCCTGCTGTTTCCTCCGATGGCTTGACATTGTATTTCTCTTCCGACTTACCAGGTGGTCAGGGCGACTATGACATTTGGATGGCCAAGCGAGCCACGACCAATGATGAATTTGGCAAACCAGTCAATATGGGTACGGCCATCAACACTGCTGGTCGTGAGGTATTCCCGGTCTTGCGAGGAGATACGGTGATGTATTTCTCTTCCAATGGTCTGCCAGGCATTGGTGGCCTAGACCTTTTCCGTACGGAAATTGCGGGTGCACGTGCCTCCGAACCTCAGAATCTGGGTGTTCCTATTAATTCCAGCTACGACGAGATGAGCATTCTGTACTATCCAGGAAATGAACGTAACGGAGGAGAAGAGAGGGGCTATTTCTCCTCCAACCGACCTGTTGAAGACCCTCACAATAAGAATAACGACCTTAAAGGCAAAAAAATCGATCATATCAACGATGACTTATTCACTTTCAGTCTCCAGCCTTTGAGTTACTCTATTGAAGGTATTGTGCGCGACGAGAAGTCCATGCAGTTGGTTAACAATGCCAAAATTAAACTTGTAGGTTCCGATGGTTCGGAAAGTGATACTTATACCGACCGCAAAGGTTTCTACCGTTTTGGTAGCGATGTTGTTCGTCAAAATGTGGTTTACAAATTGATTGTCACAAAAGTTGATTATTTTACGACTGAAGGATCAGAAAGCACTAAGGGCTATACGACAGACAAGGATATCGTCCATGATTTTCGCATTGAACCAGTGCCTCATCAACCAGTTGTGCTGCCTGAAATTCGCTATGAACTGTCCAAGTGGGATTTGAAGGAGGAGTTCATGGATTCGTTGATGGATTTGTACCTTGTGATGGAGAACAACCCAAATGTCGTGGTTGAAATCCGTGCCCATACGGACTGTCGTCCGTTCCTTGGTCTCACAAATGACACACTTTCCCAGCGCCGTGCACAGTCGGTGGTTGACTATTTAGTTTCAAGGGGCATAGAGCGTGACCGGTTGGTGGCTAAAGGTTATGGAGAACGCGAGCCTCGCGTGCTCGACCACGATGCCATTGTCCGGATTAATGACAAGGCATTTACATTTTCCAAGGGCACCGAGATGGCCTGCGATTATATCATGCACCTGCCCGAAGGAGACTATCAGGAGGCGGCACACCTACTGAACCGTCGCATAGAATTCCGTATTCTTCGAACAGATTATGTCTCTAAGCGGCTGGTTGAAAATATGGCTTCTGACACCCCCACGGCTAAGCAGACCGAAGATGGACGTGTTATTGATTTAGTAAACAAGCCTCTTGAAGAAAGTGATGAACAACCAGAGATCATTCACCATGAGGATGTCGTGAATGTCACGATGATTAATTCTGCCGAGGGCGAGATAGAGTGTGTTGCCAATGGGGCCTCTACGGCCATGCGCATAGATGAGCGCTACAATGAACCCATTTCGATGGCATGGGAAGAGGCGATGAGTTATCTTTACCAGAGGCGTATTAACAAGGAGGATTTCCCCGATCGTGACAATGCCTTTGATCCAGAGGGCAATATTTTGGATAAGTCAACAGTGATATTCAAGGAACTTAAGATAGGTCAAAAGAAGTTGAAGAATGTTGAGGTCGTAATCGTAAAGGGAGTGAATTATAAGTTTACAATTAGCCGTGCAGGTTTGGCTCAATTTGGAGAATATGAGTTTGATAAGCAGCGTGGCAAACTTTATTTCATTGATTAATTATTAAGAGGCTGCCTTTGCAGCCTCTTTTTTCATCAGCCCTTTTTCCCATTGGACAAGCTTCTTACCATCACGGGTCCTACTGCATGTGGCAAAACATCTTTGGCCGTACAACTCGCATTGAGATTGGACGGGGAAATTATCAGTGCGGATTCGCGACAGGTTTTCCGTGGCATGAATCTTGGCACTGGCAAAGACTTGGACGAATATACTGTTGGGAATCGACAAATACCGTATCACCTGATTGACATTCGAGATGCTGGCGAGGAATACAGCGTCTATCAGTTTCAAAATGATTTCCGAAAGGCTTATGAGGCAATTCGCATTGCGGGTCATACCCCCATCCTATGTGGCGGAACGGGTATGTATATAGATTCTATCGTTACTGGATATAGGTTACCAGATGCACCCATAGATGTAAATTATCGTCACCAATTGGAGTCGTATAGCGACGAGGAGTTGACACAGCGTTTGGCAAAATATATTAAGCTTCATAACCATACGGATACAGAGACTCGTGAACGTCTGCTACGTGCTTTAGAAATCCAAGAGTTTCAACAGTCTCACCCCGACGCCTTTCAGTCCATACCACCACTGCAGCATCTTATCATAGGCCTTCGTTTGCCACGTGAGGTCGTTGTGGATCGTATCGGTATTCGACTCAGGCAGCGGTTGCAAAATGGTATGATAGATGAGGTACGACGGTTAATAGATAATGGTGTCCCAAAGGAACGACTGCTGCGGTATGGATTGGAATACAAAAATATAACCTATTATTTGCAAGGCCTTTGTTCCTATGAAGAAATGTATGAGCGACTTTTTACCGATATTCGTCGTTTCTCAAAACGTCAGATGACATGGTTTCGTCATATGGAACGACGGGGTATCGTCATCCACTGGGTTGACGGACTTCAAGACAAAGACCGGCTGGCGCAAGAAATAGTTGCTTTGTACAAAGAACTATAGCCATTGCATTAATGGTTTGATTATGATTCAGGTTCTCCTGTCCCACCGTCTCTTGCCATTTATCCTATAGAACCCTGCTTTTTCATATTCCATAACCATATTGGTACTGAGACTTATGAATTCCTGATGTGCCCTTTAGGAATACACAAGAGTTTGTTTATATCAGGCGCAATCTGGATTAGATTAGGACCTAACCAATGCTTTACTGGCCCCGAGGTCATATCCTCTTGTCCTTATGTGTGGCATACGAAGTTATCTATGGATGTGGTTTGGTCGCTGCTTCTCTGTTTTATGAATTTTGGAAGCCCCATTTGAATATTGGAGAAAAAATGTTAATTTTGCAAACAATAAGCTTTTAATGGTTTTGATAATCATTGACTCATGCCATCCAACTAAAATTATATATTATTGTATCTATGAATATTGAAGAAGTAATAGGGAGAATAGAGACATTATCTATCGATGCTTCAGCCAAAACAAACGCAATAGCATGGTTAAATGGCAGTTATGATGAAGCCACGAAATCGGCTATTGCAGACATGGTGGCCAATCCCAACGAATTGAATGAGAGTTTCTATCGCACATTAGAGTTTGGTACAGGCGGACTACGTGGAATCATGGGGGTTGGAACTAATCGAATGAATAAGTACAATGTGGCGATGGCAACGCAAGGTTTGGCCAACTATGTGAAGGCAAGTTTTCCCGAGATTACAAAGCCTAAGGCGGCAATCTCTCATGACAGTCGTAACCATAGTCGTGAATTTGCCGAGATAGCAGCTCATGTACTGGCGGCTAATGGTTTTCATGTTTATTTGTTCGAGGCCCTTCGACCCACTCCAGAACTATCGTTCGCTGTGCGTCATTTTGGCTGCCAGACAGGTATTATGCTGACAGCATCTCACAATCCTAAGGAATACAACGGCTACAAGGCCTACTGGGAGGACGGTTGTCAGTTGACGGCACCTCATGATACAAATGTGATTGATGAGGTTTTGAAAATCAAAGACATCAGCGATGTTTTGATGGATGGTCATGAGGATGAGATAGAGACTATTGGCGAACAGGTGGATCAGATTTATTTGAATCGTGTGGCTCAGAATGCGTTGCATCCTGAACTCATCCGAAAACACCACGACATTAAGATTGTTTACACCCCGTTGCATGGCACTGGTATTACGATGATTCCAAGGATGTTGCATCAACTCGGATTCACAAACGTACATATTGTCGAGGAGCAGGCCACGCCCGATGGCAATTTCCCAACAACTCCATCCCCAAATCCCGAAGAACATGCCGCCATGGAAATGGCTGTGAATTTAGGTCGCAAAATTGATGCAGATATTGTTTTTGCCAGCGATCCCGATGCCGACCGAGTAGGGGTGGCGGTTAAGCGTCCCGATGGACACTGGATGCTGCTGAATGGGAATCAGACGCTCTCCATGATTATTTATTATCTTGTCTCACAGTGGAAGGCCATGGGAAGAATCTCTGGGCAGGAATATGTCATCAAGACAATTGTCACCAGCGAGTTGCCAGGCGATATTGCCACCCGTAATGGCGTGAAGTCTTTCGACACGCTGACCGGCTTTAAGTGGATAGGATCCAAAATCCGCGAAATGGAAGGCAAGGGCATATTCATTGGTGGCGGCGAGGAAAGTTATGGTTATATGATTGGTGATTTTGTGAGAGATAAAGATGCCGTGGCAGCTTGTTCAATGATTGCTGAAATCGCGGCTTGGGCAGCCGAGCAGGGCAAGACTTTCTTTGATGTGCTGGTGGATATCTATATGGAATACGGCTTCTATAAGGAAGGCCTGCTGAGCGTTGTCCGCAAGGGCAAAAGTGGTGCAGAGGAGATTCAGCAGATGATGAAGACCTATCGAGAGAATCCTCCGAAAGCCATAGATGGATCACCCGTAGTTTGTATATGCGACTACAAACTGCACGAAGCTACCGATTTGCGTACTGGGGAGAAAAAACTTTTGCAACTTCCTACGAGCAATGTGCTACAGTTCTTTACAGCTGATGGCAATAAGATTACTGTTCGTCCTTCTGGGACAGAGCCTAAGATAAAATTCTATTTCAGTGTGAAAGGGCAGTTGGCTGGCAAAGAACAGTTTGACGAAGTTAATGATGCCTTGGATGCGAAGATTGAGGCCATCAAGAAATCGCTCTATTTAGTATAGGCTTCGCATGGTTTCGAGGCGGCTGATTGCAGAGTGTGGCACATGGTATAGTGTGCTACGCTCTGTTTATACTCTCGTATTCATTGTCTTCCTGCCAATCATGGTCAGGGCACAGTTCGAGATACCCGTGATGGGAGGTCGTGGAACGGCCTTAGGGGGCTCGTCAGTGGCCTTGACAGATGCCGCTTCGTCACTTTGTAATGTGGCGGGTTTGGCAAATCGCTCAGGTCTTGATGTAGCTGTTTCATATAAGCCAAATTACCTGTTGGGGCCTATGAGTGATAAATGGGTTGCTGTAGCTGGATCCGTTACTGCTACGGGTTCTGCCATGGCATCTTACCACCATTTTGGGAATGCGCAATACAGCGAGCAGCGTCTCTCGATAGGCTATGCGCAGGCTGTAGGTGCTCGCTTGTCTATTGGGGCTACGATAGATTACTTGTATTCAGGTGTATCCGATGCCTACTATGGGTCTATGCAGGGGTTAACTTTCTCGGCAGCCATACAGTTCTCTATGAGTAGGCAGTGGATTTTCGGTGCACAGGTGTTCAACCCTGCTGCCGTACGTATGGGCAGCGTAGATGACAGCCGTTTGCCATCCCGCATGAATATCGGTGTGTCCTACCAGCCGTTTCCCGAGTGGATGACAACCATAGAGGTTGAAAAGGCACTCTATTCTCCTGCGTGTATTCGAGCTGGTGTGGAATACCTTTTTTTTGATTATTTTATGGCTCGAATGGGCATCGCCTCTAATCCCTTATCCTATGGCTTTGGGATAGGGGTTCTTTACTCGCACTATTCTTTCGATTTGGCGGCATCGGTGCATCAGACTTTAGGATTGACACCAATGGTTGGTGGCACAATCTCGTTTTAAATCAGCGTTATAAGTGTCTTCTATGAGACCATACATAGTGTCAGTCTTCCGCTGCTTGTTTCTACTGACGTTTCTCCATATGGCTGGGTCTTCCGTCAGTCAGACGCTGCCTATGGCATTGACTGATTGGCTCGAACACTGGCAGGAGGAATTTGGAGATGAGGAGGGCTTTGATTCGGATGAGGTAATTGACTACTACGAGTCACTGATGGACAATCCAATCAATTTGAACGACACCCACTCAAATGTGTTGCGGACTCTGCCGTTCATTGGCGATTTTCGCTGGCGTATCCTGAAAGCTTACATAGCACTGCATGGACAGCTTATCTCCGTTGATGAACTTTATCTGCTCAACGGCTATAATCGTCAGTTAGTAGAGCTGCTCAAGCCTATTGTCTCCGTAGCTCCTGTTCCGTCAAAGGATACGGTGAATCTTCGTCAGATGTTGTCCCAGGGACGTAGTCAGTTGTTGCTGGGCATGGGAGCCAATATCGAGACATCCCGAGGCTATCGCGAAGGCATATATGAGGGCGACCCGTTGCGCCTTTATGCCCGCTACCAGTATCACTTCAAGGAGCGTGTCCACTTATCTCTTTCTGCCGACAAGGATCCTGGAGAGGCTTTTTTCTCGGGCAGCCAGAGACAAGGTTTCGACTTCTATAGTGGACATCTTCTTGTGAATGACATAGGTATTGTGAAAAGTGCTGTGCTTGGACACTACAACCTTCAGTTTGGGCAGGGCCTTACGCTGTGGTCTGGCTTTGCACCGTCTGGCTCCCTGTTGTCGGAGGGTTTTCGTTATCCACGTGGCATTGCGGCGGCATCTGCATTTGCCGAACAGGGGTATTTGCAAGGGCTGGCTGTCACTGTCGCTTTTGCGCCTCATTGGGATATGACGGCCTTCTATTCCAATGTGGCGCGTGATGCCTCGGCTGATGTTTCTGGCGTGGTGCATGGACTCTCCAACTCGGGCTATCACCGCACGCCTACCGAGATTGCAAAAAAAGACTTGCTTCGGGAGCAACTTTTCGGAACGCATCTACAATACCGCACGGACAATATAGAATTGGGTGGCACATTTTCACGTACCTTGCTTTCCGACTCAATCATTCCATCAATGAGTATCTATAATTATTATGCCTTTAGGGGTGATGAGAATGTCAATATAGGGATAGATGGGCGTTTCCGAATGGGAGACCTGACTCTCTTCGGCGAAGTTTCTCTGACATCGCTATTTGCCGTTGCCGCCATAGGAGGAGTCTCCCTGTCACTGGCTCCCGACCACTGCCTCGGATTTTCATTACGCCACTACGACAAAGATTACTATAATTTGCATAATGCGCCATTGTCACGCACTTCCGGAGCTTGGGGCGAGGAGGGTATCAATATAATATATCAGCAGTCGCTCCCATGGGCCATCAAGTCGCAGTTTGAAGTTGACCTCTATCGGCTATCCGCTATGCATTATGGCATTTATGCTCCTTCCAAAGGTTCCGTATTTCGTTGCTCATTGTCTCGCCAGTTCACGCGTACCCTGCAACTCAATGTGGGCTATGTCTACCGTACCCGTGAACGTAATGTGGCATTCGAGGCTCCCGTATATACTGTAGAGCAAACCTCCCGTCGTCAGCTTACAGCACAGCTCTCCTCGGGATTGGGCGCATGGACTTTTCGGACGCGACTATCTCAGTGCTGGTTTCAGGCCGAGCTTAGCAGCAGTCGTCAGGGATTTCTTGTCTCGCAGGACATCCAGTACGGCTTTGTCCGTATGCCTCTTGCTCTTACGATGCGATTTCTCCTTTTTGATGTTGATGGCTATGATGCTCGAATTTATGCCTCCGAGAGCGATTTGGCCTATCAGTTTTCTGCCATGGCCTACTCCGGACAGGGATTACGTTTTTATATGGTGGCCCGCTATGCAGTCACAAAAACTATTACATTATCAGCCAAGTACGCCATCACCACCCATCCCAATGTTCAATCCATAGGGTCATCTTATGAGCAAATTGACGGCGACCATCGACAGAGCTGGAAACTTCAGCTGCGCTGGAATTTCTGAGCCTCATCCGTCATCTATTTGTGTTGGTATAGTCGATGTTTGCGCTGGCAATTAAAAAAAAAGCGTATCTTTGTGCTGATGAAAGTTCTGGAGGCCATAGTGCGCTACAAGGCGTATATCTCTAACGAGCGGCGAATGTCGCCCGAAACGGTGCGCGCCTATGGATTCGAGGTGGAGCAATTCGGCAATTTCCTTTCTCGTCGGGGTATTTCTGATGTCGATGAAATCACCCCCCGTGAGCCGCGCGAGTGGCAGGCTATATGTATGGAGGATGGCAAGTCGCCCCGTTCGGTGACCCGGATGCTCAGTGCGCTCCGTAGCTGGACTCGTTTTTTACGAAAGAACAACTGGTTGGCAATCGATATTATGGCTAAAGTCTCATCGCCTCGTCAGCCTCAGAAGATGCCTGTTTTTTTTAGAGAGAATGAGGCGGAGCACCTCTATGACGAGGGCATTTTTCCAGCCACGTTCGAGGGACATCGCGACCGCTTTCTGCTGAGACTGCTTTATGAGACAGGCATTCGTCGCAGCGAGGCCGCTGGCATTACCGTGACATCTTTCGATACCTCTGCTCGTACGCTCAAAGTTTTAGGCAAACGCAGCAAGGAACGCTACATCCCTATTGAGGAAGAGCTTATCTCGGCACTCAAGGTCTATCTTGATGCACGAGGACAGATTCCATGTCAGGACAGCCGCCTTTTTGTCACGGGCAAAGGCCGTCCGCTCAATGGCGATGACATCTATCGCATCGTGAAAAAATACATGAGGGGGCTTTCGTGTGCCGAGCGTATCAGCCCTCACGTATTCCGTCACACGTTCGCCACCCACATCCTCAACGAGGGAGGCAATATTGATGCCATCAAGGAATTATTGGGACACAGTAGTCTCAGCTCCACCGAGGTTTACACCCATGTTACCCGCGAACATCTTAAAGCAACCTACAAACACGCCCATCCAAGGGCATTAAAACAATAGGAGGTATTTATGAACATAATCATCAATGCTGCCAAGTTCTCCGCATCAGCCGAACTTGAAAAATTTATCCACGACAAGGTCGCCAAACTCGACCGTATCGTTGACAATGCCACGCGCTGTGAAGTCACCTTGAAGGTCGATAAGCCGGAAAGTTCCAACAACAAGATTGCTGAAATTGAATTGGTGCTCCCGGGCCAGGCCCTATTCAACAGCAAGCAGGCCGACACATTCGAACAGGCTGTCTCCGACTGCGTTGATACCATGAAAGTACAGATTGAGAAATACAAAGAACGTTATAAGTAACGTTGCTGGTTCTTGATGTCAACTGTGGGAGCATAGTTTCGCTATGCTCCCACAGTTTTTTTCAGGTTTGCCACACCCATGCAGGAAATAGCTAATGATTAAGAACCAATCCCAACCACAATTCTTAGCAATTTCTGTTCTATCATACCCTGGCGCATAGGTCTCATAGTAGAGAGACTCTATCTTACTCTGCTGGGGAAATATATGAGCGGCAGGGCACCCATCATTGAATTTCGCCATTCTCAGTACAGGGCAAATAATCTATTGTTTTTCGGATTTTAGAAAAATAGTTTATTTTTGCAGCACAAAAAAACAATCAATATGAAAAAACTTCTTGCTCTGACTTTCATCCTTGCCGTAGGATTTGTCGCTTTTGCACAGGAACCAGCATTGGCTCAGCCAGCCCCTGTCGAAACGGTTAAGCGTACCCCCAAGTTCCCCACGGTTTCTGTCGCTGAATTTGCCGAATTGATTAAGGCAGATGATGTCATCATCGTTGATGTCCGCACGGAGAAAGAGTTCTCCGAAGGGCATATTGAAGGGGCGGTAAACATGCCGCTGGATACTAAGTTTCAAGGGCTATTGAATAAAACAACGTGGGATAAGGGCAAGAGGCTGGCAGTTTACTGCCGTAGTGGTCGCCGCAGCAACGCCGCTGGCAGAAAGTTCGTGGACAAGGGCTTTAAGGTCGTCGAACTCGGCGGTGGATTGGATGCTTGGCAGAAAGAAGAACAACCAGTGGTTAAGAACTAGTATAATGGAGTCTGGGACAGTAGGTATAGACTCATCCAAATACACTTACTATTTTTGATGTATAGAAATCTTACAGACCCAGAGGTTGCTCTCTTGCAATCTCTGGGTAATTTTTCGGACAACTGGCAGACTGTCTATGTCTCCGACCCTTTCGATGCCAGCCTGTTGCATTTCAACCATTTTTCTGGTGAGGTTTTTCTTGGGTCGGTATCTTCTGCCTCCGTGTCCGTCGGCGATATCTCCTTTCCCGAAGGCATCTACCACAGCTGGTTGCGCAACTGCGTTGTAGGCCATCATTGTGCTGTGCATCAGGTTCGACTACTGGATAATTGCGAGGTTGGCGATAAGGTGTTGATTTTTAATGTAGGACAGATTTCATCCTCACGCCCTTTTCAACTGGATCCTATTGCCGTAATGAATGAAAATGGAAGGCGTTCCATCATACCCTTCCCTTCTATGACGGTGGGTGATGCTTACCTTTGGGCCAAATACCGCAATCAAAAACTGCTGCAGCACCGCTTGGCGGAATTTACATCCGAAGCGTTGCCTCCCAGAGCAACAATAGGGGAGGGATGCGTGTTGTCTAACTGCCAAAAAATACATAATACAATAATTCTCAGTGATGCAGACGCTCCTACGGTAATCTCCGAAGCTATTGCCTTGGAGAATGGCATTGTGGGTTACGGATGCCAACTGTCGCGAGGATGTGTTTTGCGTAATTTCTTATTGGGCGAGAATGTGCACATCGAGGATGTGGCTCGCATCAACGACTCAGTCATTGGCGACAACAGCACCATTGCTCGTTGCGAAGTTGGCAACAGCCTCGTGTTCCCTGCCCATGAGCAGCATCACAACAATTCGTTTCTGATTGCTGCCACTCTGATGGGGCAGACCAATCTGGCCGCAGGCACTACGATTGGCTCCAACCACAATGGCCGTACGGCCGACAATGAGTTCGTCTCTGGTCGTGGATTTTGGCCTGGATTGTGTTCCAGCTTCAAACACCCTTCCCGTCTGGCCTCCTATTGCCTTTTTGCCAAGGGTGATTACCCCAACGAGTTGAATATCATTCTTCCATTCTCTCTTGTCAACAACAATGCTGCCAAGGATTGTCTTGAAGTGATGCCAGCCTACTGGTGGATGTACAATATGTATGCCCTCCATCGTAATGAGAAAAAATTCGCAGCTCGCGATCGCCGAAATCATCAGAGACAGCATATAGAGTTCTCCCCGTTGGCTCCCGACACCGTCGAAGAAATAGTTTATGCCCGCCAGCTCATCCGAAATTGGACAGAGCAGGCATACTTGCATTCTCCGAATCCTACGCAACCTATAGAGATTACAGCTGATGAACAGGAGCATGGTCGCCGCAAAGTTGTGCTGCTCAAGGCAGCTCAAGGCTATCGGGCTTATGAGGATATGATTTATTATTACATTGGATGTGTCCTTGTTGGAGATTCCTCGACGGGCTCTCGCAATATGCCCGACAGCATCCTCGCTGGTCGTCGCGAAACAGTTTGGATCAATATTGGTGGTCAGTTGATACCCCAGACATCTTTTGACCAGATGCTTCGTGACATTGAGCAGGGCAAGTTGGATTCATGGTCATCTGTCCATGGGCGCATGGATGCCCTGTGGCAACAATATCCCGATGAGAAACGACGTCACGCTTACCGCCTACTATGCGACATGATGGGCATCTCGCAACTAACAGAACCTGTTTGGGAGCAGGCGTTGTCTCGCTATGATGAAGCGTGTCGCTATGTAACGCATCAGGTGCGCTCCACCCGCGAAAAAGATGAAAAAAACCCTTTCCGTCGCATGATATATGCCGATGATGCCGAAATGAACGCCGTACTATATTGAAAAAACCATTCTTGATTTGCAGATGGTTAAATGCAAATTGGATGGGAAAAACAAAAAAAGTTTTTGTAGTTTGAAGAAAATACGTATTTTTGCAGCCTCAAAACGAGAAAAGAGTTGTTTGAAACACTAAAACCAAGCCGATGTGACTCAGTTGGTAGAGTAGCTGATTTGTAATCAGCCTGTCGGGGGTTCGAGTCCCTTCATCGGCTCGACGTTAAAACGCCAATTGAGAATCTCAAGGCATTATGGGGGAGTCGCATAGCGGCAATTGCAACAGACTGTAAATCTGTCCTCTTCGGAGTTCATTGGTTCGAGTCCAATCTCCCCCACAAACCTACTGAGAAGCGGAAGTAGCTCATTTGGTAGAGCGATAGCCTTCCAAGCTATAGGTGGCGGGTTCGAGCCCCGTCTTCCGCTCAAAATTGCGGAATGGGGCAGTCAGATATGCTCCATGCTTCAAGGTAAAAGCTGCAGTAGCTCAGCTGGTAGAGCGCATCCTTGGTAAGGATGAGGTCACCGGTTCAAATCCGGTCTGTAGCTCTTTCTTAATGCAAATTAGTAAAGGACGAAGTTCTCTCGTCCTTTTGAGATGTGAAAAAACTATTGTTAACATTCTAATACGTATTAAAAATGGCAAAAGAAAAATTCGATCGCTCTAAA
>JAFVBF010000066.1 GCA_017480145.1 Bacteroidales bacterium
ATAAGATTCATACATCCTATCGTAAAGTTGCTTACGGTAGGTGGGATCTTGCATATACTCCGAAAAAAGATCATAGGTTTCGGGGATATCGAAACCATCTTCTACAAAGATATTATATAAGTTCTGTTCCTTTTCTTTATTGACTGGCATAAATCGTTAGTATTAATCGACGTTATTATTATTCTTTTATTATCTTTGCTTAGTTCTACCAATTCAATCTTCTAACAATCTATTAGAAAAACTGTTCTTTTTAGCATTCCCGGTCTCATCAGACGTTTGTTTTGTGTTGCTGTTGGCGGCAGTTTTATTGCCACTTGGTGCCTCTTTTTCGTTTTTCAGTTCATTCAACTTGTTAATAACCTTTGCTTTTGTTTCGGGGGAAGCGTTCGGGTCTGCAAGGAACATGTTGATTTCCTGTACTGCTTGGTCTTCTGTCATATAAGTTTCGACTGTTTTTTGTCTCCCGCGCTCATCTGTTGTTGTCCTCCTATTTCTGGGATTATCATTAAATAGTTTCACTACCTGAATCAGGCTCTTTCCTTTTCCAACAGTGATTTTTTGATTATTGCCAATACTAAACTCATAATACTGTCCTTTCTTTCCATCAGATTTTCCTGATTTGGATTCTTCCTTCTTCGTTTCAGCCACAATTTTTTTCGTTTCAGAATCCATTTTTCTCGAGTCGGCATTCTGCTGTTCTATGTCAATTTTTCTATCGCCCTGTTTGGCCGACGTGTCGGCCTTGCCACGTTCATTTGCTTCTCTCTCCATGTTGTGCCTCTTGAGCTCTGCCAGTCTGGCATTATTATATTCGGCATCTTGCCTCAGCCGCTCGCGGCCAAGAGCCTTCTGCTCCTCCGTCTTGTAGATATTCATATAGTAGTTCAGGGCGGCGGCTTTCTGCGCCTCGCGCTCCTTCACTAGTTTGTCCCACCGCTCTTTTGCTTTGGCCGACATGGTGTCATTGGGCTTGTAGGCATTAGGGGCGCCCTTGGTAGTGAAATACAGGTTTGACAAAGCAGACACCGTGTCTCCGATGGACGAGATGAGAGCCTCTCTCTTCTTCCTCTTTTCCTCTTCCTCTGTGAGTAACGGCTTGTTCCTTAATGCTTCGATTTCCTCCAGCCAGTCCTTATTCCTCCCGCTTTTATCGTCGGCCATTGCTGCGGACGCATCACGGGCAGGGTTAAGATGGAGGTCTTGCACCAGTGGGATGGCGTGTGCCACATCCAGACCAGAGGGCTTCAACTCATTTAGCTTCGGCTCTTCGGGCTTTTTGATAGTAAGTGATTGGGTGGCAGCGATACTGTCACTGTTCACGTTTTTATCGCCATCTTCTGCATCCTGAAACTGATCGGACAGTACGGCGTTGTTGGTCTGTCCGTTTTGATTTTCCCCCTGTTGCTTATCTGTCAGCGGAGGATTCGTGCTATTGGTATTTAACAAATTCTGCAAAAACCTCATGTCATTCTGTCTGTTTGTTGTTTATATCGGAAGTTGCCCAACCGCACTCGTCACTCCTTGTATAGCCTCCGAGATTGCGTTCGCCTTGGCGGTGCGTGCCTCGTTCTCCTTAAATTGCAGATCCCGCATCGCGCTGTCCAGGCTATCCCGCTGTGACAGGTACTGATTCTCTACGGCATCCTTCCTTGCTGCTCCTGCGGCGGCAATACTGCCCATGGTGTCCGTAAGTGCCCTGGCGTTAGCATCCTTGCTCACTGCCTGACTCTCCTCCGTGCCTCCCATCACGGCGGCTGTGCCTGCTGCCTGCTTAGCACGGTTCTTGATTGCCTCCTCGGTTCTGCGCAGGGCGTTCTGTGCGTCTGCCCGCATGGTCGCATCCTCGTTATACGCCTTG
The DNA here is from genome assembly GCA_017480145.1 of Bacteroidales bacterium. GTDB lineage: Bacteria > Bacteroidota > Bacteroidia > Bacteroidales > P3 > Colimorpha. The sequence continues at coordinate 1,859 of JAFVBF010000066.1, forward strand.
TCAAACCAGTCTTGGTTCTGCTGCTGTCGTGCGGCGACATCATCTTTCATTCCTTGTATTGCAGAAATGTTCTTCCTTTCTGCATTGGCGGACTGCCACCCGCCGAAGATAGAGCCTGCAGCCCCTATCGCTGCTCCAGTAATACCCATGATTTTTTTTAATTATATTGATGTGGCAAAAATAAGTCCTGTCTTACGTATCACAGCATTATCCGTTACTTTGTATGCGAGGAAAACTGGACTGTTTCCTCACTTCCGATATTCTTGGAATGCAATAAACATTTTCCCCATGACGTTTTATTATGCAGCAGGATATGTCTATTACCATCTCATTGGGGAAGGCTTGTCTATCCATTAAACCATATTAGAGGCAGACGCATGAAATATTCCGTACGATTCAATCTGAAAGGGAAAACACCTTCTCAGTCCGATGACCAACGCCGGCACATCCGCCTGCGCGTCTCATGGGCAGGACAGCGCGTGGAAATGCTCACAGGCTTCCAGACCCTGCCAGCCTATTGGGATACGGAAGAACAGCGCGTCAGCTCCCGCTACCGACACAAAGACGAGACAGGTGCGTCCATCAACAAAGAACTCGCATCCATCACTGTCCACATCGACCAGTTCTTCGCCAAAAAACAAATCGAGGGACATATCCCGACGAAGGAGGAGGCACTTACATCGCTCCGACAGTATTTCGGTGCAGCCTCCCCCGTCTCTACCGACATGCCCCTCTTCGACTGCTTCGACCTCTTTATCACGGATATGCAGCTTGAAAACGGATGGGCGAAAGGAACTCAGACAAAGATAATGACGATAAAGAAACACCTCGCCGCATTCTCTCCATCCATCTCTTTCGCCGACCTCACCCACGACACCCTGCATCAGTTCATGAAATACCTCATGCAGTGCGGCCTCCGCAACGTAACCATAGCAAAGAATATCGACGTGCTGCGCTGGTTTCTCCGCTGGGCTTACCGCCATGGCTACAACACAAACAACGACTTTGAGGCTTTCCGCCCCAAACTCAAAGGCAGTGACGGAACGGCCAAAGAGATTATATACCTCGAATGGGACGAACTTATGAGGCTTTTCGACTTCGACTTCGGGGAAAAACATGCAGGACTCTCGCAGGTACGCGATGTATTCTGTTTCTGCTGCTTCACCGGTCTACGTTACTCTGACGCACGCAAGCTTCGCCTCTCCGACATCAAGCAGGATTACATCAGTATTGTAACCCAGAAGACCACCGATGCCCTTCGCATTGAACTCAACGACTTCTCCCGCGCCATCCTCGCGCGATGCTCCGCCTTTCAGACATCATTACAAAACAAGGCGCAGAAAGCCCTGCCTGTAATTAGTAACCAGAAGATGAACACCTACCTCAAGACAATTGCGGAGAGAGTTGGAATAGACACCCCTATACGCATCGTGTATTATGCCGGCAGCGACCGCATAGAAAACGTATATCCGAAACACGAGCTGATTACCACCCACTGCGCGCGCCGTACATTCGTCGTCAATGCCTTGCGGCTCGGAATACCCGCAGAAGTCATTATGAAGTGGACTGGACACAGTGACTTCAAGTCCATGAGACCTTACGTCAAGATTGTCGATGACCTCAAGCGGCAGGAGATGGACAAGTTCAACCGGCTAAACAACATTCCCCGAAAACTCCCCGAAAACTGATTGTTGGTTTATGTATAAAATCCACACTTCAAAGAGTTTTTTCAATGCAAAATGTCTTAATTATCAATATTATGAATATAATTTCATGCAGATATACACAGAAACAATATTAAGGGTGAGAGTACCTTCCTTTCCGCAACTCTTTCTAAAATACCCAGCGATGGAAAGAGTGCAGTTACAAAAGCCGTGAATGTACTTCACGGCTTTCACTTTATATTAAGAAAAGTATGGCGAGGATTATAGCTGTAAAAGATGTGAATGTTCCTGAGTTGGCTATGTTTGCTCGACTGACGGAGGCACAGTTGAGAAACAGGCTGGAGCCAGAAAAGGGTATATTCATTGCGGAAAGTCCAAAGGTGATTGCTGTGGCGTTGTCGGCAGGCTACCAGCCTGTGGCTATGCTGACGGAGCAGAGGCACGTTAATGGACAGGCCGCAGAGTTGATTGAGCAATGTGGGAATATCCCAGTGTATGCAGGCGATGGAGCGGTGTTGCGTGGCTTGACCGGATATGAACTGACACGTGGGGTTTTGTGTGCTATGCGTAGGCCGCAGGAGAAAGGGGTGGATGAGGTTTGTCGTACGTCCAGACGTATCGTTGTGATGGACAATGTGGTTAATGCCACAAATACAGGGGCTATCTTTAGGGCTGCCGCGGCCTTGGGCATTGATGCCTTACTGCTGACATCGACTTGTAGTGACCCGCTGAATCGCCGAGCGGTAAGGGTCAGCATGGGGACGGTTTTGCAACTGCCATGGTGCTATATTGACGATTGGCCTACTGGTGCGATGAATAGGCTGCGTGGGATGGGTTTCCGTATGGCCGCGATGGCTCTTAGCGATGACTCCATCCCTGTGGATGCCCCTGAACTGGAGGCGGAGCCACGGTTGGCTATTATTATGGGTACGGAAGGAGAGGGGCTTTCGGAGGCTGTGCTACGGCAAAGTGACTATGTGGTAAGGATACCAATGTCGCGCGGGGTGGACTCTCTGAATGTTGCTGCGGCTGCGGCAGTGGCATTTTGGCAGCTAAGGGTTAAGAAGTAGTACGACTGCGCAGGAACAGAAAAAGAAACCATATGGCAACATAGGATAGGGCAGTCATGGAAATGGTAAAGTGGGGAACTGTAAGTGTGGCGTAGGGGAGGCTTCCAAATCGGAGAGTGAGTCCATCTACCACAGAGAGCATGATGTTGAGCAGTTCTGCTGCCATGGCGGATGCCCAAGTCCAGAAATGCAAAAGTATGACTGCCAAGGCGGTGGCTAAAAGCATACCGGCAAAGGGAACTATTAGTACTCCTGCGAAGAGAAAATAGGTTGGAAAGATTTGAAAATAATAGAGTACCAGAGGAAGTACAGCCAACTGGGCAGAAATGGTCAGACTTATCAAATCCCAAAACTCTTTGGCAATGGCTTGGATAATCAATAGGGCGGTTTGGGGTTCTCCGATGTGTTCATCTTGGTTCCATAGGCCTGCATAGGTATTAGGAACGAGGGCTGAGAGTCGTGGATGGAATGCCACAATGCCTGTCATAGCGGCATAGGACAGTTGAAATCCAATGTCGAAAAGCAGCAATGGTTGGAATAACAGCATGAGAAATGCAGATGCGCAAAGGGTGTTGATAGGGTCATACTTTCTTTGGAACATATTGGAAAATATGAAGAAAGAAAACATTATGCCCGCCCGTACGGCGGAGGCTGACAGTCCAGTGATAAAGACGTAGAGCCATACTCCTAAGAGCTGAAGCAGACCGCGTAGCAGCTTTCGCCATCGTTGATTGCCCAGTGGTTTAAGGCAGAGCCCTATCATCAGGGCGATGAGTCCCACGTGTAATCCTGAGACACAGAGCAAATGGACGATGCCTGCCTTGCTGTACTGTTTGCGAATAGGGTCAAGCCGGCTGTCTCGTATCCCGAGCAACATGGCAGCCGCTGTGATTTTGTGCTGTTCCGTCAAATACTTGTTGTCGAGGTTGGTGTATAGGCGTTGTCGTATTCGTTGTGCATGGTGGAACAGTGTGGTGGGCTTTTGCGGTATATGCTTGTAAAACCGACTGTCGGTATAGCAGCGCAGCAGGATGCCATTTCGCCGTAAATAGGTGCGATAGTTGTAGGCTGGGGACAATTGTTGGTCTGGAGGCTCTTTTAGTATAGCCGATACCTCAAGCAAGTCTCCGCTTTGAAGAAGATTGATGGTGGAGTCTTTTGGAAAATACATCATCAAGCGTCCATAGGCCGGTGCCCAGACATCATTGGACAAAACTTGTTCGATTTCGGCCGTGGCGCGATAACGGTATTCTGTGGCCTGCGGGGTGTTGTTCAACCTTACCTTTACCGTGTGTAGGCCTGCCGATAGGCTGCATTGGGGTTGATGTATGCCATGTAGCAGTAGCCCCATTGTACTCCAGAAAATAGCAATCAGTGCAAAGAATACAAATCTCGCCCCCGAGGTATTTGTCTTTGCTGTACCAAAATGGTAAATCATTCCGGCGGATAGCAGAGAAATTGCCAGAAGCAGGATGAGCCACAAGGTAGGAATTGCGGGACAGACCCATTCGGCCAAGGCGATGCCTGCGGCCAATGGAAGGAGTACTCGCCGCATGGATATTATCGTACAATAATCTTGGTAGTAAGTGTTTTGCCGTTAGCAGTACGTATCTGAAGCAGATAAAGGCCAGCAGGCTGCTGGATGGGAATCGTGGTGGTTTGTACGGCAGGTTGTGTCATCACCTCGCGCCCTTGTCGGTCGAATAGCGATAGCACGGCTCCGTGCAACTGATTCTCGGGAAGTGTTGAAGTAATCGTGAGGGTGCTTCCGCTGGCAATTGGGTTGGGGTAAACCGATAAATTTGCGGACTCTTCCTGCACGTCGTTGATGCCTGCCGTGCCGAAGCAGATGATATTAGACATCAACCAGTGTTCCTGCTCTTCATCCACGGCCACAGCCACGGTGAAACATCCGTTAAGAGCGTTGCCATGCTCATTGCCAAAGGAATCATCGTTGGCTCCTTCAACGAGTGTGCCATCGTGATACCACCGATAGGCGTAGTAGTCCACACGCATGGCGTTCTCTCCGTAGGGGTAATGGTTCACCAGTACCAAGCGGTTGCTGTGACTGTAAATGATGGGAGTGGCGAAATGCGTGAAATAGAGATTGACCATTGCAATGCTGTCACATCCGTTGGCTGCGGGGAAAGTCTGATAGTACGTTCCATTGGTGGTGTAGGTGATGTCGTTCCACACGTAAGGCTCGTTGGTGGTGACATTCTTTTCGGAATAGACATCTTCTTTGATAGCGATGAGCAATATGAAGACGCTGTCGCAGGTATTGCTGTGTCTCGCCGTATCAATAGCCCCCGTAGTATGATAGTAGGTGTTGCCATTGCGTTGCCAGACGAAACTGTCGCAGGCGGCTACCTCTTCGATTGTTACAGCGGTAGGCGTGATTTGCAGATGTAATGTTTGTAGGCTGTCGCATCCGTTGGCTAAATGGATGGTGTCGAAAATGGTTTGCGATGCCGTGTAGGTAATGCCCTTGTAGGTCAGTGAATCGCAGGCAGGCAGAATAGACTCGGCAAAACGATTGCCTATATGGAGCGTGATGATTAGCGTGCTGTCGCAACCTTTGACGGTTTTGCCCATGGCATGGCGCAGGCTGGATGTCTCACTCGTATAGGTGGCTCCGTCAGAGAGTGTAAGGATTTGACACACCTCAGTGTCGAGGTAGCCGTTTCGGTCGGGATAGACATACAGGGTAAGACTGTGGTGGAATGTGCAGCCGAGGCTATCTGTAGTCAGTATGCTATCTTCAGTGGATTCGTAGAAGGGCTGGTTGTTCCACTCATAGAAGTTGCAAGCCTCAACGGTGTCGTGCTGATAGGTGTCGTAGAGCATGGAAAGTAACAGTGTACGTGTGTATTCGCACGAGAAACGGTCGTAGAGGGTCAGTGTCACGGCAGTGTCCTGAGTATAGGTGCTGTCGTCTATCCAGACATACTGGTTGCAGGCCGTGACGGTGTCAAAATACTGTTTGCCGCTGTATCCCAGCAGGAGGGTAAGCGTATAAGAACTGTCGCACCCGTGGATAGTGCGTCCACGAGAAGCGTACAGTTGGTCATCAAAAGTGTATATATGGTTGTTGTACAGATATCGGTCGCAAGCCAGCACAGTATCGCAGCTGTCAATGCTGTAATGCATGTCGAGGTGCAGTGTCACGATGCTGTCACATCCGGCGCGATTGTAGCGCACAAACTGAGCACTGTCGGTTGATGCGGTGTAAAGAGAGTCATGCCAGAAATAGCGGTCACATTCATGGGCATATACATCTGCATAGGTGGTGCGGCGGATGTCGAGATTTAGTGTTACCACACTGTCACAGTTGTGGATGCTTTGCATATAGCGCGTGGTAGTGGTAGAGATAGTGTATGTGCTATCGTTCCACACGAAGCTGTCACATACGGTTTTCTGCAGGTTTGTACGCGTGTCGCTTCCAAGTGTCAGGTGCAGCACATCGACACTGACGCAATTGCCGTCGTTGAGGGTAAATGTATCGACCACGGAGTGGATATATGTCTTTCCGTGCCAGCGGAAGAAGTTGCAAGTGGTAAGAGTGGTGTCAGTGGTGTCGTTATGAATGATGGTGAGTCTTAAGGTAATGGAGCTGTCGCAACCCACATGGTTCAGTGTATGGTGAATATCGCTGGTACTCTCAGTGTAAATGCTGTCGAACCATAGGTAAGATTCACATGCGGTAACGCTGCGGTTCGACTTGCTGCTCTTGGTGACCGAGAGGTTTAGTGTTTCGGTGCTGTCGCATCCAAAGTGGTCGTAAGTGTCGAAATGGCTGGACACATTGTTTTTGTAAACATCATCATGCCACACAAGGGAGTCACAGACATGGGTATCTATCACAATGTGATGGGCTGGATGAATGGTGAGTCGGAGCGAGGCGGTGTGCAGGCATCCGTCTGCTGTTGGCTCAACGGTATCCATATAGATGCCGCTGGCATCGTAGCTCTTGTGGTTGTAGGAGAAGAACTCACAATCTTCGGCAGTTACCTCGTCGTGCTGGCTGTACTTGATTGTCAGCAGCAGGTTGAGGGTGCTGTCGCATCCGTTGGCAGCTCCAATAGTGTGCGAGTAAACGCCACTGTGTGTATAGGTGAGACCCTGCCACGGGAAACTATCGCAGGCCGTGGCCTCAGTGTCGATGCTGTAGTTGCGGCGGATGATGATGCGCATCTTGGCAATGCTGTCGCAGCCTACGCTGTTGGTAGTGGGATTGCCATAGTAGTCCTGAGTGCCGTGGAAAGTAACATTGTCGTATTGTAGCGAACCACAACCGATAAGTGTATCGTAGGAGAACGTGGATTTTTTGATATGGAATGTGACATACTCTACGCTGTCGCATCCATTGATGGCGATGCCAAGGGGCAGCATTGTGTCGGTAGTGCTGCTGTAGGTGTGTCCGCGCCAGTAGATAAAGTCGCAGGCCGTGGTATCCCATGTCAGTTCGGAGGGTTGCTTGACGGTGAGATTGAGTGTCACCACGCTGTCGCAGCCATTCTCTCGAACCACGGTGTCAACATAGATGCCGCTGAAACGGCGGTAGGAGCCGCCTATCCAGCGTATGCCGTTGCACACCTCGATGGTTGTGTCGCTGTATGTAGTGTCGCAGACGAAAGGTGGATCTTCGCGGGTGATGACGATGACGAACGTGCTATCGCAGCCGTGTATGGTATGGGCGGTGTCGTAATAAGTGCCGCTGTCCATATAAGCCGTGTGAAGCCATCTGAAACTGCCGCCCTCATAAGGCAGTTCGTAGAAAACGCTGTCGCTAAACGAGGGGTGAATTAAGGCTACAATCTGGCGTATGCTGTCGCAGCCATACATGTTGGCATTAGATAGGGTGTCGTATATACGTATGGAGTCGGTTGCATGGTGATAGGTATTGCCGGCATATACATAAGGATCGCAGCCCTCGGTGTCGATGGTGGGTCCAAAGGTGATGCAGTTGAAGGTGAACACCAGTGTCACGATGCTATCGCAGCCCATAGCAGTGTGGAGGGTGTCGTGATAGATGGTATCGGCGGCAAAACGTCTGCCATGCCAGATGGTGACGGAAGAGTGGACCGTGTCGTACACGTGATAGGTTGGGCAGTTGTGGTTGGTGGTAGTGGTATAGTAAGTGATATTTGCAATGGTGGTAGTGTCGATAACAATGGTGTCGAAAGGACTGGAAATATTGTCATTGCATACGACTGCTTCAGCAGTACGCTCAATTGTGTCTGGCACCAAGAACCGGATGATGCGAACGCTGTCGCAGCCTGCCGTAGTGCGGTAATGCTCGGCAAGGATGGTGTCGCGAACATAGGTGGTGCCCTTCCAGGTAAAGCTGTGGCCTATGGTGTCAAGGATGGTGTCGTAAATCGTGCTGCGGTAGTGATAGAGTGTGTCTCGAATGGTGGTCAGATTGCGCCCTGAGGCGGTGGTGTAGGTAGTGTCAGAGTGTGTGGTGTCGTAGTCGCGTGAAGTGCATATCAGTCGAGTGCGGCTCAGTCGAAGCGTATCCATAAAGATTACTTTCATCTGTATTGTGCTGTCGCAGCCAAAGGAAGAAGCGATGGTGCCTCCATAGGTCCCGTTTATGCGGATGGTATCGGTGTCCGAAGGCCAAAACAGAAGGGTGAAGTCATTGGCAGACGTGGCGGAGCTACGTACTACGGAATCGGGCAGGATGAGGTTGTAGTCGTATCGGTGTAAGGCGGTATGGATGGTCATTGTGGTCAGTGTACGACCAGCGGTCTGCATGGTTCGGTAGGAAGTGTCGTGGTAATCGTTCTCATCGGGGCCGCAGATGGTGTCGGCGGTGTTAATCAGGAGCGTATCGATGAAAGTCACACTAAGTTGTATCAGACTGTCGCAACCGTGGGTTGTGTGTAGCAGGGTGGTGTAGGTGCCGTCGCGTCGGATGGTGTCGTTGTCAGTTGGCCATGTCGTGGTCTGGAAACTGTCGGAAGATGTTCCTTTGCTATAGATGGTGCGTGCGGGCAGCGTGGTTGTCCGGGATGGGAAAATCTGGTGGAAATAGATGATGGTTTGTTTCTCGCTGTCAGAAAGTGTAACGATGTTGGTGTCGGACGTGAGGCTGGTGGAGTCGGGCAGGCAGCGACGGTCGTCAAAAGAACGGATGGTGTCGTCCTCAACAACCCGCAGGGTCACGGTGCTGTCGCATCCATGGCTGGTGTTTAGGGTGAACGTTTGGTCAGACCCATAGGTAATGCCGTTCCACACAAATGTAGTGCCGGGTACTAAGCTGTCGAAACTGACAGAATGGTGGATCGTGATTCGGAGCCGATAGATGGTGTCGTGGTTAGGCCCGAAATTGACAGTGTCATTAAATGTCGTGTCGCGGGTGTATGCCACATCCTTATAGCGGACGGTGTCACATGAGTCAAGTGATATGCTGCGGCTCTTGCCAATGATGATGTTGAGGGTTACGATGCTGTCGCACCCGTGCATCGTGGTGAGTGTGTCTTTTCGGTTGTCATATTCTCCCTCCTCATTATATATGATGCCGTTCCACACAAAGTGGCCGCTATAGACTGTGCTAAATACATCATAGTTGCGGTGTACGTTGTATGCAATAGTGACGAGTGTATCGTTGCCCTCGGGAGTGCGTATGCTGTCGTATTTGGCAGGCAGCGTGACGATGGTTGGCAGGCAGGTGTCGCGGTGGATTGTGCGGAAAGCAATGAGCCTCATGCGAACAATACTATCGCAGTTCTGGGTTGTCTGTAGTGTGAATGAGCGGTTGTCCATATAGGTCTGCCCGTCCCATGTGAAGTAGGTGGCCCAAACGATACTGTCGCGCACTTTGGAGGGAAACACTTTGACCCCAATGTAGTAGAACGAATCGTTGCCGGGATTAGGTCCGTAGGTAATGGTGTCGGTGAAATTGGTGTCGTGGTAATAGGTGATACCCTTGTAGGAGGCAGAGTCGCAGCCGTATACGGGCACTACGGCATGTTTGCTGATGTGTATGGTAAGAGTCACGATGCTGTCACAGCCGTGTACCGAGCGCAATGTGTCGGTGTCTACATATTCGCCTTCGGCGGAGTATTGGGTCTGGTGCCAGTAGTAGTCATTGCCATAGTGATGCATGGAGATTCTGATAGAAGTGCGAGGATGGAAGACCGTGGCGCGCAGGGTGTCAATAGCCGGCTGGCCGGTGGCATGGACAAGTCGAACGCTTGCGGTGTCAATGGGTACGATGGCTGGCACACAGGTGTCTCGGTGCACCGTATCGCGTATGGCGATGTTCATACGGAAAATACTGTCGCAGCCGTAAATCGTTTGTAGCGTGAATGTGTCAGTAACTGTATAGTCAGTGCCATCCCAACTATAAATGGTATCCCATATTGTGCTGTCCATCTCATAGGATGGGCGCAGGCGAATGACTACCTTGTAGATTGTGTCGTAGTTTGTCCCAATATTTACTGAGTCGAGAAACGTTGTGTCAGAATAATATGTCGTGCCCTTGTAGGTGGCATCGGAACATCCGTTAATGGCTACTGGCTGGTGTTTGTTGATGTGGATGTTTTGGGTGACGTGGCTGTCGCATCCGTGAATGGTACGTAGGCTGCTGTCTGTCAGTCCGAGGTAGTCGCCTTCGTCCACATATTCCACTCCCATCCAGATACGGTAGGTTCCATAGATGTCTATTGTGTCGTAGTAGGAGGGATGTTTGTGGTGGTAGGTGACGAGCACTGTGTCATAGATGCCGCCGCGGTAATATAGGTCGTGCAGCACGCTGGTTGTGGTGTCTTCGGCATCTTCGGCTCCGATGGTGCATGTTGTGTCGTGGACATATTTGAGCGGCAGGATGAGGCGAATGCTGTCGCAACTGCCTAAATATTCGGCAAACGTGAGGGTGTCGTACTCTGGATGCCTTATGCCGTCGTAGCGTTCGGCGATGCCGTCGCCATCGCTGTCCCAGTCAAAATAGGTTCCGTGGGCAATGATGCTGTCTCTTTGCTCCACGGTATCAATCTTGACGCGGTAGATGAAAATTGTGTCGCGTCCATCGTGGCTGGTAGTGTCATACAGGGTTGTGTCGGCATAGTAGGTAAGACCATCGTAGGCCAGCGCTATTGAGTCGCATCCCGAGAAAATTGGTAATGTGTCGCGGATAGTGTCGCGCACATGGAGTAGCAGAGTCACCAGGCTGTCGCATTTGCCATCGGCGGTAGTCAAGGTCTCAGTGGCCGTGCCAATGGTGTCGAACGAATGCCCTTCCCACAGATATGGCAGGGAGGTGGCTGTGTCATGCACGGTTGTGTCGTATTTCGTATATACGGTGTAATGAATGATGGTGATACTGTCGTGGTCAAGTGAAGGTAGTGTTCCGTGATAGATGCTGTCTGTGGAGTCTGGTAGTGAGGCGATATTCAGTGTGCTCAGGATGCATGTGTCTGTATTGAGGTGTTTGGTGGGTATGTTGATGGTGAATCGTATGCTGTCGCAGGCTCCTGTTGCCAAAGGAAGTGTCTTCGTCTCGACATAAGTTTGCCCCTCATGCTGGTAGCTGAAAACTTTGACTATGCTGTCCTCTATCTCAATGGTGTCGATAGATATGGACAGCGTATAGATGGTGTCGATAGAGCCGTGGGCAGTAGTATCTACAAGATTCGTATCGGAGGTGTAGGTGCGGCCATTAAATACCACCTGATCGCATCCAGCCTGTTCTGAGGATTCATACACTGTGTCTCGAACAAGAAGAATAAGCGTATAGATGCTGTCGCATCCGTGGGCGACGGTGGTCAGGCTGTCGTAGTAAGTTCCTCCATCGGTAATGTTCCTGCTGCGCCACGAGGTGTAAGGCAGTCCACTGAGCCTCACCGTGTCCTTGCTCGGGGCATAGCTATAAGCTGGGTGAACGAGGTAGTGCGTGTCAATCACGCTGTCGTAGCCATAGGGAGAGATAGTCGTCTGTTTGTCGGCCAAAGTGGTGCCGTCAATCACGCAGGTGTCGTAATAGACGTGTAGTGTATCGGGCTTGAATGTGTAGTTGTAGATGGTAATGCTGTCGCATCCGGTGGTCGTAGTACCGTTGTATGTGTATGTCCCCGAGGCGTGATAGGTTGAGCCGTTGATGGTGAATCTTGCACCCGAGGTGTCCTTGGTGTTGTTATAGGTTGGATTGACCGTAAGGCTGAGCGTAAATGTCGTGTCGCAGCCGCCGTGGGAAGTTGTATGGTTTTGTGTGCCTTCCGTCGAATAACTATTACCATCTTTACTCCATGTGTAAGACTGTCCGTTGCAGATATTGGCACTTTCGGTGGGTTCAGAATGGGTGTATGCTGCATCAGTTATATCCAGTGTCAAGTCATCAATCGCTACTCCAGAATAAAAATCGTATTCGTTATATCCATATTGATTGTAGTTGCAATAATTCGTAACTTGATAGAAGTCAATGTTACTTTGATTCGTCTCTTGATGACGGAACATGATGTAGACGGTCTTGCCTGCGTAATCAGACAAATTTAGGGAGAAATGACACCTTGACCAGTCATTAGTGTATGTGGGTAGTTGGACGGTATATACGGGGGATGTCGAAACTTGTGTTGGGTCATCGGAGGTTGCGATATAAACGCTAAGTTTGTCCCCGCCGCTTCCGTAATCGAGAGAGATGGCATAAAATTCCAAGGTTGCAGAGGTGAAAGAGCAGGGTAGTTTTATTGCAGGACTTATTAACCAATTATCGGGTTCAAAGTCCTCCTCTATATCGCCGCCTAACCCGTTAATAAAGTAGTAAAAAGAGGAAGCAGAGTAGAATAGTCCATAGCCACCGTGAGCCCATCTTGTATTTGTGCCAGCGAAACGGGTATCAGCATACCACCATTCCGTATTTATATTTGGCCCATATCTTTCAAACTGCCATTGGATGTTATTCCCATCTAAATACTCGAAGTTCTCTGTCCAGGGAAACGACGTAATCTGTGCCTGTCCGATAGGGACATACGATAGCAATCCCAAGAAGAAGAGTATTATGAAAAGTCTGTTTTTAGTCATATTGCAGAACTTTGTTTCGATATTTCATATAGATACAAGCCAACCTCCTCGGAGGAGGCGGTGCTTGCTTACTTCGTTGTATTTTAAGGCGATGCGGTCCTGTAGATAGGGCGCATCACAGAACAAAGTTATGATTTTTTTTTAACACTGCAAAATACTTTGGCCGCATATTCGTTGTGCGATTCCTTCGAGAAGGCTTGTGGTATATTGTGAGAATAAATGCCGCTGATGGCTGGGAGATGTGTCCTCGTAAAAAATGTAACAAAAACGTAACAGCGAATCTGGTAAAGCCTTTGTAGTTTTGCATTACAACTTTTGGTTGGCCTCACTTGGTCAACAGTATGTAAGACAAATTGCTAAAACGACATTCCGCTATGCTTTTCTGGAACATTTTCGTTATCATCCTCAATTTTGCTGGTGCGCTGGCTCTTTTCCTTTTTGGCATGAAGCTCATGAGCGAGGGTCTGCAGAAGTTTGCTGGTGACAAGATGCGCTCCATCTTGGGCAAAATTACCGACAACCCGCTGAGTGGCATATTGACTGGTACGGTGGTGACGACGGCCATACAGTCGTCCACGGCTACCACGGTCATGGTGGTGAGTTTCGTCAATGCGGGTCTGCTATCGCTCTCGGGTGCTGTTGCCGTAATCATGGGAGCTAATATCGGCACCACGGTGACGGCCTGGATTATCACCTTGTTTGGCCTCGGCGAATCGGCCTCGGCATTCAGCCTGCCCATGGCTTTAGGGGCTATCTCGCTGGTTTTCACGTTCTCGAAAAAAGACGTGTTGAAGTCGATAGGAGAATTTATTATTGGCTTGGCACTGCTATTGGTGGGTATGGAGTTCCTGCAGGCTGCTATGCCCAACCTTGAAGAGTATCCCGGAGTGTTGGATGCTTTGCGACGTATATCGGAATATGGATTTTGGTCCATTCTGTTGTTGATAATCGTCGGGGCGCTACTGACCTGCGTGATACAGGCTTCGGCAGCCATGATGGCTATCATACTGGTTATGTGCTATAATGGGTGGATAGGTTTCGATATGGCTGTGGCTTTGGTCATGGGGCAGAACATTGGTACTACCCTTACGGCCAATATCGCAGCCATGATGGCCAATACCGCAGGTAAGAAGGCGGCAAGGGCTCATTTGGTTTTTAATGTTTTTGGCGTGATCATCACTTTATTGGCTTTCCGTCCTGTGATGAATCTGATTGCTGTGATGACTACGGGAATCGTTGGGTCGGATCCCTATACTCAGGTTGGTGCCGATGGCTACAGCCCTGCCGCAATACCGATGGCGCTATCTATCTTCCACACTTTCTTCAATGTCGGCAACACTTTGATTCTGGCTTGGTTCATACCACAGATACTCAAGATAGTGAACTGGATGGTAAAGCCGTGTGCCGAGGACGAGGAGGACGAGTTCCGCCTAAAGTATATTGGCAGTGGTGGTCTGATGAATACCGCCGAACTGAACATAGAGTCGGCTCGCAAGGAGATAGAGAATTTTTCGCGGCGCGTACTGCGGATGTATACCTTCCTCCCCTCGCTACGCACCGCTAAGGACGATGATGAGTTTGAGTCTATCATGGAGCGTATAGAGAAATATGAGGGTATCACCGACCATATGGAGGTGGAGATAGCCAAGTTCCTCACCCGCATCTCCGAAGGCGACCTATCCAAAGAGGGGTCGCAGCGTATCAGTTCTATGTTGCGCATCGTGGATAATCTGGAGAGCATTGGCGATGCCATCTACCAGATTGCTATGACGCGTAAGAACAAGCGCGAAACAGCCGTCCATTTTGATCAGGAGCAGAATGAGAATTTAGACCACATGACTGATCTGGTGCAGCAGGCATTGTCGGTGATGGACTCCAACTTGAAGAGTGATTACAATAAGATAGACCTTGATGGAGCCTATGCAGCCGAGACTGCTATCAATCAGTACCGCGACCAACTGCGCAACCGTCACCTTGATGCACTGAAATTGGGCATCTATGACTACTCCATTGGCTCGGCTTATAGCGGTCTCTTCTCCCTTTATGAAAAATTGGGCGACTATGTCATCAATGTCTCAGAAGCTATAGATAGTAGCAAGAAACGTGAAGGCGAAAAATAAAAACATTCGGCACGATATAAAAATAAGGGGTTGCAAACTGCAGCCCCTTCATCATATTCTTTGAATGGCCTTATCTATTGATGTCGTCGGCCTTTTGGAGCCTCCCGTCGATAGATTGATAGTGTCGTCCGCATTGGCACTGTAGGCTTTCGTTGAGACGCCGTCCGCATTCGCATACCCAGCCCATCTGTCGGGCGGGTACACCAACCATGAGTGCATAGTCTGGCACATCGTGTGTCACCACGGATCCCGCTGCAATCATTGCTGAGCGTCCGATGTTATGTCCGCATACCACTGTGCAGTTGGCTCCCAGAGAGGCTCCTTCTCCTACTCTTGTTTGCAGATATTGTCCGTGCACGGGAAAGTGTGCCCTTGGGGTTAGTACGTTGGTGAACACGCATGAAGGGCCGCAGAATACATTCTGCTCCAGTGTCACACCTTCGTAGATAGAGACATTGTTCTGTATGCGGCAGCCATCGGCAATACTCACATTGTTGCCCACATTGACGTTCTGACCCAGAGAGCAGTTTCTGCCGATGTGAGAACCTCGCTGCACATGGCAGAAATGCCATATCTTGGTCCCTTCGCCTATTGTGACATCCTCGTCAATATAGCTGCTCTCATGTACGAAATAGGACATATTTCTATCTGGATTTCGTGTGATTTACATACATTAGGAAGGTGGTTGGCCAATCTGTTCCTGTATGGATACCTGCCATTATTAGATGAAGGATTCGCAGATTACGCCTGTTTTTGTAGGTTTTGGATGCACTGTGCCAGCGACAAGGTCCAGTAGGGAATCTTAAGACCAAAAGTCTGTTTGATTTTGCTCTTGTCCAGTACGGAATAGGCTGGACGTATGACGGTGGATGGATATTCGCTGCTGAGGCACGGCTGTATGTCGCATTCCGTGTGTCCTGCTTGTCGAGCAATCTCATGAGTGAAGTCAAACCAGCTGCACACTCCCTCGTTGCTGTAGTTATAAATGCCTTGGCTACATTCATCAATACCTGCGGACACGATGTGCAAAATGGCTTGCGCCAAGTCGCCAGCGTAAGTCGGGGTTCCTATTTGGTCGTACACCACTTTGCACGTTTTTTTACTTCCTGTCACGTTCAGCATGGTGCGTACGAAGTTCTTCCCAAATTCGCTGTAGAGCCACGAGGTTCGGATGATTAAGTATCGGCAGCCGCTATTGATAATCGCATTCTCTCCCAGCAACTTTGTGCGTCCATAGGCTCCAGTGGGATTGGTGGGCTGCATCTCTGTGCAGGGGGTGTTGTTTTTGTTGCCTCCAAAGACATAGTCCGTAGAGATATGTACTAATGTTGCATTGTGTGTGTGGCAAGCCTCGGCAAGTATCTTTACCGCTTGGTGATTTACTTTGTCGGCTTGCGACTCCTCTTCCTCGGCTTTGTCCACATTGGTATAAGCCGCACAGTTTATTACTACATCAATATTGTGGTGGCTTAAAAAAGACTGTACGTCGATGTCGTTGGTAATGTCGAGTGTGTCGATGTCAGTGAAAAAAAAAGCCTCGGAGAAGCGTGCTGATGATAGTTGTAAATGTGTTCCTAATTGACCGTGGCTTCCTGTGACAAGTATATTCATGTATTCGATTATCTAAAAAAACAACCCCATCAAGGGGTTGCCTTTTATTGTTGTTGTATCTTAAAATGCTTGATAGGAGAAAGGACTTTCAAATCCTTCCAATGGCATATGATTTCGGTCTTTGTCTGAAAGCAGTACATCGGCTACCGGTATCTGCCAGTCAATGGACAGCGTAGGGTCGTTCCAAGCTATCGCCCCCTCGTGGTCAGGAGCATAGTAATTGTCACATTTGTATTGAAATATGGCTTCCTGGCTCAGCACCGCAAAACCATGGGCGAACCCTCTTGGGATAAAGAGTTGTCTATGATTATCTTCGCTTAGTTCTACTGCCACATGGCAACCGTAGGAGGGGGAACCCTTTCTCAAATCCACTGCCACATCCAGTACGTTCCCTTTTACGACGCGCACCAATTTGCTTTGTGCATATGGCGGCAGTTGAAAATGTAATCCACGCAGCACGCCATATCTGGACTTTGATTCATTGTCCTGCACAAAAGTGATGTCAATCCCTGTTAGGGCTTTGAAATCACGGGCATTGAAACTTTCAAAAAAATAGCCACGAGCGTCGCCAAACAATTTAGGTTCAATGATGAATACCCCTTCAATATCGGTGGCAATGGCTTTCATCTCTTTAGAATTAGAAATAGAACTAATGCTGGATAGGAATGAATGAAATCCTGTTGCTCTTAAAGACTATCGTTTGTGGTGCTTTTTCTTCTTTTTCTTGCGGTCTTTCTCGTCCTCACCGTATCCATACCCATACCCGTAGCCATATCCGTATCCATACCCGTAGCCGTACCCATATCCGTACCCATATCCGTAACCGTATCCATATCCTTTCTTGCGTATGGGCATATCTGTCAGCACCATCACCATATTCTTGAATTTCTTCTTGTCAGCCAGTTCTTGCACCATGGGAAGCATTCCTTTGGTGGCATGACCTATACGCATCACATAGAGCGTCAGATCAACCTCGTTGTTTACGATGGTTGCATCGGCCACAAGCTGTGCTGGCGTGGTATCAATGATGATATAGTCGTACTGAGGCTTCAGTGCTTTCATTAGGTCTGATAGTTTGCCATTCAGCAGCAATTGTGTTGCGTTAGGTGGAACCTTCTCACAGACCACATAGTCGAGAAACTCTGAGGCATCGCTGTGGGTGATGATGGCGTTAGGGTCAGTCTCTTGGCCGAGCAGGTAGTGTATCAGGCCCGTTCGATTATGGCGATCCATGGTCTTGGAGAGGCTGCGCTTACGGAGGTCCATATCCATCAACAATGTTTTTTTACCCAGATAGGCCAGAGAGAGGGCCAGATTTAGCGCAACAAACGATTTTCCCTCACCAGGAGTGGTGGAAATGGTCTGCAACACCTTTTGATCCTCTCCAGGCATGAAGAATGGCAGGTTGGCGTGCAGTATACGAAAAGCCTCGGTAACGCCATCTGTGCCTTCCGGGGTGACAATGATTTCATCATTTTCGCGGTCAGAAGGCTTGCTGGGAATCTCTCCCAGCACAGGAATATTGGTGGCAGACTCTACATCGGCGCGGCTGCGAATCTTGGTGTTGAAGAAGTTGATGAGAAACATTATGACGGCGGGCAACAGCAGACCTATCAGGCCTCCAGCCAGCAAGAAGATAATCAGCCGTGGACCTTTCTTTTGCAGGAATGCACTCTCTACCACTTTTGCATTGGCCACTGTAATGGCCTGATTCATGGCATTTTCTTCTCGTTTGTTGAGTAGGTATAAATATAATTCCTCTTTGATTTTCTGCTGACGAGCCACCTCGGTTACGGCTTTGGTCTGCGTTGGCATGTTTGTGATTTGCTGGCGTGTTTTGCGCTCTTTTGACTGTGCATTGTCCAGTCGTATCTTAGTGGAGTTAATGAGGTTGTCGATGGAGGTTGAGATGGCGTTATGTGTTACCTGTAACTCTCTCTGGGTATTTTTCAGTTGAGGATTGTTGATGCCGGCACTGGTCACGAGTTTCTGGTAGCTCAGCATTTGGCGATTGTAGGTGGCAATCATCGACTGGATGCCTGCATCGGATAATGCTACGTTGGCGGGAATCAACTCTTGGTCGTTGGCTGGGTTGTCAATATACTCTTTGATGTAGTTGGCCAATGTTAGTTCTGTCTCCAAGGCGACTACCTCTTCGTTGTATTTAGTTCCAGTTTGTAGCAGTGTTCCTGATGCGGTGGCCAAATCGGGCAGTTGAGCTCCTTTTTGGAGTTGCTCCACTTGACTGTCCACATCGCGCAGCTCTCCGGAGATTAAGTTGATACGGTCTGAGATGAACTCCTCGGTCTTCTGAGCCACCTGATTCTTGTCGTTCACCACATCATTATTGTAAGCCAAAATCAAAGTGTCAATCAGTTCGGCACACCTCTGTTGGTTTTGGTCGCTGTAGCCTATCAGGATAATGGATGCCAGTTTGTCGGCACGGTTCACAGTTAAGGATTTCAGTATGTTGCGAGCTGTCACCACGGCGGGTTGTTCGGACAAGACAAAGGTCGAGCCGATGCACTCATTATCGAAATAGGAAGTTTTGTCAATAGAAAACGACTCATTATCGGATATAGAGATGGTCTGGTTGTAGTAGGCCGTCCCTTTCATCTTGTACTTTTCCCCATTCAGGGAGGTAATGCGGTAGTCGTATTGCTCGTTACTCCGAGGTGTCACCCTCACGGCCATACCAGCCTCATTGTTCGTTATGTCTCGATTATAGAACGAAAGACGTAATGGGTAATTCTTATAATAGGTCTCCTTATGGAATAGATCATCTCGTTGGCAAGTGTTGTTCAACTCCAGTTGGTTTACCACGTTTACCATTAGAGGTGATGATTTTAGCAGGTAAATCTCATTCTCAATGGATGTTGTTCCACTTGTCATCCCCATTTGGGAGAACATGGCCTCCATGCCTTGTGTCGCACTGTTTTTTTTCACGTCATCGCGAAGCAAAATGCTGGCTTGCTGGGTGTATTCCTTTGGACGTGACTTAAAAATAAGCATAGTGATGACCAAACACACCACAACCGACACGGTGAACCACATCCAGTTGTTGATGACGATGAATAAGATGTCGCGTATCGAGATGCTTTTTTCTTCCTCCGTTCCATTGGGCTGGGTTGGATTGACGGGGATGTTTTCTCTGATAGTATTTTCCATGGTCTAAATGAAGTCTGTAGGAAGGGGTTTGTAATGAAGCGGTAATCGGCTATGCCAATTGAGGACTATTTGTTATAGTAGTATTTTGCCAGTATCAATTGGTAAACGACGGTCGAAAGCACAGAAATGATGCTCACTGCACTTGACACGTAGGTCATAGTCATGGGGTCACGCTCGGCATTCTTCTTTTTTCTCATGTTCGGCTCAACATACACCACATCGTTTTGATGCAGGTAGTAGTAGGGTGACTGGAAAATATCCTTTGAGGAGAGGTCTACTTCGCCAATCGTGCGTACTCCGTTCTCTTCTCGGATAATCGTCACGTTCTGCCGCTGTCCGTAAATTGTCAAGTCTCCCACGCGGCTCAGTGCTTCGAAAATCGTGATGCGTTCGCCATCAACCACGATTTGCCCAGGTCTTGCCACATCGCCCAGGATGCACACTTTGAAATTCATCAATTTCACTGTCACTACGGGATTCGTCAGATGCCCTTCATCAATAAGGCGTTTCTTAATCATGTCGGCCAGTTGGTGGTGTGTCAGCCCTTGTATGCTTAGTTCGCCTAACACGGGGAATGTAATGGATCCACTCTGGTTCACAAGATATCCCTGTACTTTCACGGCCCCGTTTGTCGAATTAAGCACGGCCCCGTCTTTCACTGCCACCTTGTTGGTCTCCTGGTTAAACGGGATGGCTGCTCCAGCCTCCTCGCTTTCGACGTAGATGTACAGTTGGTCATTGGGCTGTATTCCGTTTGAGAAAGTTCCCGAAAGCCCTTCTTTTGCATCGCGGGGCGCATCATGGATATAGGCAATCTCTTCGGCACTTTCACAGGCGGAAAAGAAGTACAGCGTGGCAGCTGCCAAAGTGCAAAATAGTCCTAATCTCTTCAATCGCATATCGTAATTTGTCTAATGTCTGTTCTTGGCGTGCATCCTGTTGCACATCAAAACGTTATCTGCTTATATGCAGAAGAATCAAATTGCAAAGATAAGTAAATTTTTAAAAATGAGGAACTCTCGGTCAAACTCCTGTCCGAACTCTGAAAAAATAATACCTTTGCATCGACAAAATAAGCACAGATATGGAAGCATTACTCCTTGCCGCTGGATTGGGTACCCGCCTCCGACCACTGACCAATGACCGACCCAAAGCGCTGGTGGAAGTCAATGGCAAAACTATGCTGGAAATCAATATTGAGAATCTTGTTCGGCATGGGGTGGAACACATCGTTGTTAATGTCCATCATTTTGCATCTCAGATTGTGGACTTTCTTGCTTCTCGCAGATGTCCTGTCCACATCAGCATTTCCGACGAAACTCAATTGTTGCTTGACACGGGGGGAGCTATCGCTAAGGCTGCAACGCTCTTTCGCACGCCAGGGCCCTATTTGATTCACAATGTTGATGTCCTTTCACGGATTCCGTTATCATGCCTTCCTGATTATCAGAGTGAAATACAGTCTGAGGCGTTGCTGGCAGTCAGCCGTCGTGCCACTTCGCGCCAGCTCCTTTTCAATGCCCAAGGTGGTCTTGTGGGTTGGCATAATCGCTCTACGGGCGAGTTTCTATGGGGGGCGGAACCTTGTCAGCAATACAATGAACAGGCCTTTAGTGGTATCGCCCTTTTGGGACAGTCAATGTTGCGGTTTTTGTCTTCTCGCCAGGGGTCATTTCCGGTCATACCTGCTTATCTGGAAGCTTCCAAAAGATATAAAATCAGTGCCTTTAGTCACGATTCTGAAGATTGGATGGATGTTGGCAAGCCCGAGGCACTGGTACCTGCTTCAGACTTCCTTCGTCAGACCCATTTACCTTGATTTTCAGGTGTCTTTCGTAGAACAAAACGTGATAATGGCAAAAGTATGAATCGTGATTTGTTAAATGGCGTATTCCTAATGGTTTGCATTTAGAAGGCCTCATTCGTGATACAAATCCTGTTCCGGTTCTACCTACGTATTAATAAAACACTGACCCATGAAATCTTTTCTTGCTGAAGTTGCTGCCCGTATTTATTCAGAACACCCAGACAACATGGATCGTGTGGCGGTCGTTTTCAATAATAGGCGTCCTGGACTTTTCCTTAGTCGTCAGCTGTTGTCACTTTCCAGTCGTCCTTTCTTTTTGCCGTGCATGATGGGCATGGATGACATCGTATCTCGACTTAGTGGCCTTGCCATTATTCCTGCCGAATTTCTTCTTTTTGAACTCTACGATATTCATCGTCAGTTGGCTAATGGCAATCATAAATACGATAGTTTTGAGGATTTTATTTCGTTTGGGGAGTTGATGCTTCGCGATTTCTCTGAAATTGACCTCTATTTGGTTGATGCTGAACGCATCTTTGCTAATCTTCATGAACTCAAGTCTATAGGAGAATGGGATGTTTCTTCTCCCAGTCTAACGCCCATCCAGCAACAGTATCTTGCTTTCTATCGTTCTCTTTATCGCTACTATTCGCAACTCCGAGAGCGACTCCGTGCCAGCGGTCAGGCTTATAGCGGTATGGCCTACAGGGAGGCGTCTGAGCATGTTGTGTCTCGGCTATCCGAAATACCCTATGAATTTGTTTATTTTGTGGGGTTCAATGCCTTGTCTCTCAGTGAGCAATCGATTATTTCTGCATTCGTTAAGGAAGGGCGTGGTGCCCTCATTACAGATGGTGATGCTTACTATTTTGACGATTCCCGACAGGAGGCAGGTCAGTTCTTACGTCGTCAGGCAGAGCGATTCCCCGTACCGGAAGGCTACCCAGATCATTTTGGACTCCAAACCAAGAAAATAACACTGGTGAGTTGTCCGGAAAATATTCTTCAAACGAGTTATGCGGCGGAGCGTCTTATTGATTTTGCTCATCAGGGACATTCGGATTTTGACCAGACAGCTGTTGTACTGGCTGACGAGAAGTTGCTCATACCTATGTTGAACGCTATCCCGGATGAGATTCCCACAGTGAATGTCACACTTGGGTTCCCATTTTGCTATAGTGTTGTCAATTCGTTGGTTATTAGTATTCTGAATCTTCATCTGCATGGTCGTGACGGACGCTTTTATCATGGTGACGTGGCAGATATACTTTCTGACCATCTTCTCATGCCCCTCATAGGCGGGGCGTTTACTCCTTCGAAACTTTCCGAGGCCTTTGAATCTGTTCATGCTGTTTATGCGTCATGGAAGGAGTTTGCAGAGTTGCTGCGTCCTATGGGTATGGATACAGATTCCATTGCCTTCCTTTTTGATGCTGAAGCTGCTCATCCTGATGGGATGCTTCTTTTGTGGAGCCGTTGTATTCAGCAGTTAAGGCAACAAGGCCAGCTCCAAAAGAATCCGAAAGAATATGCTGCGCTTGTCTGTTGGCAAGAACTCACTGATTACTTCCTTCAGCTCCAGCAGCAATATCATTGCCTTGAGACGCTTAGCGTACTCTACAAATTCTATGGACGGATTGCCAAACGCCATAATGTCTCCTTTATCGGCGAGCCGTTGGCGGGACTTCAGCTTTTGGGAATGCTTGAAACCAGAAACTTGGACTTCCGCAGTGTCATCCTCTTGTCGGTCAATGAAGGGATTCTCCCCGCAGGAAGAAATTCTAATACGCTGATTCCATATGGGTTGAAGACGATGTATGGTATTCCGACCTATCGAGATAAGGATGCGGTTTATGCCAATCATTTCTATAGTCTTTTGCAGCGGGCCGAAGAAGTTGATTTGGTTTTCAGTACCGATGCTGATGCAATGGGGAAAGGAGAACCCAGTCGATTTCTCCTGCAAGTACGCGAAGAGTTGGCTTCTCGTTATCCGAATATAGTTGTCCAAGAAAAAGTCATTGTTGCTGAGCATACAGCCTATATTCATAACTATGATGTTGCCGTTGCAAAGAATCCTGATGTCATGCGACGGTTAAATCTCCTTGCTGATCGAGGCTTTTCGCCTTCCGCTCTTAATTTGTACCGTCATTGTCCCCTTAATTATTACTACAGGTATGTCTTGGGAATCACTGAGATAGATTCTTTCGCGGAGGAGGTGGATGCATCTGAGTTAGGAACATGCGTGCATGATATTCTTATGGACATTTACCTGTCGGCAAAAGGACGTTATTTGTCTGCTAAAGAACTCCTTGCGGCGAGGGTAGAAATAGAATCCCGTGTACAGGACTGGTTTGTCCGCAAAGTTGGAAGAGATGCTTCGTCCACAGGGCGCAACTATCTCTCGGCTCAGGTTGCTATATCCCAATTGCGACGTTTTCTCGGTTATGAGATAAATAGCATAGAATCAGGTAATAGTTTGAAGGTAGAATCAGTCGAACACGGCATGACACATCCGCTTGTCATAAATGTTGGCGGGCAATCGGTCACAGTCAATATAATAGGTCAGGCCGACAGGATAGATAGGGAGAATGGAATCATTCGAATTGCTGATTATAAAACCGGTGCTGTGACAATGAGTGAGGTCTCAATGTCTGAGCGCAAAACGGAATTTCCTGATAAATGGTTTCAGGTGATGACCTACGCTTGGCTTTATAATGAAAATGATCATCCTACCCATCCATTTAGGGCTGGCATTATCCCACTGCGTTCAAATACTCCTGATTTTATGCCTGTTTCATGGGACGGGGATGAGAATATTTCTGTCGAGATGTTGTCGGATTTTGAAGATGTACTCAGATCTTGTGTCACGTCCCTCATGGATCCTTGTCTGCCATTTCATCCTATCGCTACTCCAAAATCTAACGACTGTTTTTACTGCCAGATGAAGTCATTCTGTAGCCTGAAGAGGGGATAGTCTTTCGCCTTCAGTGTGTCGGTTGAAATCCGTCTTGATGTTGTCCTGCCACATGTAACTGATAAAACTTGAATGGGAAACAAATTTGGGGATGGACTTCATTCAAAAAAAAAACGTACATTTGCAAATTCATTATGCTATATGTGTCTGTTTCGGTTTTATGTATCCGCATAGGCATGGTGCATAGAATGAGGATGATAATGTCCATTGCGTAAAGTAAAACACAGATTCCGGAGTCGTCTGGAGCGAAAAATACAGAGTCTTTTTATGAAAAGAACGCTATTATTAATGATTTTGGCATCCATGTTTCTTACGGGGTGCAGCGGGTTGAAATACATGAAGTCTCATCATGGTGATGTTCGTTATCAGGCCACACCAGATCCTGTTGAGACTCGCAACAACAAGGTTGTCGTCAAATTTGTTGGTCAGATTCCGCAAAAATATTTTGACAAGAGTGTTGCTCTTTTTGTGCAGCCTGTTTTTACGTGGGACAGTGGAACTATTGCACTGGAGCCTATGACTCTCAAGGGTGAAAATGTTACGGGGACGGGTCAGACCATTAATTATGAAGCAGGTGGTCGATTTACTTATACTGATATGTTTGATTTCAAGCCTGGTATGGAGACGGGGCGCGTTACACTTGCCCCAGTCGGCTATAAGGCAAAGGCCACTGATGATGTGTCTCGTTTTGCGGATGAAATCCTAATGTATGACGGAGGACTCCAGTTCTCGGAAGTCCTCATATCGGATGGCGTGAACAATACTTCCT
Organism: Bacteroidales bacterium; assembly: GCA_017480145.1. Classification (GTDB taxonomy): domain Bacteria; phylum Bacteroidota; class Bacteroidia; order Bacteroidales; family P3; genus Colimorpha. The sequence goes on from JAFVBF010000066.1 coordinate 27,068, forward strand.
CATGGATTGACATACATGGGGCTATCTCTATCGCCCCCATTAACTACAATAAGAAAGAGGGCGTGGTGGATGCGGCCGATGTATATTTCCCCAATGGGCAGTCCAATCTCGACTGGGGGTTCGGTATGAACCGTACGTATGATACTAAGGCAACTTTTGACGATTTAAAGAGGGTTATGCTCGAAAAGGGGCTTCCCAAGCAGGTTAATATTACGGGTTGGGCTTCGCCCGAGGGCGAAGAACGATTCAATGCAGGTGTATCTAAGAACCGTGCAGAGATAATCACAGAGCAGTTTCGCAACCTTCTTGACGAGGTTCTGACCATCATGGCTCGTCGTGCTAAGGTAAAGCAACAGGATATTGCCTACTACAAGTACAATCAAATGAAGCAGGTGATTATCACTACTCGTGCCGCAGGCGAGGATTGGGTGCATTTTGTCATCATGGTCGAGGAGTCTGATATTGAGGAGAAGCATAATGTTATCAATGTTGTAGAGACACAGCAGAATCTTGTGAAGCGTGAGCAGATGCTGCGCAATATGGCTGAGGTTTATCCTCAACTGAATGAACAGATATTTCCTAGTCTTCGCCGTGCGCAGGTGGCCCTTTATTATTCGGAGGCGCGCAAATCGGATCCCGAGTTGCTCAAACAGGCTCAGTTGGATCTCTCCCGCCTTTCCTATGACGAGCTGATGTACGTTTCTTACATCAATTATAGTTATGAGACCAAGATGAAATACTACAAGTGGGCTACCGAGCATTATGCGGCCGAATGGTCTGCATGGAATAATGCTGGTGCAGTGGCATTCTATCTGGACGATCTTGGTGAGGCAGAACGGTACCTTAATGTCGCTCGTGAACTCAATCCCCACAATCCTGATGTTCTCAATAATCTGGGTCTCCTGTATATGGGCAAGCTTGACTATGCACTGGCAAAATACTATTTTGATGAGGCTATACAGCAGGGTAGTACTGATGCTGAGGCTAATTTGGTCATCCTTGACTTGGAACAAGGTAACTATGATGAGGCACTTAAGCAGCTTCGAAAGAAATCCTGTAGCTTCAATCTTGCTTATGCACAGATGGTGACGGGCGATGTCAATGCCGCTATTCGCACGTTGGATTGCAGTCTTGACCAAAATGCCAATGTCAATTACCTCCGTGCAGTAGCCTATGCCCGTTTGGGAGACAAGGCTAATGCTATCAAGAACCTTCAGGCTTCGGTTGATCAGGAGTATGACTATAAGTACAAGGCTGCTGTGGATGTGGAATTCCGCGCTTTTTGGGAAGATGAGGAATTTAAGAAAGTCATAGCACTCTATAAGCAGGAATAGCCGTATATTCGGCGAGTAATAGATAAAGGAATGTAGCCCTCTCTACATTCCTTTTTTTAATAGACGGGTCAGCTGTTCATGGATGGGACAGTAAATAGCAAAAATAGGATAATCGTATGAAAAAACAAATACCCAATCTAATAACTCTCTGCAATCTGTTGAGTGGTACAGTGGCTACTGCTTTTGCGGTGCAACACCGCCTCGATCTTGCTTCTTTGTGGATTTTAGTGGGCGTAGTGTTCGACTTCTTCGATGGCATGGTGGCTCGACTTCTCCGTGTGGCTTCGCCCTTAGGCAAGGAGTTAGACTCTTTGGCAGATGTCGTCACTTCGGGAGTGGCTCCAGGATTTATATTTTACTCTATTTTGATTCAGGGTGGCTGTGGTGTGTATAGTTATGTGGCATTGATGATACCAGCCTTTGCGGCCTATCGTTTGGCCAAGTTTAATATAGATACTCGTCAATCGCACTCGTTTCGAGGGCTTCCTGTTCCTGCAAATGCTCTTATTTGGGTTGCTTTAGGTATTTGTTATAGTAATACTGGTTTAGTTCGCATATCGGTTCTTCCTACGTATGGATTTGCAGAGTTTGTTTTTGGCGGTACGGGCTTGTTTCTCCTTTTGATCGTTGCTTTGATTGTCTGTCTTTTGATGATTTCCGATGTCCCAATGTTTGGTCTTAAATTCAAGAATCTCCATTGGAAAGAGAACAGGACTCGTTTCCTTTTTGTGCTGACAGATATTGTTCTGCTTGTACTTTTGGGGATTATGGCATTGCCAATCATTGTTCTGTGGTATATTTTACTTTCACTTTGCACTCAACAGAACTCGATAGAATGAAGGCTCCAAAAAATATTGCAATGTCAACTTATGACTATCCGCTGCCCAATGAGCGTATAGCCAAGTATCCGATGTCACAGCGTGACCAGTCAAAACTCTTGCATTACAGTCAAGGTAAGATTGAGGAATACCGCTTTGTTGATTTGCCAGACCTTGTCTCTGCGGGGGCGTTGATGCTCTTTAATGATACCAAGGTGATTCATGCACGGTTGCTATTTCAGAAACTTTCGGGTGCTATTATAGAGATATTTTGTTTAGAACCATGGCAGACAGTGGCGCCGGAATCGTTTGCTCAGCGAGAGAGAACGTCTTGGCTTTGCTTGGTGGGCAATAACAAGAAATGGAAAGAAGGCCCATTAAGCATGCGGGTTGCCGTTGGAAGTCATTATGTGACGCTGAATGCTGTGCGACGCGAGGCGATAGGTGAGGGCTGGGTGATAGACTTCTCATGGGATGGTGGCGATAGTTTTGCTGAAATCGTTGATGCTGCTGGTGTCATTCCATTACCACCATATCTACACCGTAATGCCGAGAAAGATGACAATGAGCGTTATCAAACAGTTTATGCTGATCATGCTGGTTCGGTGGCTGCACCTACGGCTGGTCTTCACTTTACGAAGCAGGTGTTCCAACGCCTGAAAGAAAAAAATATAGATACGGAGTTCATCACTCTGCAGGTGGGCGCTGGCACTTTTAAGCCGGTGACATCAGAAACCATAGGAGGTCATACCATGCATGTGGAGCATGTCCAAATCTCTCAGCATAACTTGCAGCAGGTACTCCGACATGTAAATGATGACATTATTGCCGTAGGGACTACAACGGTGCGAACGCTGGAATCTATATATTGGTTTGGCGTTCAGCTTTCTATTAATCCAGAATTGGATCGGATGCATATTAGTCAGTGGGACTGTTATGACTTGGATTCACAGGCCCTTCCACTCAGCGATGCTTATGGAAACGTGCTTGTTTGGATGGAGCGTTATGGTTTGGATCGTTTTGATGGGACTACGCAACTATTGATTGCCCCTGGTTACCAATACCGTGTCGTCAAGTCGCTCGTGACCAATTTCCACCAGCCCAAAAGCACGCTTCTGCTGCTTGTATCAGCCCTGATTGGCAATCGTTGGCGCGACTGTTATGACTATGCTTTGTCGCATGACTTCCGGTTTTTAAGCTATGGGGATAGCTGTTTTTTTGAGGGTCGAATGCTATGAGGCATTATCGATTTGCCCCGTTGCAGGAATTATTGCGTCTTTTCTTCCCTGCGATATGCTATGGGTGTGGACAGCCTTTAGAGGGTGATGAGCAGAGTCTATGTGTACATTGTATGTCCCATTTGCCGCTGGCACGCAATGCCGCAATAGTAGACAATGCTACTGAATTGCGTCTCATGGGTCGTGTCCATTTTGATGCCGCGGCTTCGTATATGTATTTTAAGCAGGGATTGGTCTCGCAAAGGATTGTGCATGCCATTAAATATAGAGGTGACGAGGCTTTGGGGCTGCGCATGGGGCTGCTGATGGGGCGTGATCTTGCGCAGTGTGGGCGATTTGATAGTGTGGACTGCCTTGTCCCAGTGCCGCTACATCGTAGCAAACTATGGCAACGTGGCTATAATCAGTCATTGTTGTTGTGTCAGGGTATTGCCAAGACATTTCCAAGGCCGATTGTTGCAGATGCCTTGGTGCGAGTGATTGCTACTGACACACAGACCGATAAGGATCGTATCGGTCGGATGGATAACATTCATAAAGCCTTTATGGTGCGCAACGTATCGGCACTTCAGGGACGTCATGTCCTATTGGTGGATGATGTGCTTACCACAGGAGCCACGCTTTCCGAGTGTGCTGATGTTGTGTTGGCTTTGCCTGATACCAAGGTAAGCATTGCCACCTTGACGTTGGCAAATGGTTAATATAATTTGGCTTGTTAGGGATTCATGGTTTCTTGGTAATGCGAGATTTATAAGGGAATAAATGGCGGAGCATATATTCTCATTGCAATCGCTAAAAAGTTGTATCTTTGCAATCTTATTATAAGGGAGTGATTGGCGGCAAAGGCCGTGGATGCTGTCAATATGTTTCTGGTTCTGCAAGGGGCTTGGCAACTTCCATAAGCAATGAGACTCATAGACTCCGCGTAAGTGTGTGTCTATGGGTATTTTTATTAGAATAAAACAGGAGGTAGGATATGCTTACTCGATATTTGTTCTTTGTGTTTTTCTTGTTGTTCATCACCTTTATGCTGGCTCTCGATCTGGGGGTGTTTCACAAGAAGGATCATGTTATCAAGGTTAAAGAAGCTGCATTGTGGACGGCGGTATGGGTTTTACTGGCACTGCTGTTTGCATTGTTGCTGCGCTTTCGTGCTGAATGGATTCATGGCATTACGGATTTGCAGTCTTTGTTGAACTATGTGGGTTCTGGTCCGTTGGCTGGGACTATTACTCCAGACATGGACTATGCTACTGCTTTAGAAATATATAGGCAAGAGGTTACGAGCCAGTATCTGGCAGGCTATTTCTTAGAGGAATCCCTTTCGATAGACAATATTTTCGTGATGATTATGATTTTTGTCAGTTTCGGTATTGACAAGCAGTATTATCATCGTGTTCTTTTCTGGGGTGTACTGGGAGCTATTGTGATGCGTTTTGTCTTTATTTTTGCCGTGGGGGCTTTGGTGTCACGTTTTGCATGGATTTTGGCACTATTTGGTGTGATATTGATTTATAGTGGTATCAAGATGTTCTGCAACAAGCCGGATGAACATATAGACACGGCCAATCATCCCATGGTTCGTTTTGCCAGTCGTCATTTCCGGGTCACTCCGCAGGGTGACGGGAATAATTTTTTCATGAAGATTGATGGACGCACCTATATTACACCGTTGTTTCTTGTGCTACTTGTCATTGAGTTTTCGGATGTCATCTTCGCTGTGGATAGCATTCCGGCAGTCTTCTCAGTTACTACCGATACCTATATTGTGTATTTTTCTAATATATTTGCCATCATGGGTTTACGTTCATTGTTTTTCTTGCTTAGCAATGTTTCTGAAATGTTTTGGCTGCTGCGTTATGGTCTCGGGGTACTATTATGCTTTATTGGTGTGAAGATGATTGGACATGAATTTTTGGGGTGGGAAATCGGTACGTCGGTGTCTCTACTGGTGATATTAGGTATTCTATTTGGGTCTATTATTCTTTCTATGATTTTTCCACAGAAAAAGCTGGTCTGTAATGAATAGACTTGAATCCGCAATGATGGCTGTGGCCGACCCTTCACAAGTAGATGGATTGTCACGTTTCTTTAAATGTGGTCCTGGTCAGTATGGTGAAGGAGATAAGTTCCTTGGAATCAAGGTGCCCATGACTCGGCAGGTAGTGAGGAATTTATGGAAGGACTGCCCGATGGGGGATTTACATCAATGTATGCTTTCTCCTTATCATGAGGTCCGTTTGGCGGCTTTGCTGGTACTGGTACAGCAGTTTCGTCATACGAAAGAAATATTAGCGCAGCAAGGCCAGATAGACTTCTATCTCACGCATATGGACTATGTCAATAACTGGGATTTGGTAGATCTTTCATGCTATGAGTTGCTCGGGGTATGGCTGCTGGATAAGGATAGGCAGATTCTTTATGATTTGGCGCAGTGCAATCACTTGTGGAAGCAGCGAATCGCTATGGTCTCTACAATGCAGTTTTTGAGACATGGACAGTTAGATGATACATATGCTATTGCTGACCTCCTACTGCCTCATAGGCACGATTTGATACAAAAAGCTGTAGGCTGGTTGCTCCGTGAGGCTGGCAAACGCGATGAGGTGCGATTGATGAATTACCTGAGAGAACGCTACACGGCCATACCTCGAACGACGTTACGCTATGCTATAGAACGATTTGAACCCAGTTCACGTAATGCGTTCTTGAAAGGGGTAGGTTAATGTTTTATATAATAATCAACAGAATATGAGTAGATTGTTGCTTGGTTTGCTTGCAATTTTCATTTGCCTTTACTGTGTGTCTTGTACTAATAGGACAAATGTGTCCACTCTTCAGTCAGGAGATTTAATTTTTGTTTCAGTGCCGTTGGGTTTTGATTTCGGCATTTCATCCGACAGCATAGGTCGTCTTACTTCCGATATGTCGGATGAATCGCAACTTCAGTGTATTCATGTAGCTATTGTTGACGTTGCTGCCGATACGGTGTTCGTCATTGATGCTACAGTTAAACGTGGTGTGGCTCGTTATCCACTGGATACGTTTTTATATGATTTTACTCTATATGGTGGTCATAGCCCACGTTATGATGTTATGCGTATGGGGACCCCGGAGGATGGAGCACGCTATGTGTCTAATGCCAAAACCTATATAGGACGTCCGTATGATTTCGACTTTCAACTGGATAATGAGGCCCAGTACTGTAGCGAGTTGGTTCGCAATGCTTATACATTGGATGATGGCACCCCCAGATTTCCTCTCACTCGGGTTGATTTCTCTGAGGGTAGGGGCGTCTTGTCGGACTATTGGACACATCTCTTCCAGTATTTTGGCTGTCAGACTCCACAGGGCGAGGGCATTTTGCCTTACGACCTGAAAACATGCAATCTGCTGACAAAGGTTATTACAGATGTGGAAACAACCGATAGTCTTTTCAATACAGTTTCCCGAGGGCGTTAGGTACGGTAGTCGGAACAGAGATTCATATTCGAGATAGGGCGAGGGTTATATATATTAGTATTGTTTAAAAAGATGATGTATCCCCCCTCCTTGTTTGACGTGGAGATAAAAGCGTTTTTTTTCTCAGTTTATCAGACATTGCGAAAATCAAGTCTTTGGAGTTTTTTGCTAACATTGATTCTATTGACTATTATTGCTGTCCGCTAAAGCCTTTTAGGTCGCATGAAGCAGTTGTCAATTGTAGATTTTATGCGGTTATAGGTCTTTCAACTCAAAAGTAAGCCCTCCTTGCGCTTCGTTCTATCCGATTTTTAGCGGACAGCAATAATTGACTATACAGGTTGTGGACCTTATGTGGTGTAGGTTGGTATTGAAAACTATTGCTGTCCGCTAAAAGTTTTTGACGAATAAAAACGAAAGGCTGAAACTATTTTATAGGTTTCAGCCTTTTTGGTTAACTTTGTTTTCACCACAAGAACAAAGCATAACCAAGAACAAAAGTACACATTTTATCGGACA
>JAFVBF010000067.1 GCA_017480145.1 Bacteroidales bacterium
CAACACCTGGAGCGACAATGCTGTGGGCAACGGGATGATGGTGGTGTCCGCACTTTTCACCATGGTATGCTGGGTGGCAGCCCCTTTGCTGATGCACTTCCTGGGGCGCAAATTCCCTCTAGATGCCAAGCACCTGAAACCCGAAGAAGAGGGCCAGCAGAAGCGACAGACTCAGAACACTGCGCCGCAGGTTGTCAAAAATTTTCCATCGCCCGATGGTATTTACTTGATTCTTCACCCGTTCGCCAGCCTCGTTATGCACTGTTGAGTGCAGCCAGGGCACTATCTGCCAGTCTCCACGGGCCCAGCGGTGATGCCGCTTGGCGTCGTCCAGATAGTTGGACGGGCTGTCGTCAAAGAGCTCTACATCGTTGATGAGGCCACAGCGTATGTAGCACCCCTCTATTAAGTCGTGACTCAGGATGAGGTTCCGGGGGAAGGTTCCCTTTAGAACTTTTTGAAAAATGCGCAGGTCATAGATCCCCTTGCCGCAGAAACTGCCTTCATCAAAGATGTCTTGATACAGTTCAAACGAGGCCGTGGTATAGACATCCAGTCCGCCCAGCCCCGAGAAAAGTTGTGCATAGCGTGATTTGTTGGTTACCTCCACATCCACATTGATGCGCGGCTGCATGATGCCGTAGCCTCGTTCCACGCGTCGCCCATCAGGCGACAACACGGCACGGTTCAGCGGGTGTGCCATGGCTCCGATTAGTTTCTGTGCACTGTAGAGCACCAGTTCCGTGTCGGTGTCGAGGGTGATGACGAAGGTTACGGGATGCCGGTGGTCGGCTACCACGGCGGGCTGTCCTTTAGCCGACACCGTGTGCGCACGCCATGTATCAATAGTTTGGCAGCGGAAAAATTCATCTTTCTGTTGTTCACTCAGCTGTCCCAACAGCAGGTCGTTGAAGTGTAGTATGGCTCCGCGTTTGCGTTCCAGACCCAGCCAGCACTGCTCTCCCTCGCTGTAGAATCGGTTGCGATAGACAAAGTTGAAGATGTGACGGCCGTATTTGTCGTTCAGTTCACGTACTTTTTCCATGCCGGCATCCACAATTTCCTGGTCAAATGGCATGTCTTTCTCTTGCTGCGCAGAGGCATCACCTATCAGGGTGAAGTATAGGTTGTCCACGGCCCCATTGGATAAGTAATAGACCTCCAGTTGATCCAGCATCTGTCGTGTCTTTTCGGCCGTTTTTAGTATTGTTGGCATGATGACCATCGTGGCATACTCTTCTGGAATACGCCCCTCTTTGAATTTCAGCTTGAATGTGTTACGTGGTTTGTGTATGCGGTAGAGCACGTAGTTGAAAAGGTCTATAACCACTTGGCTTACAGGTATCATCATTAGCAGGCAGCACACCACGTAGGCCACCCACCAGCTCCATGTCGTGGGACCCTCAAAACCGCTGCGCCATACGCCCATGGCCAGCATGCCCAGCAAAACCGATAATGCCAGCGTTAGCATCACCGTAATCCATACGTATGCCTTGGCTCGGGAGTGCCATGCTTTGGAGGGAAACAATGCCCATCCAACATGTTCTCCTTTGCTGTCGGATTCCTCCACCAGTTGCTTCACATACTCGTATTCGCTGGCTTTGTACTTTTTAGCTTGTCTTACAATTTGTGCGCGATAGTCGGCTTTCGTCTGGTCGTACATCCGGTCATACATGCCTGCCGCCTCGTTTTTCAGAACCTGCTCTGTGAGGCTGACCCTCGAAAACATCTCTGATGCCTGGATTTTCGTGATTTTCTTCAGCGAGTTAAACAGGTTCATCATCAGCAGGTTGTCTTTGGCTGCTTGATCTAAGTGTTCGGCATCGAGGTTGGCGGTCTCGCTGGGAGTGGCTTTATACGAGCCGCTTTCTCGCAGGTGAGCGCATAGTTCCGCCAGTTTCTCCACCATCAGCACTTTCAGTAGGGGCAGTAATGCTCCCACCTCGCTGTATGAAAGATAGTCCTGTCCTTGGATCTGGCTGGCTTTCAGGTACTCAAAGAGAGCGTGTTTCTCAACCTGATAGTATGACTTCTCGGCAAATTCAGATAGCAGATGCTCTATGTGAGCCAATCGTCGGGCAGGCATATGGCGGAGGTCCTTTCCGCGCAGCTCCACACGCAACACCTTCTCCTGCTCGCTGAGCATATAGTAGTTGTCTAACACCCACTCGTTGGTACTGCCCACCTGCCGCTTGCTTTTGGTCTCCTCCACCAGCAGCCGGTAATAGTCCGTAACCCCTTCCAATTGCTCCTGAAATCGTCGGTATATCCTGTTGGCCATATTGACTTGGTTTTGTATTGTTAATCAAGCCAACAAAGATAACGAAAAATCCCCAAACTACCTGTCCAGCCTGCGAAAAGAGCATGTCAGCACTCAATAGACGCCTTTTGGGCGGTGGCACTCGCCGTGTGCAAGTTTGCGAAAAAGAAGTTCGCCATTAGCGAGCAAGCCCTGACCTCTCATTTCGAATGGGAATATGATTTTCCGAGAGTCAGGAGTTTATCGAATTGATAGGGATGCGATTCAGTCTGATTTTTATTTCAGACCGCGTACGACAGATTTCTTAGCGACGAAGTCTTTTAGGTAGAAAGGCTCAAAATAGGCCACGTCTTCTTCTTTGCCGTTTTGAAGTTGTGCTTCTGCCATCAAGGCCATCCCGGCTGCGGTCATTTGATATCGAAATGGGCTGCCTTCAGCTGTCGCATAGTCGTTTTGGTAGCGGGCATTGGGGTGAGAGGACAGAATCTTTCGGGTCTTTTCGGCACCATCGCCAATAAATAGAATCTCCCTCTGGTTCAGCCAATCATCATAAATGCCTGCCTCGATGATATCGGCTTGTACGGGACGTATTTCTTCAACCGTGGCTTCTGGGCCATGACCTTTTTGGAAGAAAGCCGTGTAGCATTCCATGCGGCGGGCATCAATCATGGGGCATACCAATCCGTCATAGTTGGGCAGTTGTTGGTAGGCATTGGCGGCCATGACTTGTAGGGTAGGTGCCGAGAGCAGCGGAATCTGCAGAGCATAGCAGTATCCTTTGGCTGCCGAAACACCGATACGGAGCCCAGTATAACTACCCGGACCGCTGCTGACACATACGGCTTGCAGGTCGGCAAAACGTACTCCCTGCGATTCCATCAGCTGCTCAACCAGTGTCGCCATTCTTGCCGAATGGGCGTTGGGCTCGTCACTATGCATTTCCTGTAGCACCACGCCCTTGTGGCTCAGTGCCACCGAGCAGATTTGGGTGGCCGATTCTATGAGTAGTATCATGTCGTTTTCTAATGGTTAAGGGACATTTGCTGGCTGTATGGAATCCAAGAGAAGGAGGGTGATTATCTCATGTCGATGACTTCGACGGCAGGATTGGCTTGACGGTCGAATATGAAGTCTCCGTCGGTCGATTTGACTCCTGATTTAAACTTGCTGAGATGATATTCTCCTCGCGAACCATCGTAGTTGTGCAGTTCCATGCCTTTGACAATTCCGTTTTTTTCGGCAACAAAAATTCTGATTTTGTGGTAACTTTTGGAACCCCTCGGGGCTAAGTCGATAACTGCCGTTCCGTCCTCTTCAGTACGTATGTATTTCTCCCGAAAGTTTTTGCTGTAGTTGGCCAACAGCGTGGCGGGATTCATTAGGTCATCGTCGTTCTTGTCCAGTTTGTTCACCGTCACCTCGCCAGCGTCTTTGTTCCAATGCCATACCGAATTACCATCGCTATACAGCACCTGTCGGGGCAACTCTACACGGTATTTGCCACCTTTGTATAGCACGGTAGCACTCTGACGAGCGGTCTCCTGCTTGTCAGAGTCCTTATTAATCATGGTTACAGTGAAAGACACACTCCCTTTGGAAAATTTGTCCGATGCCTTTTTTAGGATTCGGGCGGCATTTTCATCCACGTCGCCATTGGCGGAATGAGAAATCTGTCCCATCAATGAACAAAGGGCGCTGCCTATCAGAAGTGCCAGCAAAAGGATTCTCTTCATGGTTTTATAAAACAGTTTAGTGTAGGCTTACGCCAATAATACGCATAAACTCTTCGCGGGTTTTTGCATCTTTCATAAATGCTCCCGAAAAGTCGGAGGTCGTAGTGACGGAGTTCTGTTTCTGCACACCGCGCATACTCATACACATATGCTGTGCTTCGATGACCACGGCCACCCCTATGGGGTTGAGTGTTTGCTGTATGCAGTCTTTGATTTGACGGGTGAGCCGCTCTTGCACCTGTAGGCGCCGGGCATAGGCATCTACCACGCGGGGTATCTTGCTCAGCCCGACGATGGTGCCGTTGGGAATATAGGCTACATGGGCTTTGCCCACGAATGGCAGCATGTGGTGCTCGCACAGTGAGTATAGTTCAATGTCTTTCACCACCACCATCTGCTTGCAGTCTTCATGGAACAGGGCGGAACGCAGTATCTCTTCGGGGTCTTGGTCATAGCCGTTGGTGCAATAGAGCATGGCTTTTGCTATCCGTTCGGGAGATTTCAGAAGGCCCTCGCGTTCAGGGTCTTCTCCGAGCAGTCGTAGTATTTCTTTATAGTGACAGGACAGTTCCTTTACCCTTGCTTCATCGTATTGGTCAAGTTTTTGATAACCTTTTTCTTGCATGAATTGTACTGATTTTGTTTGGGTGAACGGTTGGTCTTATTCCACTTGGAGCAGTATTCCTTTCAGGTATTCGCCTTCGGGGTGATAGATGCTCACGGGATGGTCCAGGGCATGGGGTAGTGTGCGTATCACGCGCACGTTTCGGTGTGCCAGTGCTGCGGACGTGAATATCATTGTGCGAAAGTCGTCGCGGCTCACCGCCTGGGAACAACTGAATGTAAACAGCAGTCCTCCGCTTTTGATTTTCTGTAGGGCCTTGGTGTTTATGGTGCGATATCCTTTCAGCCCCTGCTGTAGGCTTCGATGGTTTTTGGCAAAGGCTGGAGGATCTAAGATGATGGTGTCAAACGTGTCGCTCGCAGTGTCAAGGTATTGTAATACGTCGGCAACCACGCCTCTATGCCGCGCCGATGCTCCGAAATTCAGTGCTACATTGCGATTGCATAGGTCAATGGCCTTCTTGCTGATGTCCACCGTCTCCACGTAGGCTGCATCTCCTCGTAGCGCGCCCAAAGAGAATCCTCCAGTGTAGCCAAAGCAATTCAGCACTCTCTGCCCTTTTGATAAGTTGCTTACTAAATGCCTGTTCTCTCTCTGGTCGATGAAGAATCCTGTTTTCTGCCCCTCGAAGAAGTTGATAAGCATACGGTTGTCATCTTCTTTTACCTCCCATTCGCTGGGTTCTATGCCGTATAGGTATCCGTCCGTGGCTTGTCCGGAAGGCAGGGTGGCGGATGATTTGTCGAACACCGCTATCAACTGTTCGTCAAGTTGCTCTTGAAACAATTCAGTGAGCATTGGGAAAATGCGGTGCATGCCCTCGCTATGAGCCTGCAAGACCAGTATTCCGGCATAATAGTCGGCAATAAGACCAGGCATGAAGTCTCCTTCGCCATTTATCAATCGAAACACATTGGTGTGGTTGTCGTCAAAAAAGCCCATACGTTTGCGATAGGTCACCGCCTGGGCAATTCTTTGGGCGAAGAAGCCTTTGTCTACCTGTGGGGTGTCAAAACTGAGCACCTTGCAGATGATAGAGTCGTTTTGATAATGGCCGGGAGCCAGCCATCGTCCGGCAGCGG
>JAFVBF010000068.1 GCA_017480145.1 Bacteroidales bacterium
TGTCCGATAAAATGTGTACTTTTGTTCATGGTTATGCTTTGTTCTTGTGGTGAAAACAAAGTTAACCAAAAAGGCTGAAACCTATAAAATAGTTTCAGCCTTTCGTTTTTATTCGTCAAAAACTTTTAGCGGACAGCAATATTTCTTGATAAAGAGTTTTACAACGTGGTACTCAGAAAACAGGATTCACTAACATCCAATTTCCTCACGTCAATCCTTGTTTTACGAAATATTATTCTCCGCAGATGAAGCACTACTATTTATTGTGGTATAAAAAAATCCGCAGTGCCAGTTTATCTGCATTGCGGATTTCTATTGATAACGGTTAAAATTTGTCGGATAATAGTACCTAAGATGTTCTGATGAAACATAAAGCCTCAAGCCAATTGCTTGAGGCTTTGTGTTTACTTAAAGTAAGCCACTCCGCTTTCAAATATTAATTGGTCTTGATCTCCAATAATATTGAGAGCAGTATGGGCATTTCGTCGTTCACTATGTGCCATTTTCCCTAAAATGCGACCGTCGGGCGAAGTGATTCCCTCAATGGCCATATAGGAACCATTCATATTGAATGGCTCCCGCATGGTTGGATTCCCTTTAAGGTCAACATATTGCGTAGCAACTTGTCCATTAGCAAAAAGCTGATCAAGCACGACTTGCGGAGCCACAAAACGTCCTTCCCCATGTGAAATTGGCACGGCATGAATGCTTCCAGCTTTGGCAAGATTTAGCCAGGGCGATAGGTCGCTTGTTACCCGGGTATAAGCCATCATGCTCTGATGACGACCAATGGTGTTCATGGTCAGGGTGGGGGAGAGTTCGTCTTGTGGTCGTATCTCACCGTAGGGGACCAGCCCAAGCTTGATTAGTGCCTGAAAACCATTGCAGATGCCCAGCATCAGCCCGTCGCGATTCTTCAGCAGGTGCATTATGGCCTCGCTAATTCTGCTATTGCGGAACACAGAGGTGATGAATTTTGCAGAACCTTCAGGTTCGTCTCCAGCCGAAAAACCTCCTGGTATCATGACAATTTGAGATTGATCGATGGCTTTGGCAAAAGCGTCAACGGATTCCCGAATTTGACTGTCATTCTGATTCCGAAACACGATTGTTTCCACTTCTGCTCCAGCTCGTTCAAAGGCTTTTGTTGAGTCGTATTCGCAATTCGTGCCAGGAAATACCGGTATGAAAACTCTGGGCTGAGCCACCTTATGTTTGCATATGTAGGGTGTCTCGCAGTGATATAAATCATTTTTCCTGGGTTCCTCGACTATAGAATGGCTGCTACGGGTGGGGAAAACGGATTCCAATGGCTCGCTCCAGGCTTTATAGGCATTATCTATAGTTAATACTTCATTTTTATAGATGAAATTTTGCGAATTCTCATCCATGTGAGCCACGATTCTATTATGGAATGGAAGATTGTCTGGCGAGTCAACCTGTACTACGATATTGCCATAGTCTCTGCGAATAAGATTATCTATCTCCCAATCATCGCCAATGGTCAAGCCTATACGATTTCCAAAAGACATTTTGGCAAGTGCTTCCAGAATGCCGCCATATCCAATAGCGTAAGCCGCATATACCCGTTTGTCTTCGATAGCCTTTCTCAAGCCCGCATATTGATTTAATGCATCCCTATAATCAGGCATGTCGTTAGTATCTCGCTTTATGTCAAGAACCACGATGTCGCGACGTTGTTCACCGAATTTCAATTCTGGTGTTACAACGTGCGGCATATCGCTTACGCCCACTGCAAACGAGACAAGCGTTGGCGGAACATCTATATCGTTGAAAGATCCGCTCATGCTATCTTTTCCCCCTATGGCGGGCAAACGTAACCCCATTTGTGCATTATAAGCCCCCAGCAGGGCAGCAACGGGCTGTCCCCAGCGTTTGGGATCGTTGCCCAATCGTTTGAAATATTCTTGGAATGTCAACCTCACCTTTGTTACATCGCCTCCCGCAGCAGCTATTTTTGCCACAGAGGATAGCACAGCATAGACTGCTCCGTGGAAAGGACTCCAACTACTCAAATATGGGTCAAAACCGTATGACATTATGGTAACAGCATCTGTATGTCCTTTCAGCATGGGGATCTGGGCTATCATACTCTGCGTTGGAGTCTGCTGCGTGAGTCCGCCAAAAGGCATGACCACACTACCTGCACCAATAGAGCTATCAAACATCTCAATTAGCCCTTTTTGAGAGCATACATTCAGGTCGGACAAAATGTTTAACCAAGTGTCTTTAATCTTTTGATTTTTGCTCTGATTGTCAGGCTTATTTCCTTGCGGAAGCTCTACCTTCACCGTTGTTTCCTGGTGTGCGCCATTTGTATCAATAAATCGGCGGCTTAGATTCACTATTTCTTTTCCTCGCCATGTTAGCACCATTCGAGGCTCCTTAGTGACAGTGGCCACAACGGTTGCTTCAATATTTTCCTGACTTGCGTATTGAAGCATCGCTTCAACATCTTTGGGGTCAACAACAACGGCCATACGCTCTTGGGATTCGCTTATGGCCAACTCTGTTCCATCTAGTCCTGCATATTTTTTAGGTACACGATCCAGATTTATCATCAGGCCATCAGCCAGTTCTCCAATAGCTACGCTGACGCCCCCAGCACCAAAATCGTTACATTTTTTTATGAGTAAAGCCACCTCTTCGCGATGGAACAGACGTTGGATTTTTCGTTCCGTAGGTGCATTGCCTTTTTGAACTTCAGCTCCGCAAGAGGTTAGAGAACTAGTAGTATGGGCTTTCGATGAGCCTGTGGCACCGCCACATCCATCGCGGCCTGTGCGGCCGCCCAATAAAATGATAACATCACCAGGGTCTGATGTCATACGCTTCACGCATCGACGAGGAGCTGCTGCTACCACGGCTCCAATTTCCATGCGTTTGGCCACATAGTTAGGATGATATACTTCATTGACAAGTCCTGTCGCCAATCCTATTTGGTTGCCATAACTGCTATATCCGCGGGCTGCTGTGGTGACGATTTTTCTTTGGGGAAGTTTGCCCTCTATGGTTTCCGATAGTGGACGTGTCGGGTCTGCTGCCCCCGTTACTCGCATGGCCTGATATACATAGGTGCGTCCACTTAGGGGGTCACGAATACAGCCACCCAAACATGTTGCTGCGCCTCCGAAAGGTTCGATTTCTGTAGGGTGATTATGCGTCTCATTTTTAAAATTGATAAGCCACTCCTCTATTTTCCCATCGACAGTCAGCGGTACCACAATGCTACAGGCATTGATTTCGTCACTCACTTCTTGGTCATCTAACAGCCCCATGTTACGGATACGTTTGGCTGCCAATGTTCCAATATCCATCAGGCAGACATATTTGTCTGTGCGCCCCGCATACTGCTCTTGGTGGTCTGCCAGATACTGTAGGAATGCGCCTTCGATTAATTCTTTGTATTGCCCATCCTCAAATGCAATGTCCTTCAGTTCTGTGGCAAAAGTTGTGTGTCGGCAGTGGTCGCTCCAATAGGTATCTAATACGCGAATTTCCGTTATGGTAGGGTCTCTATGTTCTTCATCACGAAAGTATTGCTGAATGTGCTGGAAGTCTGCGAAAGTCATTGCCAGCCCCAATGACATATAAAGGGATTTTAAATCAGAATCTTGCATTTGAGCAAACCCCTTAAGGATGGCAACGTCTGCAGGCTCTTTATAATGAGTCGTAAGTGTTTCTGGCTTGTGTTCATCTGTCATACGACTATCCACGGGATTGATGCAGTGCTTCACAATGGATTGCCGTTCTGCCTCACTTAGGACACCGCTGATGACGTATGTTATGGCCGATTGAATGACGGGGGCTTCACCTTCATTCAATAACTGTACACATTGTTCCGCCGAGTCTGCTCTTTGGTCATACTGTCCAGGTAGATATTCTACAGAAAAAATGAAATCCCCATCTTCGTGAGGGAATGACTCTTCATAGATATTGTCCACTGGGGGTTCAGAAAATACTGTTCGTACAGCCATTTGATATGTGGCATCAGAGATGTTCTCTATGTCATAACGAATCAGAA
>JAFVBF010000069.1 GCA_017480145.1 Bacteroidales bacterium
GTCATGGCCTCGATGAGCACGTTACAGGTAGAGTAGGGCATACCAATCAGGTCGAAGTACCCTTGCAGGATGCCGTTCTCGCCCGGTGCCCCGTGGATGGTGATGTAGGCGTAGTCGGGCGTGATGTGCCGGTCGCCGTCCTTGAACGAGAAGTCGTTCCTATCGACCCGGCTTCTTGTCCCGTCCTGGAGTATCGCCTCCCAGTGGCGCGCGTGTCTCTCTACTTTATATACGTTGTACCGTTCCTTGTCCAGTAACGACTCGATGCCCGCAGCACTCCGCATGCTGACATCGTGCTCTGCGCTGTCTCCTCCGCAGACGATGGCTATTGTCTTCTTCATTCTTCTTTGGGTTTTATGGGGTTAATGGGCTGATTGGGCTGGATGGGATTTATGGGGCTATTGGGTCGGCTGGGTTGATTGGGCTGTTGCCCATTAAACCCATATTGCCCATTACCCCCATATCCCCCATTTCTCTTCTGCCAATCCTTTCTTGCCCGGTACATTTCTTCCTTGATGCCGCCTTTTTCCTTAAAGTCGCGCTTCTTCCATTCTATGAGACCGCGAATCAGCATGTCGCACTGGTGAATAAGTGTAATGGCAATGTTTGCTATCGTCTCGTCCGAACGTTCTTTGATTTTCTCCCGATAAACGGCAGAGTCAAGATGGGTCTTGCAGAACGCACGTGTCTGCCGACAGCGAGGGTCGTCATACTTCCATTGCTCCAATCCTCGGACGCGCAGGTAGTCCTCATAGTCCAACAATAGTTCGTGGAGCGATGCGCGATTCACGTTGGTCAGTTTCAGCTCCATCTCACGCGAAGTGATTCCGTCGATATTCCCCTCAGCCAGATTCTGCTTGCCCGAGCGTGCTGCCTGCACCATCTGGTCGATGGTGCGGTCACCTGTCTTTAGGAACTTGTGGGCGAAATAGAACGTCACGTCGTAGATACACTCCGCTTTCTGGAATGCCTTCAACGTACGGTAGTTGTTATCTTGCCTCAGAAAATCCTTGTCCTCTTTCATATTCGCCCGTAAAGTTACGAAAAAAATCTTTATTTTATTGCTTTAAGAAGCCATATTCATATACTTTTGGTTCTATCTGTTTGGCAAGTGCCTTGAGGGCTTGGCGCAATGACTGGATGAGCTGCGTATAGTGAGGGTCTTGGCTGTCGGGGTTCATCTGCACTTTGCCGCTTTTTATGGTTTTTGTGCCTTGGAAGTGCAGGCGGATGTCGTAGAACGAGGCATTGGGGTTGGCTCCAGGCTGTTGGTGATAGTAGCACCACAACGCTCGTCCAGCATCCATCACGGCTTGTGCTTCGGGAGAAAATGCAATTGGTAATGTTCCGTCATTGATGGTTGCTTTTCGTTCTTCAAAAGCATCTACTGTATGGTAGTTCTTTCCATCTTTCTCGTACGCATGTTGTTCTTCTTCCGTTCTTTCCTTTTTGTTGAGCCGTCCGTGAATGAAATCACTCATGAAATGACTCTCGAAGTTGTCCTTTGCATTCACTTCTTCTTCCGTGAAGGGAATCCAGTGGTTCACACCATGTAAACTCTGTATGTTGTTAAATCCGTTAAAAAGCGTATAAATGAGGCAATCGCGTTGAAATACCCAATCCTTCTGCCAACCGTCATTAGGATAGAGAAACTGATCACGGTCATTCAACCAATCTGCCTCAATACAATGACGAACGGCTGTAAAAATATACATTCGTGTTAAATTCCTAGGAGTAATCCACCATCCTCTTGGTGTCGGCATTTGAGATCTTTTATTGACAAAATAGACTAACTTTTGATTTTGAAAATCATTTCGCCCATTACTCATAAAACCGAGTTTTAGCGGATACTCATCATCTCGCAGCTCATTTACCCATTTCCCAATATTGGAATCTTCGTAACTAAAAATAAATTTTTGACCGATATAATCTCCTTCGGCATTGTATACATCTGCGTTGATTCCGTTAAAATCTTCTTTAATAGCTGTATGCCAGATAAAGAAGCCGATGGGGAAATGCCCCTTGACATTATCGAATGTATATGACGGAACCAAAAAAATTCGACCGAGCTTCGCTCGGAACTGCCTCCGGAAATCCTTGAAGTTGGGTGCTTGCAGTGTTTTCAACTTTGAAAACACTGCAAGCACCGATGAGGGGATTTCGTTATAAATTCGGATATAGAACTGGGCAAATACTTCTCGGCCAGCAATGCCTATCTTATCAAGGTAACGTCTGTATGTTTCATGGACTACAGCCACATCGGTTTTGTTCTTTCCCGTACCGTTTATCTGCTTACTATCTCCAGCCTCCGCATATGGTGGATTAATATATATAACTAATCTTTTTCGTTTCTCGGGGTCGTTGATGATGTCTTGTAATCCTTGTGGTAGATGGGTAAATGGGTCGTTAAGGAAATCGAATTGGAAGACGTGACTATCCAAGAGATTGGCTCCGTTTTGTATACGGTCGTGCATGGCATCCACGTCGCGCTTATCGATGGTAGAGGCCCAGATGTTGTATTTGTTGGTGAGACCTACGAGAAGGTTTCCTGTGCCTGCGGCACAATCCCAGATATAGTACTCATCCTGCCAGTTTTCACCGAGTTCGTCAGCTAAGTATTGCTGTGAGAGTTCCACCCACTGTTGGGGGGTGAAAAAGGAACCTTTGCGTTCGCGTACGTCTTGTGATACGAGTAAATCTTGGCGCGAGACAATGTACTCCCAGTATTCGCGCTTGGGCGGACGGCGGTAACGGTTCCAAAACTGACGGTGTGCCCGTCCGTCGTCCATAAACCGTGCTATTTTCTGGTTCTCCAACCCAGTGTCATCGATTCTGCGGTCCAGTATATAGCGGTCGGTACGCAGTAGCACGTTCAGTTTCTCCCGAAGTGTACAATCATCCTTTGAGAGGATGTCTGCTAGATAGAAGTCGCCTTGGTAGATGCCACCTCGCTTGGCGGCATCCCAATCGATGCCGATGGTTGGTTTCACCTCGGTAAGCCATTTCTGGAAAATATGGATGAAGTTTGACTTCGAGATGCGTATCTTGGTGCTTGAAGCGTCGTATCGGAAAAAGTTCTTGATAAATTTGCGTAGTTCGCGGTCATCACGATCGTAGAAGAAGCGGAGCAAACGCTGCTCAATGGTATCCGAGACAAGGTTTTGGAGTTGCAGGAACTCCTTTGTCTGGTGGTCGCTTGGCTTTACATTCCAGTTGAAGTCGTTCTGTCCCAGCACATCAACCACACAATCATAGGGCACGAAAGCTATCTTTTCTGCATCAAAGGCTCCAAGGTAGCGTGGTGGCATGTGGTGGTCGTATGTACGCGCCTTCCCGATGGTCAGAATGAGTTGTACGAGACTTTCTTCCAGATTGTGGTGTGTACCTTTCTTTGCCTCGGCCCACAATAGGTATTCTGTTTCGAAGAGTTGAGGCCCACGTGCAGGAATGGCCACGGCAAAGTCTATGTCGCCTAAGACGGGTGTGGCATCGTAGGCTTGGAAATAGTCGTTGCGCAGTTTGTTCTTTATCTCTTCTTCGCGCAGGTTGGGGGCGTAGGGCATGGACTTCTATCTTTTTATTATAGTTTCATTCGTCAACTTCTTGAATCGGTACTCGGCGTTCTGCTCATTGAGAATCTTCAGTTGTTCCTCAGCTATGCGGTGAAGGACATCGTAGCGAACTTCACGTGGCATACTTTGTTTGATGAGTTCGGAGTTGAGCGACTCCATGTTTGAGAGCACGACAAGTTCATTGATAGATGCTGTGTCGCGCATGTTCAACTTTTTGGATAATTCTGGATTGGCCTCTTCCCAGTCTTTGGCCGTGTAGCCGAAGAGGGCAAGGTTGAGCATGTCTGCCTCTGTGGCATAGATGAGCCCTTTTTTCTTCTTGGCGACAGATAGGTGTGGGATGATGATGTTCTTGATGGCGTCTGTGTGTAGAGTATAGTTTGCTTTGGCAAGAATTCGTTTCACATCCCAACGTTGTAACAGTGGATTGTTCTGTTCCTCCTTTAATTGCTGATATTCCTTGACTACATATAATTGGAAGGTCGGACTTAGCCACATACCGAAGTTGAAGGCTATGTCTTTGTGAGCGTATGTTCCACCATAGCGGCCAGCCTTTGAGTAAATTCCAATGGCGTTAGTTTTCTCTGCCCATTCTCCAGGAGTGAGTGAAAAGGAATTTAATCCTGCCTGACCTCTAAACGCATCGAATTCGATGCTTTTAAAATTGGGATTATGTAATTGCTCCCAGACACCAAGGTACTCTATGGTACTTCTGGACCGCATCCAGTTTTGGATAATGTAGTTGGTGCGATTGGTGTCTTTATACCGGGCCATGTCCGTCAGGCAGATATAGTCGTTTTCATTGCCATGCAGCAATACGGAGATTTCTGTTCCGTTTGCATTTATCTTTTTTGTAGTAGCCATATCGTAGTCATATATTCATATTCTTTAATCCTTTGCAGCCACTAACCTCCGCCATTTCTCCAGCAGGGCGGTCATGTCGGAGGGCAGTTCATTGGTGAAATCCATTTCCTCGCCTGTGCGGGGATGGCGGAAGCCGAGAGTACGGGCATGAAGGGCTTGGCGGGGACAAAGTTCGAAGCAGTTGTGGATGAAAGCACGGTAGGAGGCGGTGCGCTCACCACGCAGGATTTCTTGGCCGCCATAGCGCTCGTCGTTGAAGAGGGTGTGGCCGAGGCTCTTCATGTGGACGCGGATTTGGTGGGTGCGTCCCGTCTCCAGTCGGCATTCGATGAGGGTGATGTGCCCCAGACGTTCCAGAACACGATAGTGCGTGACGGCAGGCTTGCCTGTCGGGTTATCGTCGGGCAGGATGGCCATCTGGAGGCGGTCCTTCGGGTTGCGTCCGATGTTGCCGCGCACGGTGCCTTCGTCCTCGGCAAAGGGTCCCCAGACGA
>JAFVBF010000070.1 GCA_017480145.1 Bacteroidales bacterium
ATGCAGAAGCTTACCTTCGCGAGGATTTGCGCATACAGCGCGACGGCGTTGAAAAACTATACATGACGTTGCCCATATTGGCGGGAGACCCAACAACCTACGATATCATCAAGGGATACCTACAGGATGAGGAGGAAGACTTGTACTGGAGCGAAGGCCAAATAGAACTGATTGAGAAGATTGGCATTCAGAACTGGTTGATACGCCAATTATAATCATATAATCCCTAACAGGTCTGAATCAAAAAACAAATAGATTGCAATGAAACTGATTAAGAACATTGCCGCCGCATTACTGCTGATCTTACTGTCAGGATGCGGATCCGCACAAAATAACAAAGACATGGAAAACATATATAGCTTCAAAGCCAATGCTACCAATGGCAAAGAAATAGATTTCGCTCAATTCGAAGGTAAAGTATTGCTGATTGTGAACACCGCCAGCAAATGTGGTTTCACCCCCCAGTTTGACGGACTGGAAAAGCTCAATCAGAAATACAAAGACCAGGGATTGGTTGTGATCGGATTCCCTTGCAACCAATTCGCCAGTCAAGATCCTGGCAGCAATGACGAAATTGAAAGTTTTTGCCGGCTGAATTACGGCGTGACCTTCCAGATAATGCAAAAAATAGATGTGAACGGAGATAACGCCCATCCGATTTTTAGATATCTGCGCCACGAAACCAAGGGGTTATTCAGCGACAAAGTGAAATGGAACTTTACCAAGTTTCTGATTTCTCGCGACGGCAAGAGCATCAAGCGTTATGCCCCAACGGTAAAACCGGAAAAGATGGAGGAAGACATTGAAAAGCTGCTCCGCGCAGAATGACCCCACGAATCGGATAGACATAATCCAACTGAAGATAACAGTTTTTTTTATGTATGAACAGTTGAAACTGGAACATCAATTGTGTTTCAGGCTCTATAGCGCATCAAGGCTACTGACACAGGCCTACCGACCATTGCTGGAGCCCCACGGGCTGACTTATCCCCAATACCTCGTAATGATGGCACTATGGGAGCAGGACCATCAGACGGTTAGCGACCTATGCAGACGACTCATGCTGGAAAGCAATACCCTCACCCCCCTATTGCAACGTATGGAACGAGAGGGTATCGTGATACGCAGCAAAGGCATTTCCGACGGACGTCAGACGCTGATAAGTCTCTCCCCAAAAGGCCGTCGGATGCAAGAGCAATGCAAAGATGTACCCTCTTGCGTAACCAAAGGATGGCTGGGCAACGGATTCAGCATTGAGAATGCCATAGCCATGAAAGACAGCCTTGACGAACTCATTGCGGCCCTGAAAATGAATGGTACCGAAAAAAAGAATTAAAATAACGAAAAGACAATGATTGACCTAAGCCAATACATGACGGAAAGCATCCGCAGCATCATGACAAGAGCCTATCTGGGCGTGCTTGGCAATCCACGCGAAGCCCGCTTTGTCCATCGGATGCAACAAACATTTGCCAACTCGGAAAAACGCCGCGAAGAGACACTAAAGAAAGAGGGATTAGAGGTGCCGCCATTCCTCATAGCAAGTATTGCCACTGACTGCAACCTGCATTGCAAGGGCTGCTATGCGCGTAGCAATGGTTTGGCAGCCAATCCCGGGCAATCAAAGAAACAGACACTCACGCCTAACCAATGGCACGCCATCTTTGAGGAAGCCGCCTCGATGGGGGTGAATTTCGCCCTTTTGGCAGGAGGGGAACCTCTGACACGACGAGACCTTCTGGAGCAAATTGCCAGCGTGGAAGATATGATTTTCCCCGTGTTCACCAATGGCACGATGGTGGGGGCAACATATATGGAGTTCTTCAAAGAGCATCTGAATATGGTGCCAGTCATCAGCCTGGAGGGCGACGGAACAGCCACTGATGACAGAAGAGGACGAGGCGTGTATCAACGGGTGATGATGTCTATGCAGATGCTGAAAGAAGCACACCTGTTTTTCGGAACAAGCATCACTGTCACCAGTGAGAATTATCGCAAAGTGACTACAGCCGAATACATGGCCCAACTGAAAGAGCTGGGCTGCCGACTGGTGTTTCTCGTAGAATATGTGCCGCTGGATGAGTCAACGACCCATTTGACACTAAATGACACACAGATTGCCGAACTGGAGCAAATTGTAGAACAACGGCGCGAGGACACAAAAGGGCTGATTGTTCTATCATTCCCTGGCGATGAGAAAGCCCTGGACGGATGTTTGGCAGCAGGACGAGGATTCTTTCATATCGGCCCCGATGGAGCAGCTGAGCCATGCCCATTTGCATCCTACAGCGACAGCAACGTGGCCGAAATGGGGCTACGCAAAGCCCTGTCCTCTCCCCTGTTCAGAAGCATACGTGCTGCCAAAGCCCTTGGATGGGAACACACCGGCGGCTGTACACTATACGAACACCGAGACGAGATTGCCGCAATGCTACAATAGACAGGATAACTGTTATTTCCGAGAAGAATGAACGGACGCCCCCTGCAAAGGGAGCGTCCGTTTTTGATTAATATTCATTGGACAAAACGATTATTCCAGCCTGTCGTATGAGAACCGCTCTGTGACAGACGTCGTTCACAGTCAACCACAGACTCAACACTGCGTGAGGCATACGGATATTTGTTTCCATCAATATTCCACTCAACCAAAGACATAGCATTTCCTCATAGCAACAGATACAAATAGCTTTGCACCAAGCACGAAAAATAGGAAGGGGCAGATGTATCTTAAGCTATAGAAATCCATCTATGTTTCCCCTGACTGGTGCCTAACGGAGCATGAGATACACAATTTTACGGATTATGCGAACCGCCACCAATCTCTGGAGAAAAGAATATACAACAAGACGCCCCAAGACAAAAAAAGAGAAGACCAGACAGCCAGCATCAAGGAACATGCCGGCAAAGAAGGCCAAGATCCAATATCGAAGCATACGGACCATATGAACCATGTAACCATAACAAAAAAGGGAACCAACCGAGTGTATCTTAAGCTATAGAAATCCATCTATGTTTCCCTTGACTGGTGCCTAACGGAGCATGAGATACACGATTTGAACCATGTAACTATAACAAAAAAGGGAACCAGACCTGCTGGTTCCCCTAGAAGATTGGCGGCGACCTACTTTCCCACGAACAGGCGCAGTATCATCGGCGATGCCGGGCTTAACTTCTCTGTTCGGAATGGGAAGAGGTGAACACCGGCTCCGTAGCCACCAAAATAAGTCGTCGGCGGTCGGCCCGC
>JAFVBF010000071.1 GCA_017480145.1 Bacteroidales bacterium
TAGCACGTCCATTATATAAGTGTCCTCTACCTCTGTGTAACGCTTAATCTTTCGTGGGGTATCAAGCGACAATTCAAATCGGGCTTTCCCTTTGAAGTAATCTAAAACTTGATATTTGTTAGAGATGGAATTAAGAAAAGGAAAATTGTCGTGTCTTTGCAGTTCCTTACTCTTATTATAAAGTATTAGTGTTTCCTTGCAATCCCTTGACTTGACATCCCTTGAAAATGCTATACCCTCGTTTTCGTAATGCTCCCACTTGTAACGTCTGTAATTGCCGACTCTCTCGTTAAGCGTGTCTAATACTTGTGGTGTAAGGTCTAAATCTACATCGGTCGTTACGTCCATTGAAGTAATGCACCCCGTCTGTAAAATCCCCTGCGTGTCTATTTGGCAAATGCCTAATTGGTTTATTCTCTCTAAACAACTCCCGATCGTTTCCCTTGAAATCAACTTGGGGTAATCTTCTTGCAGTATCTTACTTGAAAACTCTAACGTAAGTGTCTGCTTGGCCTTGCTTGTTGCTATGAATAAGTTATAAGGTACATCCCCATCTGCCTTTGAAGAATAATACTCCCCTTTGAGCATCCCACTACGATGGTCGTAGTCCTTATTAAATCTAATTTGTTGGTCTAACAGATATTTATTGTTAGCCTTAATCTTAATTCTGTCTAATGTGATAAATTGCATTCATAATCATGTAATTCTTTTATTTTCTAATGTGTCAAAATGTAGTCTTGTGTCCTTGAGGCTACATTTTCCCTCTTTGATAATAAGTAGGCTCGGAAAAAGGAAAAGTCAAATTTAACTCTGAAAATATCTGGTCCAAATTTTTCGGGAAGATAGGCATCACTCCGATTTGAGTACCAATAATGAGTACATTTTTCAAAACGAAAGCGAAGATACCTGAACGACTTAAAACCCAATAGGGATAGGGGGTAAGGCATCATTACACTTGAAAAATAATGCTGATACCCTTGCAATTATAAGACTTTAGGAGGTAATGCTTTTATGAAATTAACGACCTTTTCAAAATCTCGTATAAAGTTCGATAAATCGTCAGCGTTCCCGACAAAGTGAAAAAGCATGATACATACTGATCATGCTTTTTTCGTTTTGTATTGTTTTCAGTAGAGAAGGTCTACATCTATAGCATTTTCTGTGTCATCAAATATCTGACGGTAATTATCGTCAAAGGAGTAGGGGACTGCTTGAGAAACTTCTTCAATAGCTTCCTCAAATCCCGACAGGGCCGAGAACGGGGCAAATTGGGCTGCTCGTTTTTCCATCGGCATTGGGGCATGTCTTAGGGAAACGTGATGTGGTAAGCGAATTATATCGTCATATTCTGATGCCATTTGATTAAGCTTTATGTCCGCCAATCTGCTGGTTGCGCTCTTTGGCTGTTGCTCCATCTTCAAAGTTAAATCCCTTGAGGATGGCATTCTTTCCGTATTTTTTCTTTATAGACAATAGTGCCTCCTGCACTTTGTGCTCACGAGCTTGCTCTTCATTGGATTTCCCTTGGTTGAGCTGCTCTTCCTCATAGTCTGCAAAAAGATTTAGTTGCTTAGGTGTATGTGTCAGCTCTGCTGCCCGTGATTCGGAGACCACATTTCCCATGACGACATTGATACGGCGTATAAGCAGCTTTGGGTTCACGCATTGGTCATACAGGGATATTATCGCCTGCGATATGATTTGTGAGGATGAGGTAAATCTGTCCAAATGCATTCCTCCGTGTGTGGGTTTTGGAATCATGCGGCCGTAGTAGTCTATGCCAGTTTCTCCCTGATAAGTTTGAGCCGTTTCTGTCTGAATGAGACTCTGTACGTCATAGCCTACGTATATTGCGACAGAATCAGTCATCAGGTGTTTCTCAACAAGGCTTAATGCCAAACCATCTGCCATTTCTTGTGCAACGATGCGGGCGTGCTCAAAATTGTATGGGCAGTGCAATACTTGTCCACTGCTTAGGGAGTGGGATTCTGGTCTGTATGATTTTATTGCGTCAATAGTACAGGGTTCCCATCCCCATGCGTGGTCTATAAGGAGTTCTGCATTAACTCCGAATAATTTGTACAGTAGTTCTTCCTTCTGTAGTGAGCAGCGTGCCAGCTGCCCCATTGTGTATATTCCATTTGATTCCAGTCTGCGGGCTATTCCATGCCCCACTCTCCAAAAATCCGTTAAAGGGCGATGCCCCCATAGTTGTTCACGGTAACTCAGTTCGTCAAGTTCGGCAATTCTTACTCCATCTTTGTCTGCGGCTATATGTTTGGCAACAATATCCATGGCAACCTTGCTCAGATATAGATTGGGGCCTATGCCTGCTGTTGCTGTGATACCTGTTGTCGCCAGTACGTCTTTTATCATGGTTCTGGCCAATTCGTGCGCAGTCATTCGGTAAGATGATAAATAGTTGGTGGCATCAATGAACACCTCGTCGATAGAGTAAGCGTATATGTCTTCAGGGGCAATATATTTGAGATATGTTCTATAAATGCGAGAACTATAGTCAATGTAGAATGCCATGCGGGGTGGGGCGGCAATATAGTCCACTTCCCAGTCACGGTGTTTCACTAAATCGTCAGCAAAGACTGATTTACCTGTGAATTGTCGTGTGGAAAGTTGTGCTCTGCGGCGATAGTTTACCTCTTTTAGTCTCTGGATGACCTCAAAAAGTCTGGCTCTGCCAGGAATCCCATAGGTTTTTAGAGAGGGTGAAACGGCCAGACATATTGTCTTTTCCGTACGGCTTGCATCGGCCACGACAAGATTCGTCTTGAGGGGGTCCAGCCCCCGTTCGACGCATTCCACCGAGGCATAGAATGATTTCAAGTCTATGGCAATGTATGACCGTTGCTTGGTTGACATACTCGCTAATCAAATATAGTATTAAAGGATTCTGAACGCAAATTTAGACAAAATAATCGAATTATTGATGTTTGTAGGGTTAGCAAAATTAGCAGGGTGCTCTGCCACTCGAAGACATTGCAGGGAGGGAGATAACAACGCAGCATAAAAAAACTATCCGTCAGATTCTGCTCCTATGGATTCATTTAGCAAAAAAAGTGTATTTTTGCAGTCTATGAATACAATGAATATGGCCGAGCAAACGGCAAAATACCTCTTAGAGGTAAAGGCAGTCAAACTCAACAATGAACACCCTTTTACTTGGGCATCAGGACGTAAGTCCCCAATCTATTGTGATAATCGAGTCACTTTGTCCTATCCTGGCATCCGTTCCTTTATACGCCAGCATTTTGTTGAAATAATCAAATCTCAGTTTGTCGATGTGGACGTGATTGCTGGTGTGGCTACAGGGGGTATTGCGCAAGGGGCATTGGTAGCGCAAGAATTGAACTTACCTTTTGTCTATGTGCGCTCTGAAGCCAAAAGTCATGGGTTGACCAATCAAATTGAAGGTGAAATTCATGAGGGACAATCCGTTGTTGTAATTGAAGATCTTGTCTCAACGGGAAAGAGTAGTCTGATTGCTGTTGATGCTTTGCGTGCCAAAGGCTGCGATGTAAAAGGCATGGTCGCTATCTTCACCTATGGACTTGCTGTGGCTCAGCAGAATTTTGATAATGCCAAGGTCCTGCTGCACACGTTGACCAATTATGACACCCTAATTAAAGTGGCTGCTCAGGAAGACTACGTGAGTAGAACTGATTTAGAGTCTTTGGCAGAGTGGCGCCTCAACCCCGAAAAGTGGTCTGAGGATCGTAGTTAAATCAGTCATTCCCATCTATCTGATGAATACGCTTGCATCTCTATTGTCGTTTGCAGGCAAGGCAACATGGTTGTGGCTACTATTTATAGTGGCCACACTTTGTGTTTCTGCACAGCAGGTGGATAGCGTGATGTGGAGACTGTTAAATTCTGATTTGACAATTACTTACAATCTTGACAAACAAGCTGATATCAGGGTCCGGGTTTCTATTGATGGCGGTCACACATTCAGCGATCCTTTGGACTCCCTCAAAGGTGATATTGGTTCAGCGGTTGCCCCTGGAACAGGAAAAACCATTACAGGGCATAATATCCCCGAAATTCAAGAAATTGAGGAATGGCTGATTGTGTTTTTAGTGGAGGTTGATGATGGTTCGGTGGTTGTCTGGTTCGACACTATTCCCATCGTAATGATGCCAGTGAAAGGAGGCTCCTTTTTTATGGGGGCAGCAGGGCAGGGGAATGTTAGGCATGGAAAAGATCGGGCATTCCCAGTTCATGAAGTTACATTAGATGATTACTACATAGGTCGTTATGAGGTAACCCAACAGCTCTGGAAATCGGTCATGGGCGAGAATCCTTCGCTCTATCAAGGCAATGACAGCTTGCCGGTAGATCAGGTCTCTTGGTCTCAAATCCAAATTTTCATAGCCCGTCTAAGCCAGTTGACGGGCTATAGATTCCATCTCCCAACGGAGGCTCAGTGGGAATACGCAGCCCGAGGTGGGCAGTATAGTTTTGACCATTTGTATCCCGGAACAACAGATAGCCTCTTCTTGTATGCTTGGTATTGCGGCAATAGCGGCAATCACACACATCCCGTAGGCCAGTTGCGGCCTAATGAATTAGGCATATTCGATATGGGTGGCAATGTGGCTGAGTGGTGTGCCGATTGGGCAGGGGATTATACTGCTGAACCACAAAAGAATCCGCGAGGTCCTCGCTCAGGTGAAAACCGTGTACTCCGTGGGGGAAGTATCAACAGTCCGTCTTGGACCTGTTCTGTGCACGACAGAAGCTGGTATCTGCCTGATCATTCCTATGGATGCTATGGATTCCGACTGGTCCTTGACGAGATTCAACGAGATATAGATTAAGAACAATGATTACCATACAAGACAAACACTTTGAACTATACATGCGTTCCGACGAAATCCAAGCGGTTGTACGCAGGCTTGCCAAAGAGATTTCAGCGGATTTAAGACATCTTAATCCTATTGTATGTCCAGTACTCAATGGCAGTTTTTTCTTTGGCAACGACTTGTTGCGTAATCTTGATTTTGATCCAGAACTACAGTGCGTTAGATATTCTTCGTATAGTGGCATACACTCTACGGGTGAAGTGAATCGCCTGCTTGCCTTCCCCGATAGTGTTCGGGGGCGCCACGTTCTTGTCGTAGAGGATATTATCGAAACAGGCATTTCTATGAAGGCGATGCTTGCAGACCTGCAATCTAAGTCGCCAGCTGCCATCCATGTATGTACACTTATGCGAAAACCGGCATTGCTGCAGTGCGAGGTACAGATTGACTATGTAGGAAAGGATATCCCAGATGACTTTATTGTGGGTTACGGATTTGATTATAACGGACATGGACGCACATATCCTGATATTTATTCCTTGGTTTAATTAAATGATATAGAATACTATGAAATGGAGTCCTATGAGAGGGCTACTTGCCCTTTTTATAATTCCCTTTTGTTTTGTTTCCTGTGACAAAAGTGAAGTGTCATTTAACTCTTCAGACCTGATTGGCAAGTGGAAAGAGAATGGGTCCTCTACCTACTGGCGTTATGATAGTGGTGGCAGTGGCCTTACATGGGACGAAAGTGAAGATGTGTCAGAGGATGATGAGACTACCATGCGCTTTTCCTGGAGCCTTTCAGAAGATGTGCTACAGCATGTTTTTTCCGGTGATGAGATACATCAGGCCGTAGTACAGGATTATACGATTTTGGAACTTTCCAACACCTCGCTGCGGTGGAATACAGGGCTGAAAACGGTCACATTATCAAAGGTCAACTAAATCCCCTTTACGTGTATGAATAAATGGCTTAAAATAACCTTGATTTCGATTGGGTCGTTATTGGGTCTGTTTTTTGTTGTGGTGGCTATTGCTTGTTGGTTAGTGTTTACGCCTTCACGTCTTACTGGTATTGTTAATTCCCTTAGTGATAAGTTTATTGACAGTGAGACTCACTTTGAAAATGTTGATTTTTCATTGTTCAAAACCTTCCCTAATGCGGGCATTGCTGTTTCCGATTTTTATGTGGTCAACCCGATGGATGGTGCTCCTTCAGACACTTTGTTGTGTGTGGAGCAACTTACAGTAGGCCTCAATGTGATGGAATTCCTTCGTCATGGCAATATTCAGGTGAGACAACTGGTTCTCAACAATGCCGATGCTAATATATTCATTGATGCTGATGGCAACAACAACTTTTCCATATTCCCATCGTCTGAAGATACTACAGAAGGTGAGCCCTTCCGTATGCCAGAAGAAATTGATATACAAAGCATAACTATCTGTGGCCTCAACTGTAGCTACGTGGATATGCAGAATGTTATAGTGACGGATGTCAAAGACCTGTCTCTTGACCTTTCCTTTTCGTTGCAGGAGGCAAAGACTGGCAAGGGCAATATAAAGTTGAATATTGAGCATTTAGATTTTTGTCAGACAGATGATTCTTTGCAGACAAGTCTGGTGGCTACTTTGGATAATTTTGCCCTAAAGACCTCTGGAACAGTAACAGATTTATCCTTGGGCAATATTTCGATAGGCATTAGTGCCGATTCATTAGGTTTTAGTCAATTGAGTCAAGAAAAAAACGAATTAATTTCAACCCGGCTGTATGACTTTAATTCTCATCTGAAGGCTAAGGGTGATTTGCATATAGTTGACGGTTCTGTTGATTTAAAATTACCTAAGGCCAATTTGGCATTAGATGGCAGTGCTTTGATTAACGATGCTCTGTGCTCCAGTCAAGACAATCTGTTGGAACTATCGGTTCCGTTTACGTTTAATCTTGATTCTATGGAGTTTTCCACTGAGCAGATGACGGTGGCTCTTGATCAATTGAAGTTGTTGCTGAAAGGCGTTGTGTCTCTTTCTCGGCAAGATAGACCGATGCAGATGAATATTGATTATGCAACGAATGCCATTTCCATTCGTCATTTTCTGCCATACGTACCCGATTTATATTCTGATGTGTTAAAGGATCTGTCTGTTGATGCTAAACTATCTCTTGATGGAAAGGTGGATGGATATTTTAGTGGGGATACGCTACCAGTTGTGACGTGCGATATCATGTTGGCAGATGGTGACTTTTCGTATGCGGGCATACCCATGGACTTAAAACAGATTAGTGCTAATATTGCCGCACGGATAGATGCTTCAAAGAATGGTCTGTCAAACTTAAACATCAAAAAGATTCAGGCATCATATAGGCATAATACAATCTCCCTTAATGGTCGTGTAGATGATCTCATGGGTAAAATGAAAATTGATGCCGCATTGAAGGGAAATGTTTCATTGGATGAAATAATGCCCTTTTTGCCAGATTCTCTGCCGCTTTCAGCCAAGGGCACATCCAGCATAGATATCAAGGTTAAGACCTCAATGGACCAGCTTACTCAGATGGATATAAAAAATATGAAGATGGATGGAGGAGTAACGGTTTCCAACCTCGAAGTTTCTTACGATAGCATCAGCATTATTTCTCCTTCTGTCCAGGTCTCATTAGACTTGCCATCTCAACATAGTCGTTTGAAGACTCCTGAATTGGCTGACATCACGATTTCCAGCAGTCATTTAGATGTGAATATGCCTGCATCCCAAGCCAACGTCATCCTTAAAAATGCCTACTTTTCAGTTGGAGTTTCTGACGTTATGAACGCTATGTCGCCAATATCTGCTGCACTTAAAGTCTCTGTCGAAAACACAGAGATGCATTATGATTCGATAGATGTGGTTGTAGAGGATTTGCACCTTGCGGGCAACGTTACACATGATTCTGCGCAGTCGAATATCATTTACCAGTGGAATCCCAGCCTATCGGTAGCATTCTCTCGCACGTCATTGTTTATGCCTCAGATGCCAGAGGCTCTCCGTCTGGCTTCATTCCAGTTTGATTACATGCCTGGACATTGTGAAATTGCTGAAGCGGATATTCACTGGGGACTTTCTGACTATCATTTGTCTGGCACAGTTGATAATTTGGAAGATTGGTTGGATCAGACAAAACAACTTTATGCCAAAGTCAATCTCGTATCAAGTTATACGGATGTCGACCAGATTATGGATTTGGTTAGTGGCATGGGGAGCGATCCAGATACTTTGGAAGCCATGCGACAAGAAGATCATGTTTCACCCGATGCCAATCCATTCATTGTCCCTCGGGATGTTAATATTGATTTCAATACAAATATCAAACGTTGTATTGCCCTCGGCAATGACTTGTCAAATTTGTCAGGTAGTGTCAGTGTTCGTGATGGCAAAGTCGTTTTAGATCAGGTCGGATTTGCCTGTCGGGCAGCACGTATGCAGTTAACAGGTATTTATAAGTCTCCGCGCCCCAATCATTTGTACCTGGGCGTCGACTTCCATTTGCTTGACATCCAGATTGATGAGCTGATTGATATGGTACCTTTCGTAGATACCCTATTCCCTATGCTGGCCTCATTTGATGGTCAAGGTGATTTCCATTTGGCCATAGAAACATATCTTGATGCCAAATACCAGCCCAAGGTTAGCACGTTACTGGGCTCTACGGCCATCAGCGGCAAGGATCTTGTCGTCCTACCAGGAGAGACATTTAATACAATGGCCAAATACCTTATGTTCAACAAAAAAACCGAGAATAAAATAGACAGTTTGGATGTCGAGGCGACTCTGTTCCGAGATAGAATTGACGTCTATCCGTTCCTCTTATCGATAGACAAATACCAAGTCTGTGTGTCGGGTATTCATTCGTTGGACAATGCCTGCAACTATCACCTCGAACTATTGAGAAGCCCCTTGCCTTTACGACTTGCTATTGATGTCAAGGGTAGCCTTAATAAACCTCAAATTGGCTTAGGCAAGGTGATTTATAATGACCTATATAATCCCGAAAAAACGGATGCCATCAAGACCCGAACACTTGAAATCAAGAAGATGGTACGCGAGGCATTAGAGTCTAATGTGAAGTGATAGAAAATACCTGTGATTGTACAAAAGAAGCCCGCTGATATTCAGCGGGCTTCTTTTGTACAAATCTATTTATTAAATCTCTGAAACGCCCTAAGGATTATATGTTATTGCGGAGTTTATAAGCCTTTAGCGTGTTTTGCAGTAAGGATACAATGGTTAGAGGACCAACACCGCCAGGCACGGGAGTCACATAACTGCATTTTTCATCTACTTCGCTATGTTTCACATCTCCACATAAATGATAGCCTGTTTTTTTGGTCTCATCAGGGATGCGGTGGATGCCTACGTCAATCACTACGGCACCTGGTTTTACCATATCTGCTGTAATAAATTCTGGTTTGCCGATAGCAACAATCAGTATGTCGGCCTGCCGTGTGATATCTGCCAAATTCTGAGTGCGGCTATGGCAGAGTGTTACGGTGCAGTTGGCATGCGCATTGTTCCGTGACATGAGTACTGCAGCGGGCGTTCCCACTATGTTGCTGCGACCTACAACCACGCAGTGTTTCCCCTGCGTTTCAATATTATATCGCTGTAATAGGTTTACGATTCCCATGGGAGTCGCAGGCAGGAAAGCTCTCTCATCGCCAATAACAAACCGTCCGGTATTAATGGCAGTGAATCCATCCACATCTTTCTCGGGTGAGA
The DNA here is from genome assembly GCA_017480145.1 of Bacteroidales bacterium. Classification (GTDB taxonomy): domain Bacteria; phylum Bacteroidota; class Bacteroidia; order Bacteroidales; family P3; genus Colimorpha. The sequence goes on from JAFVBF010000071.1 coordinate 9,579, forward strand.
TGGCATTGGTGATATTCTGCTCGCTGATATGTTTGGGTAGTGGCAGTTGTACGATGAATCCGTCTGTTTCTTCATCTTTATTCAGAAAGTCTATCACTTTTAGAAGCTCATCTTCAGAAGTGTTTTCTGAGTAGCGATATACCGAGGATATGAATCCCACCTCGTGGGCGGATTTTTCCTTATTTGCCACATAGGTCTTGCTGGCGCCATCCTCGCCTACCAATATTGCTGCTAAATGGGGGGGGCGCATCCCTTTCGTTGTGTAGCCTCGAACCTCGTTGGCTATCTCGTCTTTTATTTGTAGGGAAATGGCTTTGCCATCTAATAATTGAAACATAACTATTTATTATTTTGAAGTGATTGTTTTTTCTGCATACATCGTGACATGTAAATCCTCCTATCGATGACGTCGAGGAAGTTTGGGCAGTTTGGCTCCGTGCGTGGACACTGTTTTCATCATTTTTCGGGTTTCTTCAAATTGCTTGAGAAAACGATTTAACTCTTGAATGCTTCGTCCGCTTCCTGACGCAATCCTTTGTTTCCGACTGGCGTTTATGCAGTTTGGATGCTGTCTCTCATAGGGGGTCATGGACCCTATCATAGCCTCGATGGGCACAAAGGCATCGTCTCCGATTTCAATATCTTTTGTCAGTTTCCCCATCCCAGGAATCATTCCCAGTAAGTCTTTCATGCTTCCCATTTTTTTGAGTTGGGCCAGCTGACTCAAAAAATCATCAAAGTTGTATTCATTTTTGATGATTTTTTTCTGAATTTTACGGGCTTCCTCTTCATCATATTGCTCCTGTGCACGTTCTACGAGCGAGACAACATCACCCATGCCGAGTATGCGTCCTGCCATTCGGTCGGGGTGGAAAAGATCCAGAGCGTCCATCTTTTCACCCACGCCGACAAACTTGATGGGTTTCTCGACTGTATATCGTATCGTGAGCGCGGCTCCTCCACGGGTGTCGCCATCCAGTTTTGTGAGGACGACACCGTCATAGTCTATTCGCTCATTAAACGCTTTTGCAGTATTGACGGCATCTTGTCCAGTCATGGAGTCAACCACAAAGAGTGTCTCTTGAGGCTGAATTGTTGTCTTAAGTTGGGCTATTTCGTTCATCATCTCCTCGTCCACCGCAAGGCGACCTGCCGTATCGATGATGACGACATTCACATTCTTAGCCTTGGCTTCATGAATCGCATTCTGTGCTATTTCTATAGGATTCTGATTACCTGCTTCTGTATATACAGGCACACCGATTTGTTCGCCAAGGGTCTGCAACTGGCTGATGGCCGCAGGGCGGTAAACGTCACCAGCTACTAACATTACATTACGCCCCTTTTTATTTTTCAAGTAATAGGCCAGTTTGGCTGAAAAAGTGGTTTTTCCAGAACCTTGCAAACCTGCAATGAGAATTACGGCGGGAGACCCCTTGATGTTGATTTCCACCACCTCGTTTCCCATGAGCTTTGTGAGTTCTTCATGCACTATTTTCACCATCAGTTGTCCAGGCTCAATGCTCTGTATAACATTACGCCCCATGGCCTCATTCTTCACTCGGTCAGTGAATGCTTTAGCTATAGGATAACTTACGTCTGCGTCAATCAGAGATTTACGTATCTCTTTGACCGTTTCGGCCACATTGATGTCCGTAATGGACCCTTTGCCCCTCAGTGTGTGGAGGGCTTTCTCGATGCGACTGCTTAAATTCTCAAACATAATTAATTCAAAATCTGATTTCTCGAATATTTTCTCTCAGGATTTGATTGGGAATTTTGTCCTGATTAATCTTTTTGATTTCAGAGGCTTAATGACTCTGTTTTATTCAAAATATATGTGCAAAGGTACGAAATAAACATAAAAAAATATTTTTGACGTAACTTTTTTGACTTTTTGCCGTTAATGAAAACAATTAAGCAGTCTTACCAATCGTACCCTATGAGACAGTTAAAAATTACTCATTCTATTACCAAGCGTAACGAAAAGTCTATAGACCAGTATCTTCAGGATATCTGTAGTGAGGAATTACTGACACCCGAAGAGGAAGTAAAGCTTGCTCAACGTATTAAAGAAGGTGATCAAGATGCTCTTGATAGGCTCACTAAGGCCAATCTTCGATTTGTGGTATCAGTGGCAAAACAGTATCAAAATCAAGGTCTTAGTCTTTCCGATTTAATCAATGAGGGTAATGTGGGGCTTATTAAGGCGGCACGTCGTTTTGATGAAACCCGCGGATTCAAATTCATCTCTTACGCCGTGTGGTGGATTCGTCAGGCAATCCTGCAGGCCATCGCAGAAAATTCCCGTATTGTGCGATTGCCATCCAACCAGCTGGGGGCTTTGAACAAACTGAAGAAGGAGATTGCTCAGATGGAGCAGGTGTTGGAGCGCCCTCCCTCAACCCAGGAACTGGCAGACCGAATGGACATCCCAGAGGACAGGATTAAGAGCATTTTGGGTATTTCGGGACGTCATATCTCACTTGATGCGCCATTGGCTTCCGACGAGGATGCTAATTATATTGATGTCCTGCCCAATGAAGATACCCCTGATACGGATGACTCTTTGATGAAGGAGTCCTTGTCTTTAGAAATTGAACGCTCTCTCTCTACACTCACGGAGTATGAGAGAGAGGTTATCAAGATGTATTTTGGTATTGGCATTTCGCATCCCTTGTCACTCGATGAGATTGCCGATAAATTCGGACTGACTCGTGAACGTGTTCGCCAGATTAAGGAGAAGGGCATCAAACGCCTTAAGAATTCGTCTAAGAGCAAACATCTGATAGCCTATCTGTAAAATTTGCGCAGATATGGAGCGTGTTTTCCGCTATTTTCCAGAGTTGACAGAGCGACAAAAACAGCAGTTTGCCGCTCTGCCTGCATTATATCGGGATTGGAATTCCAAGATTAATGTCATTTCCCGTAAGGATATGGATGAGTTTGTCATCCATCATATACTTCATTCATTGTCTATCTCCAAGGTGATGAAGTTCAAGCCTATGGCTGATATTCTGGATGTGGGTACAGGTGGTGGATTCCCAGGTGTCCCGTTAGCCATTTTGTTTCCCGAAACCCATTTTTACCTGGTAGACTCCATTGGTAAGAAAATCAAGGTGGTTCAATCTGTCTCGGATGAATTGGGGTTAACCAATGTCCGTGCCGAGCAGATTCGTGCCGAGCAAGTCCGAGGAGATTATGATTTTGTAGTCTCTCGTGCTGTCACCGACCTACGCCAGTTCGTTCCTTGGGTTCGTCATAAAATCTCTCATACACAGTATCATGCGCTGCGCAATGGCATACTATATTTAAAGGGCGGGGACCTGTCGGAGGAATTACTTCCCTTCAAGAAGGCCCGTGTTTACGAAATTTCTGATTTCTTTGAGGAACCCTTTTTCCAAACCAAGAAAGTGGTTCATTTGCCTTTGTAGTTGCTTTGTTTGAGCTTGTTAGCGTGAATTTGCCCATTTGCAAAAAAAAATGTAATTTTGCTTTTTAATATTGCAAAATTGCATGGATACTATTATTGTTTTAGACTTTGGTTCTCAATACACTCAGTTGATTGCACGCAAAGTGCGCGAGCTGAATGTCTATTGTGAAATCCATCCATTTAACAAGATTCCAACCCTTGGTCACGATGTCAAGGGTGTGATTTTTTCAGGAAGTCCCTATAGCTGTAACAGTGTGGATGCTCCTGTTCCCGACATGACTAATATTAAAGGACGGCTGCCTCTACTGGCAGTATGTTATGGAGCCCAATATTTGGTTAAGGCTTTTGGTGGAACGGTTCAGCAGTCCAGAATCCGTGAGTATGGACGCGCTAATCTCCAGTACGTGGATACCGAAAGCCCGTTGTTGAAGGGTATCTCTGCTGGTAGTCAGGTTTGGATGAGCCATGGCGACACTATTGAGAGCGTGCCGGAGGGTTACCGCAGTATTTGTTCTACGGACAATGTGAAGTACGCTGGCTATCAGATTGAAGGAGAACAAACCTATGCCATTCAGTTCCATCCGGAAGTACATCATTCCGTCGATGGTCTAACGCTTTTGAAAAATTTCGTGGTAGGCATCTGTCATTGTGAGCAGAGTTGGACTCCGGATTCATTTATTGATACAACGGTTTCGCAACTTCGTCATCAGATAGGAGATGACAAGGTAATACTCGGGTTGAGTGGTGGAGTCGATTCCACTGTGGCGGCAGTTTTGCTCAACAAGGCTATCGGACATAATTTACAGTGTATTTTTGTTGACAATGGCCTCCTGCGGAAAAACGAGTTTGAGGGTGTCCTTGCATCCTATAAGGGTATGGGGCTAAATGTGGTCGGAGTTGATGCCAAGGAGCGATTCTATGCTGTTTTGTCCGGTGTTAGCGACCCGGAGAAAAAACGTAAGGCTATTGGCAAGACGTTCATTGATGTATTCGATGCAGAGTCGAAAAAGTTCAATGATGCTAAGTGGTTGGCTCAGGGTACGATATACCCAGATGTCATCGAGTCCAGTTCTGTGAAAGGTCCTTCTCAGACTATCAAGTCTCACCACAATGTCGGAGGCCTTCCCGATTATATGAAACTCAAACTTGTGGAACCTTTACGTAGTCTGTTCAAGGATGAGGTGCGTCATGTCGGACGTAGCCTGGGGATAAAGGACGAGTTGATTGGTCGCCATCCCTTCCCGGGCCCGGGACTTGCTATTCGCATTTTAGGAGATGTCACTCCCGAAAAAGTTCATATACTTCAGGAAGTGGACGATATTTTCATTCGTGGATTGCGTGAAAATAATCTCTATGACAAGGTGTGGCAGGCTGGTGCTGTGTTGCTTCCCATACAATCGGTCGGTGTAATGGGCGATGAGCGTACCTATGAACGTGTGGTTGCCCTTCGGGCAGTGGAGAGTGTGGATGGTATGACAGCGGACTGGTGTCACTTGCCGTATGAATTTCTTGCACATGTGTCTAACGAAATCATAAATAGAGTGAAAGGTGTGAACCGTGTGGTTTACGACATTAGTTCCAAACCACCGGCAACGATTGAATGGGAGTAGTTCTATAAAGCCCTGGCTCATTATGAAAAAACTACTTTTTCTCGTTGCAATTCTTTTTCTTGTAAGTTTTCGTGGACAAGTTCTGGCGCAGATGCCAGGCGCAGTACCCATTTCTCTTTCCAACCAGACGCAGACGATTCATGGGCAGTGCTATTTTGTTCATGTTGTCGAGAGAGGCCAAACGGTCTATGGCATTACGCGGGCTTATGGCATGAAGGAGAAAGATGCTTATGTGAAAAAGGACGTTAATTTCCTCAGCATCGGTGATACGGTGTGGCTGCCATGCAAATTGCGTACCGTTTATGCGCAACCCAATCAGTCAAACCTAATAGCAATTCCTGATGGTAAAAGTCCAGCGGCCAAAAAGGAAGAGAAAAAGAATGTTGATTCTAAAGTCATCGTTGTCAAGTCTCAAGAGGTACCGCCTCCTCCAGTAACTCCATCTAATCCTGATGACACTGCTGTGATAAAGCCGCTTGTGCAGGGTGATAGAATCATCATATCACTGATGATGCCTCTAAATCTGGAGCAGATGTCGGATATCTCGACAACCAAGTTTGACGTGGAACAGCGTGGTAAGATCTCCTATCGTTCGTTAGAGTTTATTCAGTTCTACGAAGGACTCCAGATGGGGCTTGCCATGTTGGAGGAACAGGGTGTGAGTGTGACTCTTAATGTGGTAGATGTACCCGATAATAAGCCGGAAACTGTGGAGCGATTATTCGCTTCCCATAATGTTGCACAGTCCGACATCCTCATTGCGCTACTTACACGTCAGCCTTTCGCCAAAGCTGCCGAATTGGCTAAAAAGAATCATCTGATGATTGTCAATCCCGTTGCTCCACGCAGTGAGATTGTCCGCAACAATCCTTATCTATTTAAGTGCTTCCCATCAGAAGAATCCAAACTGTCTGTGATATTTGACCGTATGCATAGGACATATCCTAATGCTCATTTTCTGCTTGTACATCATGGTGGTGCAGGTGATAAAGCCCTTATGCAGACAGCCACGCAATTGCTGTCAGAGCGCAATGACATATCTTATTCTGTGTTGAGTTGGGTGGCTCACGACAAGTTGCAATCCATTCTATCGAAGAATGCTCAAACAATTGTGGTTAGTCTTTACAACCAGGATCAGACGAAGAATCGCATTTATGCAGGACTATTGTTAAACAAATTAGCTTCAGACAAGTCCCATCTGCCAGTATTGGTGACATTGGACGATTGGACTCAGCAATTTAGTGATATCGATTATATCCAGTTGCAGCAACTGAATTACCATACATTTTATAATGGTTGGGATTACAGCAATCCTGATCATCTGAGCTTTTTGGAACAGTTCCGCGCACGTTACAAGACAGAGCCAACAGAGCAATACGCATATATGGGTAACGACATTGTGCTTTATTTTGCCACGGGGCTACATCGCTATGGAACAACCTTTTGGCGGCATCCATCCTATGGGCCCGTCAAAGGTATGATTTTCCCACTCTCCTTTCGCCAGAAAGACCGTACTACGGGATATGAGAATTGCCAGGCCGTGTTATACCGCATGGAAAGGTTTGTTTTTCATGAGGCTCGTTAATTCAAAGACATCTATGAACCAAACCACTATAAAAAAAGCCTTTCGAATCTCAGGTCATGGTCTCCATACTGGTCGTATGGTTACAGTACACGTACAGCCGGCCCCGGTCAATTCCGGCATAATGTTTCGTCGTACCGATAGGCTATTTGTCATTACTCAGCCCGCCACAGCCGATAGGGTTGGTGAAACCTCTCGGGGCACTACGCTTAAGACGGGCCTACAGTCAGTGGCAACCATCGAACACTTAATGTCTGCTCTACATGGTATGCAGATTGATAATGTCCTGATTGAATTGGATGGTGGTGAGGTACCTATTATTGATGGTTCGGCACGTCCGTGGCTTGAGCAATTGCAGCGAGTCGGCATAGAGGAGCAAGAACAGCCCCGTCGTGTGATGAAGATTTCAGAACCTATTCATTTTGAGCATCCTTCGACAGGGTCTGTCTTTGATGTTGAGCCTTCCGATAAGTTCTCAGTGGATTGCATTATTGACTTTAATGATAGTGTGATAGGCCGACAGGAGGCTGTCATGAATGATTTTAGCGAGTATGCAGCAGAAATAGCTCCTTGTCGGACATTTGTTTTCTTACATGAGATAGAACCTCTACTACACCTAAATCTAATCAAGGGAGGCAGCCTTGACAATGCTTTGGTATTTGTTTCTAAGGATTTGAGTCCTCGTCAGCTGCGTCGCTTGGGCAAAATTTTTCATAAGGATGTGTCCAGTTTTCGTGTGCATGATGGGTTGCTAAACACTACCGACCGCTATTTCCCAAACGAGCCGGCTCGACATAAACTGTTGGATTTTGTGGGTGATATTCGTATGGTGGGATTTCCCCCAATAGGTCATTTTAAGATTTTTAAGCCAGGACACAGGGCAAACACGGCGTTTGCCAAGTATCTGATGGAATATAATATGAATATAAAATAGACTCTTATGCAACAAATTTACGACCTCCATCCCGATGCCAAAATAGGTAAAAATGTTGTCATATCCAATTTTACCACCATCTGTGAGGATGTTGTTATTGGCGATAATACTTGGATTGGCCCTAATGTCACAATATTCCCGGGCGCCAGAATTGGTAAAAACTGTAAGATATTTCCGGGTGCTGTAATTGCGGCCGTCCCTCAGGATTTAAAGTTTAATGGTGAATATACAACGGTCGAGATTGGTGATAATAATGTGATTCGTGAATGTTGTACGATTAGTCGTGGAACTTCAGCGTCGGGTAAAACAGTTATTGGTAACAATAACTTGCTGATGGCTTATGTGCATATAGCTCACGATTGCGTTGTTGGAGACAACTGTGTATTGGCTAATAATTCTACGTTAGCTGGGCATATCGTGTTGGGTGATTATGTCGTGTTGGGAGGATTGACGGCTTGTCACCAATTTGTTCATATCGGATCCCATGTTATTACACAAGGAGGTTCTTTGGTGGACAAAGACATCCCTCCCTTTGTTAAGGCTGCCCGCTATCCAGCCTCTTATGCAGGTATTAACACGTTGGGCTTGCAACGCCGTGGTTTTACAATGGAGAAAATTAATGTTATCAAGGATATCTATCGAATGTTGTTCTTGAAGGGGCTTAATGTTGGTAATGCGGTTGAACTTATCAAGGAACATTATGGACATACTGACGAGGGCAAACAGATCCTTAGTTTCATTGGTAATTCAAGCATGGGTCTGATTAAGGGCTATACTTTTATGAGAAGAGGATAGGTCCCCCTCCAAAAACTATATACTATAAACCCTTTCCCCTTTTCTCGTTTTAGATACAAGCAGTATTGTGTCTGAAAATGACTTGGAAATCGTCACTCGGTAGGAGGGGGATAGGGGGTGTTTAACTCTTTTTTTTGTTGGTGAGTTAAATTAATATAATATTTTTGGGGATCAAGGGGCTGGAAGTATATTTAGTCCAGCCAATTCCGATGTTGTAAGGGCTGGACTGCTACGACTAATGTTACACATTCTGGAATGATGTGTTTAGTGTCGCCCTTCTCTCTCCCAAAATCTATTAGCCAGTAGATGTGTTGAGGATGATGAGTTAAAGACGTAAATCATCCTTTCATAGGCTGATTAGTTGTTCTATCTACGCTGCTAATGTAATATTACTTTGTGAATGGCTTTGGATACTTGTTCTATCTCATCAATGGTAATATATGGATGGATGGGAATTGACAATACGGTCTTGCACAAACTTTGGGCTATAGGGGTCTCTACATATTGTCTGTTTTGGGCAAATGCTTTTTGCTGACTCATGGTTTTAGGGTAGTATACCATACAGGGAATGTCCTGTTCTCGTAAGTATTGATATACCTTTGTTCGTAGTTCTTCGGAAGATAACTGAATGGTGTATTGAGCCCAGCTGCTATAATATCCTGTTGGTGAAATTGGTAAAGATACCATATCTTTGAGGTCTGATAGCAGTTGATGGTATTGTTTTGCTGCTTTCTGAATGGATTCCAATTCGTGTTCTTGAAAGGCATTTAACTTGACTTGCAGTATGGATGCCTGTATTGTATCAAGACGTGAGTTTAGCCCAATACGGATGTTGTCATACTTGTCTTTCCCTTTGCCGTGTTGGCGGTAGGAGTCAATGTCATTTGCCCATTTCTCACAATTGGTGAATAATGCTCCTCCATCGCCGTAGCACCCCAATGGTTTGGCTGGGAAAAATGATGTAATAGCAATATCTCCAAAAGAGCATGCTTGTTTGTTTCCAATTCGTCCGCCAAATCCTTGAGCAGCATCTTCAAGAATAGGTAGTTGGTATATTTGAGATAGCTGTCGTAGGGCCAGATAGTCTGCCGGCAAACCGAAAAGGTCAACAGCCACAATAGCTTTAGGTTGCAGCCTGCCTTCTTCTCGAATTGCTTTAATGGCTTTGTTCAGGCTATTGGGGTTTATGTTGTACGAGTCTGGACAGACATCAACAAACACTGGTGTAGCACCTTCTCTCGCCACACTTTCTGCTGTGGCAAAAAATGTGAAATCAGGAACAAAGACCGCATCACCTTCCCCAATATTCCAGGCTTTTAGTGCCAGTGTCAGGGCATCGGTCCCATTGCTGCAAGTGAGGCAATGTTTCACCCCTACGTATTGTGCCAATGTGTTTTCGAGATTTTTTACTGATTCGCCCATAATATAGTTTCCTGATGCCAATGTGGAGAGTATGGCTTGGTCTATGGCAGGCTTGAGTTTTTGATACTGTCTTTTTAAATCTCGAAATTCCATGTTGTCCGTGGCGGATGGCTATATAATTGTTACAGACTTAATGATTGAAAGGATGTCTACTTAGCGGTAGATGACATAGTGGGTGATAGTCGCCTTTTAGTCCGATAGGTTTTTGTGTGCGTATTTGGCTGACGATATGGATGCATGGACGGACGTCATCAAGTCGAAACCCATGTCCAGAGAGTATCTGTCGATAACTCTCGGTATGTAGGTCCGTGAAACCATCGCTAAATTCAATCTCCTGTCCTTCCATTTCAATCTTTCTATACGTTCGTTTTCCTTGCTGTATGGCTTCGAAGGGTAATGTTTCGGCATTTATACTTAGAAAATAGCGTACTCGCGCTTTTTCAAAACGAAGAAATCCAGCGGCGCGGTCATGTTCATGTAAGTGTACGGTATTTTCCTGTACTGAACCAAATATCCATGATAGCATATCGTAGAAGTGTACTCCGATATTGGTTGCTATACCTCCGCTTTTTGCGCTATCGCCCTTCCATGAGGCATAGTACCATGGTCCGCGTGATGTGATATAGGTTAGGTCTATGTCATACACCTTATCTTTTGGACCATTGTCTATTGTCTGCTTCCATGCTTTAATTGCGGGATGGAGCCGTAGTTGCAGAATGTTGTTGATGTGATGTCCTGTCTCCCGTTCCATTCTTTCCAAGACATCAATATTCCATGGGTTAAGAACCAATGGTTTTTCGCAGATGACATCAACTCCAGCCCTGAGCCCAACACGGATATGTGCATCGTGCAGATAGTTTGGCGTACATACGGATAGGTAATCCAATCTTTCTGTGGATGCTTTTATCTTCTCTATATAGCGATCAAATCGTTCGTATTCGGTGTAGAATGCACAATGGGGAAAATAACTGTCAAGGATGCCGACAGAATCGTTTTTATCTAAAGCCACAATTAGGTTATTGCCAGTTTCCTTGATGGCTTTGAGATGCCGTGGGGCGATGTAGCCTCCAACGCCTATGATGCCGAAATTTTTCATGACGGATGCGAGCATTCCTATGCATCGGTTTTATCTTGACGATAGGAATGCTTAAATGATTTCTGCAATTGTGGTTTGGCTGTATTAGAAAACCGTTTTGTTTGCGTGTAAAGTATGAGGACGCAGTTCCACCAGCAGAAAAACAATAATCCCATTTGCCGACCAAAAGTGGATTCAAAATAGATACAGCCGCCAATGATAACTATAAATAAGGTGGTTATCAGCTGCCCTTTTCTTTTTTTGAATGCCAGAATTAATGGAGCAAGCATCATGAATAGCTGTATGGTTAGGCCGATATATCCTGTGGCCATCCATGTTTCGAGATACTGGTTGTGAGAACTGTAGCGAGCCTTGAAGGCTTTGTTAACGCCGTGATTCAAATAGCTCTGGTATAGCGGCTCCCAGTAGTCTCCGCAGCCATGGCCAGTGATTGGTTTTTGTTTTGCAACCTCGATGGCACAAGGGAACATCTCTTGTCGAATGTCTCCGATTCTTCCTTCGTGCATTTCGTTCAAGGTATGCAGAAAACGATTGTATAGTCCTGGCTCCATCTGGTAAGAGCATACAATAAACATTGTGACGATAAGGGCGGAGGCAATGGAGCCAATCCAATTACGCTTCACAAAAGAGATGTGGCAGATACACATGGCGGCAACAACAAGCCAAATCATCATTCCTGAGCGTGATGCAGAAAATAAAATATATGCACTGAGTATTAGAATGGCAAGTATCAATGTCCATATAGGTAGCTGGAAGATTCTATGTGAACGCTGTCGTGTAACCTCTGTATATAGAAATGCTATCGCTGTGAGGTTATAAAGGGACAGATAGTTGTGGTGTATATAATCGAAATTCATGTGCGCTAATGCTTCAAGGCAAATGCCGTCAGATGTTTTGACAAGATAGAGGATAAACTGTATTATGAATCGCACAATCAGTATCGTCGTTAGTGAAAAGAATAAAAATCGGATTCGTTTATCGTTTAAAAATTGTAGGTCGCATAGCATGAATATTAGCGGAAACGCCACAAAGGGTAGCATGAGCGAGACAATGCTCCATGCCAGTGTGCTGTTTTCGCTTCTCAGGGCACTGATGGCATAGATAAGCCAGTAAAGTAGCATGAAAGCCAAAGCCGTCGTACTCCATTTGTCCAGTGCTGGATTTCCCAGATGTCGTGTTGCCACATTTTTAGTGATGGCGGCTACAATGAGCAGCAGCAATGAGAGAAGCCCCAATCGCCAGTGTATTGGAGTGGATGCCGCCATCATTATCATGGCGGTATATAATAAACCATCGTACCAGGGAAGTCCTTGAAAAAGAGTCTTCATCATAGTAATATGAGTATGCCACTTATGCCTGCCCGATTCTTTATGGGCAGGGGCTGAATGTCGTTGGATTAGTCTCTTTTAAATATGTCTCGTGTGTACACTTTCTGGACCACGTCGTCCAGAATAGAGTCATAGCGGTTGGCAATGATTGCTTGACTTTGCTGTTTGAATGTATCGATGTTGTTTACTACCCGGCTGCCGAAGAACGTGCTTCCATCTTCCAACGTAGGCTCATAGATAATGACACGGGCACCTTTGGCTTTGATTCGTTTCATCACGCCTTGAATGCTGCTTTGGCGGAAATTGTCGCTGTTACTTTTCATGGTCAGCCGGTAAACACCAATCACGCACTCGTGTTCTTCCGAAGCATCGTAATCACCTCGGTTAAATGCATTATAATAGCCGGCTTTTTTCAGTACTTGCTGTGCTATAAAGTCTTTTCTTGTCCGGTTGCTCTCCACAATGGCTCGCACCAGTTCCTCTGGCACGTCTGCGTAGTTTGCCAACAACTGTTTGGTGTCTTTGGGCAGGCAGTAGCCTCCGTATCCGAAGCTGGGGTTGTTATAGTGGGTCCCGATACGTGGGTCCAGGCAAACGCCTTCAATAATTTGTTGTGTGTTTAGCCCTTTTAGTTCTGCATAGGTGTCCAACTCATTGAAGTAGCTGACACGCAGTGCCAGATATGTATTTGCAAATAGTTTGACGGCTTCTGCCTCGGTGCACCCCATCAGTAGTTTCGGGGTATCTTTTTGTAGTGCGCCTTCTTCTATAATGTCGGCAAACTGCCGGGCTTTGGCTTCAAGCCGACGGTCGCCCAATGGGTATCCAACGATAATTCGGCTGGGATAGAGGTTGTCGTATAGTGCTTTGGATTCACGCAGGAACTCTGGTGCAAAAATAATGTTTTCAGAACCCATTTTAGCACGTATGGACTCAGTATAGCCAACAGGAATGGTGCTTTTAATAACCATTATTGCATTGGGATTGCAACTCATGACTTTTTCGATTACGTCTTCCACGGCAGATGTGTCGAAAAAGTTTTTCATGCTGTCGTAGTTGGTAGGTGCGGCTATGACGACAAAATCCGCATCTTTATAGCCTTTTTCAGAATCAAGGGTAGCGTGAAGGTCCAGCGGTTTTTGCAAGATGGAATTGTCTAATTTTGTTTGAGCCTGTAATGCAAGGTCCTCAGCAAAAAAACGCTCAATATATTCATCTTGTATGGGAGACTGTCGGCGGTTGACTTTGTCTACACGCTCAGGAACAATGTCAACGGCTGTGACGCTATGGTGTTGGGCAAGTAGGGTGGCAATAGATAGTCCGACATAGCCTGTGCCGGCAACTGCAATCTTCATAATGTTTTGTTTTTTGTCAAAATTAAATTAGTTGCAAAGATATGATTTTTATTCCACATGATTTAACGGTATTCATTGTCAAGTTTTTTGATTGGATAAGTCTGCGACAGTGTGGCATTAATTTCATATCGCAAATCTATTGCATTTTCAATATGAGAAATTTGTTTTGTAATTAGCTGAACATTATAATTTTAGTTATTCTGCTACAATGATTTTATGTCTTGGCCGTGATGGGGTGTTCACTATAATTAGTGATAAGAATGGTTAAAAATCACAAATTTTAGTTACATTCCATGGAATCAAAACACTGTACTTTTGCATTCAGAAATCAGAAAGAAATCGGTCGAAGTATCATGTTCCTTCTTATGTAAAGAAATGGTTTTTTATGGTTAATAATGCTCTTCGCTGAGAGGCGAAGAAAGGGAATGGGGAGATATACATTGATATGTCTCCCTTTCTTTATGTCTGTAACCCTTTGATGCATTTTGCTCATGAAAGGGTGTGGTTCATAGTGACGTGGAACAGAGTGACATATTTTTTCTGTTTGAGAATGGTTCTTTCTCTTTTTTTGTAATTTTGCACGAAATAGTAATGTGCGAATGGAATAGGTATTGTCTACCCGACAGCAGTCCTTTGAGTTTTGCGACTTTGTGAATATTATACTGAGAGATGACGGAAACAGAAATCAAACAAGTGCTTGACGTGGCCTATGAAGCGGGTAATATTCTGCTGGAAAATGGGGCAGAGATTGCTCGCGTTGAGGAAACCACAGCACGCATTGCAGCCCATTTCGGTGTCGATGATAGTAGTTTCTTTGTGTTGAGTAATGGCATTTTTGCTACGGCACGGGGCTATGCTCAGGTTAGGTTTATTCCGTTTAAGGGTGCGCAGTTGAGCCGTGTAGTGGCTGTGAACCAATTGTCACGAGACATTGAGGCAGGTCAATACACGCTTGACGAAGTCGCTCATCGACTGGCAGATATCCGAAGCATGCCACCCATGCCTGCCATAGAGCAGATTGCTGCATCTGGATTAGGTAGTGCTGCTTTCTGTATCATTTTTGGTGGCGGATGGATGGATTGTGTCGCTTCGTTTGTTGCAGGAGCCTTGTTGTATGTTTTTGTCTGTTTTGTCAGTGCGCCCTATATGTCTAAATTGATGGGCAATATATGTGGCGGGGCATTGGTTACGCTGCTTTGTATGTTCTTTCATCGCATGGGACTGGGGTGCAGCCTTGGAAATATGATTATCGGGGCAATCATCCCTCTTATTCCGGGTGTACCATTTACCAATGGCGTACGTGATCTGGCCAATGAAGATTATATAGCAGGTACCACACGGTTGCTGGATGCATTGCTGGTCTTTTTCTGTATCGCCCTGGGTGTATGCCTGGTCTTTCTGATAGATAGTCATATTAGCGGATCAATGCTCCAACTCAGTGGTATGTCGATTAGCCCTGGAACATCCCCTTTTGGCATACAAACTATGGCGGCCTTTTTGGGTACGGTTGCATTCGCTATCCTTTTTGGAGTCCCTCATCGTTATGCTCTCAGTTGCGGTTTGTGTGGTATGATAGGGTGGATGCTATACATGGTTTTGAATCGGTATTTCTCTTTTTCTCCAGCCGAAGCGACCTTCTTTGCAACCTTGTTGGTTGCGTTTGCGGCACACTATTCGGCCATTTGGAGGCGTTGTCCTGTTACGGTATTCCTTATTTGCGGTATCTTCCCCTTGATTCCTGGTGCAGGGATCTTTTGGACATCTTATTTTATCGTATCCTCTCAGCATACGGCTGCGCTTGCAACCGGATTTACCGCGCTCAAAGTGGCTGTAGCCATCGTCCTTGGAATCATCTCTCTCTTTGAGATAATGCAGCACCTGCCCGGCCGGAGGAAGGTATGATTTCTTAAAAAAGAAGTACCTTTGCATCCTGTATGGCATACGAACTCATTATGCAGCCAGAGAAGAATCAATACCTTCTCTATTTGGGTATAAAGTAGAAATGGTAGGGATGCTTCTTTTGGGGTATCAGAGTCCAAGTGCATACGGCTGTCTTCCTATCCCATATAGTACGAAATTGAACAAGATGATGATTTCAATTGCTCGTCTGATATTGGGGCAAACAAGTATGATTAGTAAATGAATAGAAATACTATAAATTAATGATGAAGAAGATACATCTTTCGTTGATATGGCGGGTACTGATTGCTATTGCGCTGGGCATAGTGCTGGGTGTAGTTACTCCGGTATGGATTGTGCGCATCTTTGTTACGTTTAATGATTTCTTTGGACAGTTGATTAATTTCTGTGTCCCGTTGATTATTTTGGCACTTGTCAGTGCCGCTATTGCAGAGACGCAAAGCCATGCAGGGTGGATGCTTTTGATCACACTTGGATTGGCCTATCTTAGCACGGTGGTTGCTGGTCTGTTGTCTTATGGAACGGGATCATGGTTGTTCCCCAAATGGATAGGGCTCTCTTCGGCGAGTTTGACTGCTGCTCAGGACAATGTGTTCTATAGTTATTTCAGTATTAAGTTGCCTCCGGCATTAGATGTGCTTTCTGCTTTGGCACTTGCCTTTATGCTTGGGTTGGGAATTATTAAGACTCATGCGGGATTGATAAAGCAAGGCATTGTCGAGCTTCGCTCTATCATTATGTTAGTGATTGAACGGGTGGTTGTTCCATTGCTACCTCTCTATATTTTCGGCATATTTTTGCATATGTCGGCTTCCGGAGAAGTTGGCGGTATCCTGCAAACGTTTCTTTATGTCATCTTAGTCATCTTTGCGCTGCATGTATTATGGTTGGTACTCCTATATCTTATAGCGGGCATCGTTGCTCACCGTAATCCGTTCAAGTTGATACTCACGATGCTGCCAGCCTACTTGACTGCTTTGGCATCCTCATCATCGGCAGCTACAATTCCAGTGACACTTAGGCAGGCAAAACGGACAGGGGCGGATGAGAATGTGGTAGATTTTGTCATTCCGCTGTGTGCCAATATTCATCTGTCGGGGTCATGCCTCAAGATTGTGGCGTGTTCTCTGGCTCTGATGATTATGTTGGGCCAGCCGTATTCTTTTCTAATGTTTTTTGGACTGATTTGTCTGTTGGCAATCACGCTGGTGGCAGCCCCAGGAGTGCCTGGGGGTGCAATCATGGCTGCACTGCCGGTATTGGCCTCTGTATTGGGTTTTACTCCCGACATGCAGGCTTTGATGATTTCGCTTTATATTGCTATGGACAGTTTTGGCGCAGCTTGCAATGTGATGGGAGATGGGGCCTTGACAACTATCGTCAATAAATTGGTTAAAATGAAGGAGGTCCGCTGAATGGAGTTGGAGCAGACCTATGTCGGGGTAACTCCCGAACTGGTTCGTTATGTGGAGGCTGCGGTTCTGCCTCGCTATGATGCTTTTGATGCAGCTCATAGGAGAGACCATGTACAGAAGGTTATTGAGGAGAGTCTGCGAATGGCTTCATTCTATGAGGTTGAATATGACATGGTGTTTTGTATCGCAGCGTACCATGACATCGGGCTTACTGAGGGCAGGGAGGTCCATCATTTGGCTTCTGGTAGGATGTTGCGGAATGATACGGAGTTGCTACAATGGTTCTCTGTCGAGCAGATCGAGTTGATGGCACAGGCGGCAGAGGATCATAGAGCTTCGTCCAAACGGGAGCCTCGTAGTATTTATGGACGTATTGTGGCTGAAGCTGATCGAGATATCGAGCCTGAATTAATAGTGCGTCGTACGGTGCAGTATGGAGTCTCTCATTATCCGCAGTTGGAGAGGGAGGAACATTGGCAGCGAATGTTGGAACATTTGGATGAGAAATACGCCGAAGGTGGCTATCTGAAACTCTATATTCCTGAATCGCAAAATGCCGAGCAGTTGATGCTGTTGCGTGACTTGATTCGAGATAGGCATCGGCTCAGAATCCTTTTTGAGCAAATATATGATGAGTTGGCTTCTGGCATGGTGTAGCCTTGTTCCCACGCTCATGGGTATGGGATAATGATTAATGCAAACATATAGGCCTATTTAGCATCCTTAAGGAAGTAAACTTTCTGCAAAGGCTGCGAGTCAAAGTTGCCCAAGTGTTGTCTCGTGTCTTTCCTGTAATAGTATAGAACTGTTTGAATACGTTGAATCGCTGAAAAATACTTGGCAGCATTGCGATTGGGTGTTCATAAAGAAAAAGTGTCTGATGAATTTCAGACACTTTTTTTCATATCATGATTGTATAATCAGACGAGGTCTCGGTGTTACAATGCCATGAGGACAAGGACTTGTGCCATGATGACGCGGAGAAACATTGATAGGGGATAGACAGTCGCATAAGCCACTGAGGCCTGATCATTGCCACAGATGCTATTGGAGTACGCAAGGGCTGGTGGGTCAGTGGTGGCGCCACTGATAAGACCTGCGATGGTGAAGTAGCTATGGTGTAAGAAGATTCGGGCAATTATGCCAGTCAATAGACATGGAATGGTGGTGATGAGGAATCCATATAGAACCCACCAAAGACCACCGTTCATGACGGTTTCGATAAAACCCTGTCCGGCACCGAGGCCTACGGCGGCCATGAAAAGGCAGATACCCATCTCGCGGAGGAGCAGTTTTACTGAGGCTGTCGTGTAGGTAACCAGGTGCATTTGAGGCCCGAAGCGGCTAAGCAGTATGGAGACGATAAGTGGGCCGCCAGCAAGTCCGAGTTTGACGGGGACCGGCATTCCTGGCAGCATGATGGGAACCATGCCAAGTAGTACGCCGAGAGCAATGCCGATAAAGGTGGCAAAAAGCTGTGGTGTATCAAGCCTCTGGACGGCGTTGCCCACCAATTGTTCGACCTTTTTGACATCAGAGGCGCTGCCAACAACAGTGATACGGTCTCCTAATTGCAAATAGAGGTCTGGTTGGGCAACGAGATCAATCCCGGCACGTTTGATACGGCTTATGGTAACGTTGAGGGATTGGCGAATGCTAAGGTCTCTGAGTCTTTTGCCCTGTAGCCCCGTGTTGGTTACAACGATGCGGGTGGATACTAATTCGCCATGCGACTGATCGCTCCATTGCTGGGCCCCCTGGCCTTCAATACGATGGCCCAGTAGCATGGCTATGGCATTTATATCGTCAGGATGGGCTACCATATAAATGCGGTCTCCCAATGTCAAGATGGTATTTGCATTCGCCATCTCGATACTATCTGATTCGTGGTGTTTGACCCTTGTTACCACGACCTTTCTGCCACTGACTTTGAGAAGTTCTCTGATGGTCTTCCCATCCACGGCATCGTTGCTGACCTCAATAGTTGCGGCTTCAACTTCTTCTTCGTGTTTTTGGGCATTCTGCGTATGCAGGTGTTGCTCATCTTCAAGTTTGATGCGAAAAATAGAGCGTAGTAATACAATGCTAAGTATAATGCCAACAACTCCAAGAGGGTAGGCTACGGCGTAACCTTGGGCAAAGATAGCATTCGATTCCCCACCCATCATGTCGCTATAGGTCTGCTGTGCGGCACCGAGACCAGGAGTGTTGGTTACGGCTCCATAAAGCACACCTATCATAGCGGTGAGACTCTCTCCTGTGATGAGGTGGATTGCATAGGCAATACCGCTTCCCAGCAGGATGAGGAGTGTGGCAAGCAGGTTGAGCGAAAGACCACCCTGTCGGAAAGAAGAGAAGAACCCCGGACCGACCTCCATACCTATGGAGTAGATAAAAAGTATCAGTCCGAACTCCTTTACAAAGTGTGACGTGGTGGCATCGAGGACGAGTCCGAAATGACTGGCGAAAATGCCTACGAATAAAACCCACGTGACACCCAGCGATACTCCGCCAATCTTGATGCGCGACAGGGCAAGACCTGTCGCAATGACCAAGGACAGCAAGACAATGCTGTGTGCCACACTGGGCTGCATGAATAGATTTGTAAACCACATGACAGAATTAGTTTTATTAGTTGATGAATTGTGTATGGAATTGCTTATTCGCCTGCAACATGGTTTTGTTGAAGTGTTTGCCTCGAGATTTAAAGTATCGGTAGAATGCTTTTGTTGTTATTTCTTCTTTCCGAGGTTGATAGATGGCAATTCGACTTGGCGGAATACGGAGAACAACTTGTTTCCATTGGCCTCTTCCTTGCCGTAGATTTGGTTGATAAGGGGTTTGTATTTTGCCATCACTACGGGACGTTTCACTTTGAGGGTGGGGGAGAGCATTCCGTTTTTGTCAGTCCACTCTTCTGCGACGAGACGGAACTGCTTGATTTGTTCGTGGGCAGCAAACTCGGGATTGATTTTGTTTACAATCTCCTGCATTTTCTTTTTCACTTCTGGCAGTTCGATGAGTGCATTGTTGTCGCGATAGTGCAGTTTATGTTTGAGTGCCCAGTAATGCAGGGTGTTGAAGTTGGGTGCAATGAGTGCGGCTGCGAATTTCTCATTCTCGCCCACGACCATGACTTGGTCAATATATTCAGACTCTCGAAGCTTGTTTTCCAATACCTGTGGAGCAATGTATTTACCTGCTGACAGCTTGAAGATGTCTTTCTTACGGTCAGTGATTTTGAGGTATTTCCCCGCGACAAATACGCCGACGTCGCCTGTATGGAACCATCCGTCGCTGTCTATGACTTGGGCAGTGTATTCTGGGTCTTTGTAGTAGCCAAGCATAACGTGGGGGCCCCGAGTGAGTATTTCGCCATCGTCAGCCAGTAGGCATTCTGTGCCCGATAGAATAGGTCCTACGGTGCCGATGCGTACAAGGTTATCGTGGGGATTATTGACGGCGATGACGGGGGATGTCTCGCTGAGGCCGTAGCCCTCGTAAATATTGAATCCGGCTGCGGCAAAAAGTCGGACGAGTCGGGCCTGAATACTGCTGCCGCCACTAATGATAACGAAATGATTGCCGCCAAATTTTTCTCTCCACTTGCTATATACCATACGGTCGTAAAAGTATTGTTTGATTTGATACCATAGCGATACTTTTTTGACAAAACCATAGTCATAGCGTTCGCCGTGCTTGAATGCTCGGGTGTATATTTTCTTTTTTATGCCTCGGAAGTCTTTGCCAGCAGCATAGAGTTTGTCGTAAATCATTTCGAGAACTCGTGGCACTGCGCAGAATCCGCGTGCTCCTACTTCGACAACGTTCTGCTGAATGGTCCCGAGACTCTCTGCGTAGTAGATACTTACACCAAGGTATTGAAAGTGATAGTTCATACTCCGTTCGAAGACGTGATTGAGTGGCAGGAAGCTAAGAACCTTGTAGCTCGGATCCATTATATTGACTTTGGAATGCGCCAGGAAGTTAGAACATAGATTGCGATGAGAGAGCATGACGCCTTTGGGGGCTCCCGTGGTACCGCTGGTGTATATAAGGGAAGTCCAGTCGTCTGGTTTGATGCTTTCTTTTCGGCTTTCGATGGTCAGCATATGTTTGTCGCGGTTGGCAATACCGGCCTTTAGTATTTCAATCATGTTGCGTCTGCCTTCGACAGGAGCCATTGTGAATACTTCTGGCGGATTTTCCATTTTGTCGAGGGCAGGTATGATATGGTTTAGCAGTAACTTGTTATTCACAAATATGGCGCGTGCGCCGCTATGATTGAAAATGTGAAGATAGTTGTCCGCACTCAGCGTAGGGTAAACAGGTACGTGGATGAGGCCGCTCATGGACAAAGCCATGTCGCAGAAATTCCATTCGGGGCAATTCCCACTAATAGTGACGATTCGTTCGCCAGGCTGAAAGCCCATCTCGCAGAATCCGTAGGCCAGATAGTGGGCGTACTTATAATAGTCATGCGAACTATATTTAATCCATTCGCCGTTGACTTTGCCTGCCAGAATGTCCTCCTTGGGATGATTGGTCACAAGGTGTTCCAGCAGATCGAAGGTACGAGTAACTTCATGTTGCATGTTTTCTAAATGTTTGTTGTATGTGTTGTGTATGTATGTAAAATGCAAAGGTACGTGTTTTTTCTGATACGGTTCTTTTTTAACATTGTGAGTGTGAGGGGTTGGGTATCAGGAGATATCTATTTTTGTAAGATGCCTATTGTAATGGATGCATTCTGCCATTTTTTTGCCTCTTTGCAGTGTGTTGTTTTTTCGTAATTTTGCACACTGTTTTATAGTTATTGGTTTATTTCTGTTTTTAAACGAATGAATATTATTATTGCAGGGGATGGTGACGTTGGTTTTTATCTTGCCAAGTCATTGACGGAACTTGGCCACAGCCTGACGGTGATTGATCCTGATTCGGAATTGCTCAAGCGACTTGAGAGCCAGTCGGATTTGATGACTCAGGTGGGTGATGCGACTTCTCCTATGGTGCTTGAACGTGCTGGAGTTCGGTCGTGTGATCTTTTCCTTTCGGTGCTGCGTACATAGGCTATCAATTTGGTTTCCTGTGCTATGGCTAAGAAACTTCATGCTAAACGAACGGTGGCAAGAGTGTCCAACATAGAGTTGATGGGCTCCCGTCAGCGTGAGATGCTGAAAGAAATTGGCGTGGATGAGATTGTGTGTCCGGAACACATCGCAGCAAGGGAGGTGACCAATCTATTGCGCAATACGGTGGCCACAGAGTTTTTCGATTTCTCCAACGGGCTTCTAACGATGACTCTTATCCGGATGGAGGCGGATTCTCCCGTGGTGAATATGAGTATTCGTGAAATGACCCAGAGTTATAGCGATTTGCAGGCTCGCATTGTGGCCGTTTTGCGTAAAGGAGAGACTATTATTCCTCATTATGATTTTGTGCCTCAGGCTGGCGACCTTGTGTATGTCATTAGTCGGCCCAATCAGATGGAGGCGGTGAAACGCGTGTCGGGCAAGTCGGAAGTAATGATTCGCAAGGTTATGATTGCTGGTGGTGGGCGTGTCGGTTGCAATGTGGCTCTAAGTGAAGAGCGCAGCCGTACAGTAACGATAGTGGAAGAAAACCGTCGCCGATGTGAAGAGCTTAGTGGGATTCTTGGAAAGACGTTGATTATTAATGGTGATGCGACAGACATGGATTTGCTGAAGGAGGAGGGTTTGGCATCGGTAGATGCTTTTGTCGCAGTGACAGACTCGTCAGAGACCAACATTCTCACCTGCCTCCTTGCTAAACGATTGGGTGTGCGTCGCACCATTGCCCTTGTGGAAAATACAGGATTTATAAGTTTGTCTCAAGACATTGGTATAGATACCATTATTAATAAAAAACTGATAGCCGCTTCCTACATAGCACGTATGATTGTAAAAGGCGATGCAGTCCGCAGCAAGTGGCTTAGCGGTACCAATGCTGAACTTATAGAATTTGTGGTACATAGTGATTCGGTTGCAGCTACTCGGACCATCGAAAATCTTGGGCTGCCCGAGGGGTCTACGATAGGTGGCATAGTACGTGGCAGTACCACGGTGTTTCCTACTCGCGACACGCAAATGGAGGTCAATGACCGTGTGGTGATGTTTATGTTTCCTCAGGTTGCCGACCGTGTGGCTCGGTTGTTTGATTAGTTTTTGTTAAGTCTGAGTGCATAGAGAGTCCTTCATATTTAACCTTGGTTTATTGGCTCGTTTGCTGGGGCTGCTTTTGCTGGTGATGGCTTTCGCTCTGTTGCCTGCCATAGTGGTTTCTGTGGTTGTGGATGACGGCGTCTGGGCTGGATTGATGGCAGCTTTTGTGCTATTTGCTGTTTTAGGAGTAGCTGGGCGCAATTGGCTTGGGCGTCATGCACTCTATCAGATGACTGAGCGGGAGAGTTTTTGGGTTACGGCAGTGGTTTGGCTTTTCATCCCTGTAATGGGGGCATTCCCGTACCTGTTTGCTGAGATTGCCATAAGTCCGCTTGACGCACTCTTCGAGTCCTTCAGTGGTTTTACGACAACGGGTTCTACCATTTTTGATGAACCAGCCTTGCTTCCGCCAAGTTTGCTGGTCTGGCGCGCCACCACCCAATGGGTTGGAGGTGGCGGCCTGTTGTTGTTGGTTGTCGCTCTTTTCAGTCGTATGCACGATGGCTCTTTCTTCCTCTATGATGCTGAGTTTTCGGGCACGGTGCAGCAGCGTCTTCATCCCCATTTGTCAGTAACCGTCAGAAAAATGTTTGTGGTCTATGCGGGAGGCACATTGATTCTCTTTTTGTTGCTGTTGCTGCTTGGCAATGGATTCGTGAATTCTCTTTGTGTCAGTCTTGCAACGCTCTCCACTGGAGGTTTTATGACTTCGTCTTCTGGGCTGGCTGGTTTTGGCATTGGCTCGCAGGCTGTAGTGTCCTTTTTTATGTTGATTAGCGGGGTTAATCTCGCTTTGGTTTATA
Organism: Bacteroidales bacterium; assembly: GCA_017480145.1. GTDB lineage: Bacteria > Bacteroidota > Bacteroidia > Bacteroidales > P3 > Colimorpha. The sequence goes on from JAFVBF010000071.1 coordinate 33,454, forward strand.
GTGTATGCAGGCGGCAGTGGCGTCCTCTGCGTGAGAGTGATGAGTTTCACTGGTACATCGCTATCTTTGCATGTTGTGTGCTGCTTACGGCCGCGATGCTATATACGGCGGGTAATGACATCGTCCAGTCGCTGCGCTATGCCGTGTTCCATGTGGCTGCAACGATTTCCACATGCGGTTTTTACATCGACACCCCTTCCTGCTGGTCTTTTGGCGTGGTCATCATTACTTTTTTGTTGCTTTTTGTGGGGGCTTGTACGGGCTCTACTGGCGGAGGCATCAAGGTTAAGCGTGTGCAGATGGTGGCTCGCTATATCCGAAATTATTTTACGCGCATGGTTCATCCTCGTGCTGTTTTTGCTGTGAAATTGGACGGCATCGTTATTTCGGACGACTATATCAATAAGATTTTTGCTTTTGTATTCATGTATTTGGCGTTTGTGCTGGGAGGAGCTTTCGCTTTGATGGTTACAGGCGTTGATCTTTCCTCGGCACTTGTTATGGCAGCTGCCAATATGTGTAATCTTGGCCCTACGCCCTTGACGGGTGACCTCGGGGTGACGGTAGGGTACTCTCTGCTGCCCTCGGTAGCTAAGCTCACACTTATGGTTCTTATGGTCGCTGGTAGAATAGAGATATTCGCTCTGGCAGCCTTGTTCTCTCGTTCATACTGGAATCGCATTAGACGTTAAGTCTATCACATTGGCAAAGGCTCTTATAAAATCGAGAAATGATGAGAATCACAGATGTAAAGGCATTGTTGCGTTTTTTGGGTCTGCTGCTGATTTCAGAGGGCGGTTTAATGCTGCTTTGCTTGATTCCTGATATTCATTTTCACGAAGGTATGTGGCGCCCCATTGCGGTGTCGGGTCTCTTTACTCTGTCTTGTGGAGCATTGCCCGTAGTGCGCTATCGTCATTATCGAACCATCAGCGACAATCGTCTTGCCTTTCTTCTTGTTGTAGTTATATGGTTGCTGTTGTCTCTTTTTGGCACACTCCCATTCCTGTCCACGGGTGCTTTGTTGCGTTTCAGTGATGCCTATTTTGAGGCCATGTCTGGATTTACATCCACGGGTGCTACGGTATTCTATGATGTCCAGCATCTGCCATCGGCCATCTTATTGTGGCGCAGTATGTCGCAGTGGATTGGTGGTTTTGGTATCATTCTCGTCGTGCTGGCCCTCATGCCTCGGCTGGGTATCAACAAATACAGCCTCTACACAGCCTCTGCCTCTATAGAGGATCCTACGGCACGTCAGCTGAGCGACACAGCTATGTCCTTTCGCCGCATGCTGAGCATCTATCTTTTGCTAACTGCGATATTTATCTGGCTATTTCACTCTTCGGGGATGCATCTTTGGGATGCTGTCAATCTTGTTTTTACAAACATCTCCTCAGGAGGATTCTCTATTTATAACGATGGTATAGCCTCGCTCACACCCCGTCAGCAATATCTTGTGGCTTTGTCCATGCTTTTTGGCGGAGTCAATTTCACTATGATATATCTTTTTATATCCTTTAGGTGGAATCGGCTTGAGGGAAAGCGTGAGCAACTCCGATGCTATCTTATGCTTTTTGGGGTTGGTGTGATGGTTGCCGTTTATGCTTTGCGCTTTCACATGGGTTATGGTTGGCATGACGCTCTGCGCCTTGCCGTGGTTCAGTCGGCCAGTGCTATCTCTACCACGGGTACTCAGGGTGTCGACGTGGCTTTATGGTGGCCTCCCGTGGGGTTTCTTTTTATTCTTATGGCTGTTTGTGGCGGCATGGCTGGTTCAACATCGGGCGGCATAAAGATAATGCGCGTGCTAATCCTTGTGCGTAATGTTCGTACTATCCTGCGTCAGCGGCTGCATCCTCGGGCTGTCAATCCTGTAAGACTCAATGGCCAGCCGGTGGCTCATTCAGTCATTAATAATGTCATGGTCTTGTTTTTTGTCTATGGGGCAGTGGTGTTTGTAGGACTTTTCGGCCTTATGCTATGTGGCGAGAGCGGTAGCGATGCCATCGGTGCGATGATGGGCTGTTTCACGGGCTATGGGCCTCGCTTTGGACTTGGGGTGAGTGATGGTCACTATGCCTTTTTCTCAGAGGGAAGCAAGTGGGTCTGTGTCTCTGCCATGCTTTTGGGCCGGCTCGAATGCCTGACGGTACTTGTACTATTTTATCCATCCTTTTGGCATCGTCGCTAAAGCCAATCTTTCTGTCTGATAAAAAGAATCTGTCGGATTTCTCCCTGTATTCATCTTCTCCCGTATTTGGAAAAATCGTACCTTTGCAACTCAATACAAACCCTATTAAACAATATCATCTTATGAAAAAAACACTTTTTTTATGTGCGGTAGCAACTTTGATTCTTGCCGCCTGCCAGCCCAAAAATCAGCAAACCAACGATAATAATATCAGCTTGGAAGATTTGGACATCAAAGATGTCTCTGGACGCGTCAATTTTGGTGGCGAGAATCCCCTTATCACTCCCCAGCCAGCCCTTATGATTGCTACCTATGACGCCATGGAAATCCCTGATGTAATGATGGCAGCCTGGGGAGGTCAGTGTGGCTCAAACCTCATCTCCTTCAACCTGTCAAGCCACAAGACTATGGACAATCTTCGTCTCAAGCGTGCCTTTACGATCAGTTTCGCCAGCCGTGCCAATGTTGTTGAGAGTGATTACTTTGGCATTGTGAGTGGAAACAAAGTTCCAGACAAAGTCTCCAAAGCAGGTTTTACCGCTACTAAAAGCCCTAATGTGGATGCTCCTATCATCAATGAGTACCCCTTGACACTTGAGTGTCGCGTCGTTGATATCATAGAACATGAGAACGGCGGTGCCTATGTGATTGGCGAAGTGCTCAATATGAGCGCTGACGAGAGCGTATTGACCGATGGAAAAATTGACTATGACAAGCTTCAGCCACTGATTTATGAGTCCAGCACCAAAAGTTACCGTGCCATTGGTGAGGTTGTTGGCCAGGCCTGGGGATCTGGTCGAGCCATTATGGAAAAATAACCTTCGCAGGTAGTAAAATATTTACTGGAAAGGCCTGACTTTTCATTACGAAGTCAGGCCTTTTTAGTATCCTTTGGAAGGTTGAATGGCTTCTGGTTGCGTAACCGCATGATTTTTTGTGCCTAATCAAATAAATTTGTACCTTTGTGTCCTATATGCCTTAAAGGCTGAACACACCATCACTCAATGTATCTTGTTGATGCATTGTTAATTCTAACAACAAAATTAACCATAATGGAAGAACCCACCCTGATGCCGACACCAGAAAATGATGTGTTGCAACCGGCTGCCCAAGAAGTGGCTGCAAATCAAGAAATCACTGAAACAAACGAAATTGAAGTCGATGCCAAGGCAACGGAGGCATCGGAACTGGTGCCGCAGGCCAATCCAATTCCTGCCTCGGATGCTTCTTGCAAAGACTCTTCTGAAGCTGAAAATACTATCGAGGTGTCAGATTCAGTAAATCCACAAACTGAATCATCTGTCTCGGATATTGTCAAAGAAAGTGTAGATGCTGAATGTACAGAAGGTGCAGAGCCCACTACTGATGCTTCAGAGGCACAGGAACATGGCGCAATTCAGGACGAATTGGAAGGACAGGAGCAAGAAATAAATGTGAGTGGTTTGGATCGCCAGCAGTTGTATGAGGCCTTCCAATCTTTAATGGAGAAAGAGGTTCAGAATATTAGACATAGCGTTGCGGGGATTCGCAATAGATTCTTCGAACTCACCAAGGAAGTTGAAAAATCTGCCTATGAGGCTTATCTTGCTGCTGGTGGGGTGAAAGAGGAGTATCAGCCAGTGATAGATGATTTGACAGAGCGGTTCCGAAAATTGCATGAAGCCTACAAAGAACGCAGACAAAAATATCTTGATGACATAGAGGCCGCCAAGCAGCGTAACTATGAGGCCAAGCAGCAAACGTTGGACGAACTCCGTCAACTGATTGATTCTGATGAGGAGACACTGAAACAGACGTATGACCGGTTTAATGCAATTCAGGAAAAATGGAAGACCATTGGCGAGGTTCCACGTGAACACCTCAATGACTTATGGCAGAACTACCATTTCTTGGTAGAGAAGTTCTTCAATAAGGTGAATATCACGAAGGAACTCAGATTGCTCGATTTGAAACATAATCTGGAACAGAAGATTCAGTTGTGCGAGAAGGCAGAGGAACTGATTGTTGAAGAATCTATTGTTAAAGCCTTCAAGGGATTAAATCATCTGCGTGACCGTTGGCGTGAAATTGGTCCCGTGCCGGCAGAACAGAATGACGAGATATGGCAGCGTTTTTGTAATGCTGCCAATCAGATAGATGAACGTCGCAAGGAATATTATGACCAGCGTAAAGAAGAATTGGACAAGAACCTTTTGGCCAAACAAGCTTTAGTGGATAAGGCTCGTGAACTTACGACAGAGATGCCAAAGAGTGCGTCTCAGTGGAATTCGGTTACTTCCGAGTTAGATGAAATGCTAAAACTGTGGAAGAGCATCGGTCCAGTTCCGCGTGAAGCTAACGAGGAAGTATGGCATCAGTTCAAAGGTATGCTGGATCAGTTTTATGCAGCAAAGAAAAGCCATTTTAGCGAGGTTCGCGACGAGCAGACGGAGAATTATAACCGTAAAATAGATCTCTGCCTGAAAGCCGAGGCCATCGCTAAACGTGACGACTGGAAACGTGCTACCGATGAAATTTTGCAGCTTCAGTCAGAGTGGAAGAGCATTGGCCCCGTTAGCCGCAAGGTCAGCGACAAGATATGGCATCGTTTCCGCGGTGCATGTGATGAGTTTTTTGCTCGTAAAGGAGAACATTTCAAAAATCTGCGTTCGTCAGAGGGTGATAATTTGGCTAAAAAGCAAGCACTCATAGAACAGTTGAAAAACTATCAGTTTGGTGACGACAAGGAGGAAAATTTGAGCGTTATCAAGGATTTTCAGCGCCAGTGGATGGAGATAGGGCATGTACCCATGTCTGAGAAAGATCGCATTCAGCAGGATTTTCGTAACACTATCAATGCTCATTTTGAGAAGCTGAAAATTAGTGCTCGCGAAGCTGCTGAGAGTGCTTATCGTGAGAGGGTGCAAAGCAATACGGGCGACCGTCGATTCATCAGCAGCGAGCGTCAGTCTTTGCAAGAGAAGATTGACAAACTTCGTGGTTCTATTCAGTTGTGGGAGAATAATCTTGGATTTTTGGCAAGTAGTCGTTCTGCCGATTTGCTCAAGGAAGAATTTGAGAAAAAAATGCAGTCCACGCGTCAGCAAATTGCTTTGTTGGAGGCCAAATTAAAAATCCTGATTCAGAGCGAGCGCGAAGAAAAAAAAGAGGAATAGTATGAGCCGTTGGGGAAGCCATATATGGGGCTTGCTTTGTCTGGCTGTACTTGTTTGTATATGGGGGTGCAATCATCCTGCGTCTCGTTATGGGGTGACTGTAGCGCGTTTTGAGCAGGTATTGCTTGATACGTCTGAATCTGATTTGCCTATTGTGCTTGAGCAATTCCGTCGGCAATATCCTTCTCCTCTGCTTCACATCTATCCTGAAGATGAACGCTATATGTCTATGGTGTCGGAATTTCGTGCCGACACCATTGCTCGTGAAGTTTACGATACCGTGATGCGCTATTACCCCACATTGTCGTGGTTGGAGCAGGAGTTGGACAAGGCTCTTATCAAGGCTTATGATCTTGACACCGCCATAACCTATCCCATTTTTATTACCTATATAAGTAATGCAGGTTATGCTACTCGTGTCACCGCCGATAGTGAGAGTGGCAGCGTAACCATAGCCATTGATGAATATGTAACTCAGCACATGCGTCCTTATGGCTATTTTGGCGAGCCCATGTATATTGTCCGTCAATGTGGTGCAGAGCATATTGTCCCTGATTGCATGTCTGAGATTGCCCGCCAGCATATCGCTCTCCCATCGCAGGAAATGACGTTGCTGGACTATATGGTGGCAGAGGGCAAGGTAATGTATTTCTTGAAATTGGTGTTGCCCAATGTGGAAGACTCTGTGTTGCTCCGATACACAACATCTCAGCTACAGTGGATGGATCGCAATGAATCCAATGTTTGGGCCTACTTCATCCATAATAATCTCCTCTATGAGCGAGATTACGGCAGGCTGCATAATTTTATTGATGATGCACCCAAAACCAATGCCTTTCAAGAGTCGGCACCACGCACACATGCCTATGTGGGATGGCACATTGTTAGCCGTTATATCAAGAAACATCCCAGACTCACGTTGAGGCAGTTATTTGAAGAAACTGATTCACAGAAGATACTCTACGAATCTGGCTACCGACCATAAACCGACGCAGTCATAACGGTATCCGATGCAGAGTCAATGATATTAAGACATATGAAAGAAGAAAAAAGTATTTATGCCTATCTACTATTGAAGCTGCTTCTCGCTGTGGCATTACTGCTGCTTTCACAGGTGGCTTTCTATTTATGCAATACCCGCATATTTCATGTGGATGGCATAGGGGAATGGATGTCTATTTTATGGGGTAATATTCGTTTCGGATTCTCTACGATTGTTCTTTTCCTAAGTCCGTATTTCATTCTGAACCTGCTTCCATTCAAGTATCGTTGGAATCGTGTTTTTCGGTTTTTCTCCGAAACATTTCTATACTATTGTCCTGTGCTGCTGGTTGTGGCACTCAATTGTATTGACCTTTGTTATTACCAGTTTACATACCGTCGCATGAGCGGGGCTATGTTTAGCTATGTGGGTGTTGGAGGCGATATGGGGAGTCTTATTCCTCAATTTATTGTAGACTATTGGTACGGCGTATTGATTTTTATATGTCTGGTAGTCGTATTCCTATGGTGTGGGGCTCTCATTAAGTTGGGGAAACGGAATCCGTATTTTGATTACCGTAAGGCAGACCAGATAGGTGTTGTTGTTGGATTCCTGCTTTTGTTATTTTTGGGTCGAGGCGGTTTTCAGTGGCATTGGCTTAAGCCTACGGATGCTTTTGCTCATTGTCAGCCGAAAAATAGCGCTATAGTGACCAATACTGCTTTCAATGTTTTGCATACGCTTAGTCCCCAGCCCCTACCAGAGATTCATTCTTCTTTCGTTCAGTCCGATACTGCACAGATGTCGACTGCTGTATCTACGATGTTCCGTCATTACCCATTCAACAATCGTTCGTTATCAGCTGATAGCCTCGCAGGAACGAATATTGTTGTCATTGTGCTTGAATCTTTTTCGCAAGAGTACATGGGCTGTTATAATCAGGGGGTGATGGAGAGTTATACTCCATTTCTTGACTCATTGGCTCAGCATTGCACGCTCTATCAAGGCCGGTCGAATGGCAAAGAAAGTATTGAAGGCATTCCTGCCATTCTGGCTGGCATTCCTTCTTTATCTGATGTCTCTTACATCATGAGTCCCTATTGTGTTGAATCTGCAACTCAGGCGACCTTGCCACGACTATTGGGACGACATGGATATCGGACGGCTTTCTTCCATGGCTGTTACAACGGATCGCTGGGATTCGATACTTTCTGCCATAAAATCGGAATACATCAGTATTGGGGAATGGATGAGTATAATGCTGATTCATTAAGCCTTCCGGACGATTACGATGGCGTGTGGGGCATTAGTGATGAGCCATTTCTCCAGTTTACGGCACGCAAGTTGTCCGAATTTCATCAGCCCTTTTTTGCTACAATATTTACCGAGAGTAGTCATCACCCTTACAAAATCCCAGAACCACATTCTAATGATTTCAAAAGTGGTAGTCATCCTCTTCTTCGTAGCGTTATGTACACCGACTATGCACTCCGACGCTTTTTTGATACGATTTCTCAACAGTTGTGGTTCTATAATACACTTTTTGTCATCACAGCCGACCATCCTGGACAAGGTCTGCATCGTCAATACAATGATTATGACGGATGGTATAATATCCCGATGATGTTCTATATGCCGTGGCATCCAGTGCATCAGAATAATACTCGTATCGTTCAACAGTTGGATTTGCTGCCAAGCATTGCCGATTTCTTGCACCTTCAAGACACGTTTGATTGTTTAGGAAGCAGTGTCTATCAAAGCCCTCAAATTGGGCATCAAGTGGTTTATGGAAGTGGCTATTATCAATTACTTACCAGTGATGAGGGGCCAGACAATAAATTGTCAATATTGGCTGGCACCAAAACTGTAGGAGAGGATGATAACCTGGACTATTTACTTCGTTTCCTGACGCAGTACAAGTTGATGCTCTCCAGCTACCGACAGAATGAAGATACTGTAGGAAACGTATCGAATGCATTTTCTTCAACCAGACAGTAATGCGGGTGAGACGAATTTTCGACAGCTTATATTGATATCTTGACGTTCTATAGGTTAAGCCCTATTATTAGCACCACCTTATGAAGAAAACAATGACCGTGATAGTCAATCCCATATCGGGGATTGGCAAACAGAAGAAAATAGAGAAACTTCTCAATCATAATTTAGATCATGATCTTTATGATTATGAAGTGCTGTATACCGAATACATACATCATGGTACCGAGTTGGCCCGATCTGCGGCTGATAGGGGGCGTGATGTTGTCGTGGCCGTGGGTGGGGATGGTTCTGTCAATGATGTGATTGCAGGATTAAAGGATAGTGATAGCTATTTAGGTATTATACCCTGCGGCAGTGGCAACGGACTGGCTCGCTGCATGAGTATCCCTCTGACCCCAGCTTTTGCCATCCGTGTGCTCAACCAGTTTAAAAGAGGTTCAATTGATACGGTTGTGCTCAATGACAAATATATTATTGCCAGTATTGCCGGAGTCGGTTTTGATGCTTTTGTGGCTCGTCTTATGCGGTCGGCAAAGACACGCGGTTTTGCAGCCTATGTTAATTTCATGCTCCGAGAATACACAAATTACAAGTGTAAGGATTATTGTTTATATCTTGATGGCAAGGAAACTCCTATTGAACGCAATGCGTGGTTTATTTCTTTTGCCAATAGTAACCAGTTTGGTTATGCAGCAACCATTGCACCCAAAGCCAAACTTGATGATGGTTTGATAGACATTAGCGTGGTAGATAAAGTTCCGTTGGAGCATCTTCCTGTTTCAGTTCCGTTATTATATGCCAACCATATTGAGTTGAGTTCTCATGTGGAACTTTTCAAAGCCCATGATATTTTGGTTACCGGCAATGTGGATAAATGGGTAAACATTGATGGTGAAGGAGAGAATGTTGGTAAGGAACTCCATTTCGTTAATCATCATAATTCTCTCAGAGTCCTAACCAGAGACAAAGGCATTCCCCTTATCATTCGGGAGCACAAACTACCTGATTTGGTTCGCCCCAAACGTTCAGAATTGGATTGATGCCGTAGGCCAAATCGTCTGGCTTTGGCTTTTTGATGGTGGTGGATTGTCTTTTATGCACTATGCTGACCAGGTTTTGATGTGCTCGTCTTATGCTTCTGTTTTATCAATCTGCTTTATACTATTGCTTATGGGAAAACGTAAAAATGTAATTGGTGTTGTTTACTCGACTAATCCTGACTTTCAGTACCAATATGATGTAGAACCCGAAGTTGAAACATTGAACCCATCCCAGCAACGATTAAAGATTCGTCTTGACCGTCACGCTCGGGCGGGTAAACAAGTGTCTCTGATAACAGGTTTTGTTGGAAAAGATTCGGATTTGGATGATCTATGTCGCAAACTCAAATCCGTATGTGGAGTAGGGGGGAGTGTCAAGAATGGAGAAATCCTTATTCAGGGAGACTTTCGAGAGAAGATATGCTCTCAGTTGCTAAAGTTAGGTTATTCTGCTAAAATTATTTAGCGTCCAATCCTGCAGTTAAATTAAAATGCCTCAAGACTTCTTATATCTTGAGGCATTTTAATTTATAGAAAACTATTTATTTTTTCAAAGAGTTTCATGTATCTTTATTTTCGTTTACCACCTCTGAAAAAATGTTTTTTCCAATAACTATTGTTCAAGCTGCTTATGCTTACTCCATTGGATGTTGAAGCATGAACGAACATGTCGTCGTGTAGATAAATCCCTACATGAGAAACCTTGTTATTGCTATTTACAAAAAATAGAATATCCCCTTCCCGAAGCTGGTTTTTCCCTATTAGTTGCACATCTTTTTGGATGTCTCTTGCCACACGATGCAATGTTACGCCGAAGGCATCTTTATATATATGTCCAACGAAAGCAGAGCAGTCTACGCCTTGTTTAGTGGTCCCTCCGTATTTATAAGGGACTCCAATCCATGGGGCAATGGCCTCATAAAGTTGAGCATTTTTACCACCTTTGCGAACTTCTTCAAAAGCCTTGTCTTTTGTGATCGTCTCTCCAGGCGCATTAGGCTTTACCGTGGGTGGAATGTACGGTGTCTCTTTGACTAACTCATCCTCATAGAGTTTGCCGATAATAAAATCCTCTTCTTCCAGGTCTTTTGATACGAGATTCTTTACCGACGTACAAGATGCGGTTATAAAGAGGCATAGTATTGTGTAAATTATAAAATGTGGCTTAATGGGCATAATGAAATACGGTTCTTTGTGTAGAATGATACACTTTGGTTGTGCTATATATGCAACTATCTAATTCTATTTTTTGTCAAAGACATAGACGTCTTCGTTTGCGCGCCGGAGGTAATAGACCTCTCTCCCGTATTTTTCTATAGCATTCATATCCCCCCTCAGTACCTTCAGATGCGAACTATCGCTAATCATCTCGTTGCGTAGCCGTTTCTCCTCATCTTTCAGTTCGCTAAGTTCTTGACGTAAGCGCATTGTGACAAAGATATTATTCTCTGCAAAGCACATGAGCAATGCAAAGATTAGCAATGTGGCTACATACTTGTTCTTGATGATATTCCAAGTAATGCGTAGATATTTATTCTTAACGGCCATTTTACTTGACACGAATTTTTTGTCCGACGCTGATTTTATCGCCTTTTATATTTTTGTTTTTATTTTTCAATGCTTTTACCGTTGTGCCATACTTTCGGGCCACGGAATATAGCGTCTCTCCCTTTTTCACCGTGTGGTAGCGAGTGCCCCCGTTAGTTCCTTTTTTTGAGTTTGAAGAGCCTTTGGCGGGTGCAATAACGATGGGTTTCTTGCTCAGCGAATCCTGTGTCCAGTGGTATATGCTGTCTTCATTGGCGATGAATGTCTGCATATATTTTGTTGGAAGGCAAACCGAATAGGCTCCGGAAGAGGCTGGAATATAGTCGGTTCTGTACTGAGGATTCAGAGTTCGTAACTCTTCTCTGCTCACGCCAGTAGCTTGTTCTATATGGCAGAATAAAACATTATGGTGGAGTGTTATTGTATCGGAATGAATGGGAAGTTCAAATTCGCTGGCATCAAGTCCGTGGTCACGATAAAAGTTCATAACGTAGGTGGCTGCGATAAATGCCGGAATATATCCTCTGGTTTCTCTTGGCAGGTAGGGATATATTTGCCAAAATTCTCTTTTTCCTCCCGAGCGGGCTATGGCTTTGTTGATATTTCCCGGCCCGCAATTGTATGCCGCTATAGCCAGTGTCCAGTCATTAAAGACACTGTGAAGGTCTTTGAGGTAGCGTGCTGCGGCCACGGTAGATTTATAAGGATCCCGGCGGTCATCTATGATAGAGTTTACCTCCAGTCCGTACAGTTTGCCTGTGGAATACATGAACTGCCACAATCCTGCGGCTCCCACACGAGAAGTCGCCATGGGGTTCATTGCCGATTCTACAATTGAGAGGTATTTCAATTCTTCTGGAACCCCATTACGTGTTAGTGCCTCTTCAAATAGTGGATGGTAAAATTCCGACAAGGTAAGCATTACGTCTAACCTACTACTCATGATGCGTAGATACATTCGTATATATGCCCGTACCTCGTTGTTGTAGGTCATTGGTATAATGGTATGAAGCGATTGAAGCCGCCGAATGATGACAGAGTCTTGTACATTATCAAAGGCTTCGGAAACCTCATCTTTTGTATGCCGTGTATGGCCCAAGGCATACTTTTGCATATAATATGAATCCATCAGGCTGTCAAAAGCCGTGATGTATTCTTTGCCAATGAGTTCCTCTTCGGTAGAGGTATTGTTGAATTGGATTTCTGGAGGTTCGGCAATTTCTTGTGCTGGCGATAGTGTGGCTGAGACGAGAAATAGAGAGGAACAAAGAATGAATCCACTAAACTTCATGAGGTGTGCTTACTTTAAGATGTGACAAGATGTATTAAAAATAACGAAATACTTGCCACTTTCGTATATAGCACTGAGGAAGACCCCAAGTCCTACCCGCAAATCTCATCTAATTGTAGCCATAGCAATTCCTTTTCGTCCAAAAGGGTGTTGATTTCACCTATTCGTATTGATGCAGCGGTAATCTCATCTGCACTGCAGTGACCCCCGTCCCCCAAAATGGCTTCTATCTTTATTTTTTCTTTGTTGAGCAAATCTAATTCCAATGTCAGTTGCTCGTATTCCTTTTGCTGTTTGTATGTAGGACGAGATTTCCCGGTAGGTTTACTTCGTTCCTGCTGGGTTTTGTTTTCTCGTTGTTGTTTGACTTCTTCTTTTCGTTGTCGATTTTTGTCGGCCAGATAGTCACTGTAGTTGCTATGGTAGTCATAGACCTTGCCATCCCCTTCAAATACAAAAATATGATCTACCAGGTGATCCATGAAACTTCGGTCGTGGCTAACAATGATTAGGCATCCTTTATAGCCTTTGAGAAATTGTTCAAGAATCTCAAGCGTGTAGATGTCCAGGTCATTTGTTGGCTCGTCCAGTATCAAAAAATTAGGATTTGCCATTAGTACACGAAGTAGATATAGACGTCTTCGTTCTCCTCCGCTTAGATTTCCAAAATAATTATATTGTGTGGCATTGTCGAATCCGAAGTAAGTCAGAAACTGGTGTGCGCTCATTTCCTTGCCCCCTTCCAGTTCTATGACTTCGGCAACCTCCTTGATGATATCAATGACTCTCATATCGTCATGAGCCTTCATGCCACCTTGAGTATAGAATCCGAATTGGATGGTTTGTCCCACAATAATGCGTCCAGAATCGGGACGCATCTGTTCCGTCAGTAGATTGAGAAACGTGCTTTTCCCTACGCCATTGGCTCCTACGATTCCAATTTTTTCTCCTTTCTTGAACGTATAGCTGAAGTCATCCAGCATCAGTCGGTCATCGTAACGTTTCGTGACGTTGTACATCTCTAAAATCTTCCCACCGATGCGTTCTGTCTTGACACTTAGCTCTGGGCGTTTCTCATCAAAACGGATTCTGGCTTTGTTTTCCAGTTCGTAAAATGCATCGATTCGAGCTTGAGCTTTAGTTCCACGAGCCTGTGGCATTCGGCGCATCCAATCCAGTTCGGTTCTATACAGGTTCTTGGCTTTTTCGACCTCGGCTTTTTCACTGGCAATCCGTTCGGCTTTTTTCTGTAGATAGTAGTCGTAAGTACCTCTATAGTGGTATAGTCTGCTGTTGTCTATTTCTATGATATCTTGGCACACGTGGTCTAAGAAATACCTATCGTGGGTTACCATCAGAATGGCCAAACGCTGGCGAGACAAGAAGTCTTCTAACCATTCAATCATCTGGATATCCAGATGATTTGTCGGTTCGTCTAACAATAGTAGATTGGTATTGTCAATCAGGATTCGGCTCAGAGCCACTTTTTTCTGTTCCCCGCCGCTAAGAGTCTCAATGCGCTTGTCTAAGTCATATACTTTTAGACGTGATAGGATTTCCTCTACGCGATGTTCGTAGGTCCATTCGTCTTCGTCGTCAGGGCGTTGTGCTGATTCTACAAACGAACGAATCGTCTCGTGGTTGTAAAAAAAAGGATTCTGAGGCAGGTAGGCCATTCGTACATTATTACTGAATGTTACCCTTCCATCATCCTGTAACACTTTGCCCGTAATGATTTCTAATAGCGTGCTTTTCCCATAGCCATTACGTGCTATGAGTGCGGTTTTTTGCCCAGCATTAATGCCGAAGTTTATATTTTCAAAAAGCAGCTTGTCGCCGTATGATTTTGTCAGATTTTCTACAGTCAGTAATGCTTCTGCCATGTTAGTCCTCCATCAGTAGCCATATTTGCCTTGCCATTTTTCGTGTAGTTGCCGCCGGGTTTCCTGTTCCCTTGGATTGTTGCCTGGCAGATAGAATGTGCTGCCAGCAATTGTTTCAGGCAGAAATTCCTGAATCACAAAATTGCCAGGATGGTCATGTGCGTATTGGTATCCTTTGCCATAGTTTAATTCCTTCATTAGTTTGGTAGGCGCATTCCTAATGTGTAGTGGTACCGGTAAATCTCCTGTTTTCCCTATCATCTCTTGCGCTGCGTTGAGTGCTGCATAGGTGCTGTTGCTTTTGGGAGAAGATGCCAGATAAACAGCACATTGAGAAAGTGTGATGCGGCATTCGGGATAGCCAATCTTTGTTACAGCCTCGAAGCAGGCATTGGCAAGTAGTAAGGCGTTCGGATTGGCATTACCAATGTCCTCGCTGGCGAAGATGAGCATCCGTCTTGCGATAAAAACGGGATCTTCGCCACCTGCAATCATGCGTGCTAGCCAATAGACTGCGGCATTAGGGTCGCTGCCTCTCATAGACTTAATGAATGCCGATATGATATCGTAGTGCATTTCACCCTGTCTGTCGTAGTGTGCAAGATTTTGCTGGATGACTTCAACCGCTCGTGCATCGTCTATTACTATATCTGTCGTTTCTGCCTTGTTCACTATCAATTCTATCGCATTTAGGAGTTTGCGAGCATCGCCTCCGCTGATTCTCATCAAGGCTTCTGTTTCTTTCAACTCAACTTTGCGCCCCAGCGTGGTATAGTAGTCCACGGCCTTTTGTAAGAGCTGGTTCATCTCCTGCTCTCCAAAGGGTTTTAGAACAAAGACTTGGCATCTGGAAAGTAATGCAGATATGACTTCGAATGATGGGTTCTCCGTTGTTGCACCGATCAATGTCAGCGTGCCACGTTCGACAGCTCCCAAGAGAGAGTCTTGCTGGGCCTTGTTGAACCGGTGTATTTCATCGATAAACAGTACTGCACCTTCTTGTTGCTTGGCTTTGTCAATCACTTCTCGAACCTCCTTTACTCCGCTGCTGATGGCACTCAACGTATGGAACGGGCGGTGCAGGGTTCTGGAAATGATTGTTGCCAGAGTGGTTTTGCCAATGCCAGGAGGACCCCACAGTATCATGGAGGGAATGTGTCCAGAGGCAATGAGTGTACGCAAAACAGCACCCTGTCCTACAAGGTGCTGTTGTCCGATATAGTCGTCCAAACTCTTTGGACGAAGAATTTCTGCAAGTGGGGTCATTTTTTTTCTTGACTTTCGACTGGCTGACAGGAGGCAGAAATTATACTATCAGCATGGCATCGCCATAGGTACTGAACAGATATTTCTCCTTGATGGCTACCTCATAGGCTCTGTGCAGCAGTTGTGGAGTTGCAAATGCGGCTGTCATAATATACTGGGAAGACATCGGGTGATGAAAACTGGTCAGTAACATATCTGCAATTGAGAACTCGTAGGGAAAGAAAATGAATTTGTTTGTCCAGCCGTCGTAGGGGCAGACTTTGCCGGGAATGGTAACGGCAGTTTCGATGGCTCTTAGCGAGCTTGCTCCTATGCTAAGGACTTTCTTACCAGTGTTTTTCGCCTCATTAATGGCATTGCAGGTATCCTCTCCGATATGCATTTCTTCTGAACTCATGCGGTGTTTCGAGAGGTCTTCTACTTCGATTGGGTTGCCAAGTCCTAAGTGTAGGGTTAATTCCTTCCACTGAACATCTTTGATTTCCAGTCTTTTCAGTAATGATTTGCTGAAGTGTAGACCTACATTGGGTGCCATGACAGCACCTTCAACCGAGGCATAGATGGTCTGATAGCGTTCGGCATCGTACTTCTCTATGCCACGCAGATTATAGAGTTCATCAGGGATGGGTGGCGCCCCCATTTTCTTGATAATGGAGATAAATTCATCATGGCTGCCGTCGTACAAAAAACGAATGGTACGTCCGCGCGAAGTCGTGTTGTCATATACTTCAGCCATGAGCGACTGATTCGGACCAAAATATAGTTTGTTGCCAATTCTTATCTTTCTCGCCGGGTCCACAATCACGTCCCACAGCCGTGTTTCCTCATTAAGTTCTCTCAGTAGAAAGACTTTTATTTTAGCATTTGTTTTCTCTTTGATGCCTTCCAGTCTGGAAGGGAAAACCTTGGTGTTGTTGGCGACCATTACGTCTCCAGGCTCAACGTAATCAATCAAGTCTTTGAAAATCTTGTGCTCGATTTCCAGTGTGTCACGATGCACTACCATGAGCCTTGCTGCATCGCGGTTCTCTTCGGGGCTGGCATTGATGAAGCCTCTTGGCTTCGTTGCAATTAACTCTTTGGGAAGTTTGAATTCGTATTCTTTAAGTTTCATAGGAGAAAGATAAAACTCTTTGTAATACTATTTCGTTAGAATAGACCGTATCTCGCAGGGCAATATGCCTTACCCGATGTCCATACGACCGATGCACTGTCTGCGGAATTGGTCATATTTTGAATTACTCCAAAATAACGATAAAGATTACAAAAGATTGTATTCCCTTTCCAAAACTTGATTTATTCGGCGTTCTTTGGATTTTCTGACTGGTCAAAAAAACTGTTGAGGTTTTCCATCGAATAGGCTTTTTCAATAGTGTAGTCCCCGATTTTTAAGCGTCGTAAGGAGGACAAAAATGCCCCGCTCCCAAGATTCTTACCCATATCGCGGGCTATGCTTCTGATATATGTCCCCTTGCCACAACATATTAGGAAATCTGCTTGCGGGAGACCTTTAGGCACCACCCCCAGTGGTGATTGATAAAGGTTGGTTTTGGGAATATCATCAATGGTAACATCTGTTGGTGGAATAAAACCAGATTCGCCTTCTCGAAAGTCTGTAATTTGGAATTTGTGAATCATGACTTTCTTAGGAGTGATTGCAATTTCGGTGTTACTATTTCTGGCTATTTCATAGGCCCTTACGCCGTCCACTTTGATGGCACTGAAATTAGGGGGGAGTTGTTCTATTTCGCCTGTCATTCGGGCTGCTTCATACTCCACGGCTTCTTGCGACACCTGATCAAATGTATAGTAGTTGTCAATAGGACGTTCTAAATCGAAGCAAGGAGTTGTTGCGCCAAAAACCATAGTACCACTATAGATCTTTTCACCTTGCTGTAACAGTTCAATCTGTTTGGTGGCTTTACCAATACATATTAACAGCAAGCCTGTTGCCAGAGGGTCTAAAGTCCCAGCATGGCCAATTTTGAATTTTTTTAGACCATACTTATTTCTGATTATCGATTTGACTTTGTTTACGACTTGAAACGAACTCCATTGCCGTGGTTTGTCCACTGCAATAACAACCCCGTTCAACAATTGATCAAGAGGCAGCATCGTACGCTGGATTTTAGAAAATAGAACGAGGCCTCAGCTAAGAGCGATTGATAATACACCCACAATGGCACAATACAGGGCGAACCAGATAAGTTTTCCCTTACGTACGATGTTTATCATCCAGCGGCAGGCTATGCATCCACAGATGAAAGCGGTGATGAATCCTAATGCAAGGGGGAGAGCTGTAATGCCTCCCATGGCCTCGGACACACCAACTTCTGCCATGTCTTTTAGATCTAATAGTGCTTCTCCGAGTATGGGGGGAATAACCATTAGAAATGAAAATTGAGCAAGATTTTCTTTTCTATTGCCAAGCAGTAGTCCTGTGGCAATGGTGCTTCCAGAGCGTGACAGGCCAGGTAGTACGGCAACGGCCTGTGCCATACCAATAACTAATGCATCGATAGGCGAGAGGGTCTCTTTTTGTCGGGGCTTGGCCCAATATGAAAATGTTAATAATGCCGAGGTTATCAAAAGGCAGATGCCGACAATCAACAGTCCACTGCCAAAGAATGATTCAACATAATCTTTGAAAAAGAAGCCTACAATGCCAATAGGAATCATGGAGATAATGATATTGACAATGTAGCGTGTGCCGTCATTCCACTGCCACTTGAATAAATCTGTAAAAAGCCAAACGATTTCTTTCCATAGAATTACGCAGGTGCTAAGTACAGTGGCCACGTGCACAGCTATAGTAAAGGCCATGTTTTCTTCTCCGCTAAGGCCGAAAAGATGTGCTCCAATAGTTAGGTGTCCACTGCTACTAACAGGCAAATACTCGGTAAATCCTTGGATAATACCAAGGATAACGGCTTGAAACCATTCCATGATTTTTGTAGTTTCGTTTAAGTGAGAAGATGTTTGTTGTGGGGTAATCAGATAATCTTGTTATCCCTGTAATTCTGAGTTTTTTTTCGATTTGCCTTTGTACATAATTGCGACAATCTCTATAATAAAACCCAAGATAATCAAGATGGGTGCTGCATATAGCCTACGTCCATCGAACATGGCCGGATTGAATGTGTTTGGATCTTCGGAGCCCCCGCCACATAGCAATATATATCCAATAAATAATACTACAAGACCAACAATCATCATGATGTAGTTGATTGTGTTGAAGACAAATCCATATTCTTGTTTTTTCTGTGTTGGAATTTCTTTTTTTGATGGTGTCATAATGATGTTGTGTTTATTGTTTCGTGTTAAGAATAGGAATGATGGGGATTTTTGGTGGCTTCTCTAATCCTTTGAGGGGAGAGTATTATTGCCAGTGCTGCTTGATGCTACCTTCAATAATTGAAGACATTCTTTCTGTTCGTCTTCTTTCTATCAATGTTGTTTTCTGGTATAAATGCTTTCATATATAATTTATACCAGTTTTTTTAGGTATCGGCGAACTGCGGTTGTTGTAGAAAGTCCACTTAGGATAATCCCAATAACGATTAGGGCTATAGAGATGGTTGCGTAGCGCGGAAAATGGTGCGGGTGTAGTAGGGCAAAGGAAAATTCATGGTTGAAAATATAGAATGTAAGAAAAAGAATAGCGTCTGCCAATAGTCCCGCAATAGTGCCATACAGGATGCTGCGCCACACGTAGGGACGAGTGATGAAACTTCGTGTAGCACCCACCATCCGCATGGTTTGTATGGTGTTCCGTTGAGCATAGATGGCAATACGAACAGTGTTGCGTATGATGAGATAGCAGATGATTAATAGTAGTAACCCAAAGAAAATTAATAATAGCGTCACTTTTCGGAACAGAGTTTGGATGGTGTCCACTACGTGCTCCTGGTAGGCAACCCCTGTGACATAATTGTTTTTCTTGATGTTTTGACAGAATAGGTCTGTGATTCGAGACTGCTTTTCAGGATCCCACTCGGCCCAGAAATTTACCATAATTGTGGGAGACAATGGGTTATATCCAATGAATGAAACAAAGTCTTCACCTATTTCGCCAGAGAATATCTCTGCGGCTTCTTCTTTAGAGACATAGTCTGCACGTTTTACGTAAGGTAGGTTGGAGATACTATCGGTTAGAGCTTTGGCAACATCGTCAGGAGTGTCTTCTGCCAAATCCACTTTGTAGGTCAGCATTTCCTGCGCACGGAAAGACTGGCGTTGCATATGGTACTCTATGATCAATAGTAATCCAAAGGTCAATAGCACCATCGTAATGCTAAGGATGGTAGAGGTGTTATTGCTACCAGTGTCGATACGTAGCTTTCGCATTCTGTCTTATTGAATTTTGAGTGAAGTGCTTATGGATTGTTCTTTGGATGAACGCATAGGCTGTAATAAACAATATCTGAGTTGGAACTCATTGATGGCATTGCGTTTAGTAAGACAGTGCCACAGGCATGACAAGCATCAGAATATGTTCATTGGCATCGGATTCTTCACTGGCATAAGGTGTGATAATTCCAGGTTTGGTTGGGGTTGAAATATCGATTTGTACCTGTTCGCTATCAAGGCTTGAGAGCATTTCAATTAGAAATTTGGCATTGAATCCGATTTCGATAGGTTCGCCTTCGTAGGCGCATGGGAGTTTTTCTTGTGCATCATTGGCAAACTCTATATCTTCAGAGGATATGACGATATTTTCAGTATTGATGTTCAGCCGAATTTGGTTGGTGGCTTGATTTGCAAAAAGTCCTACGCGGCGCAGGGTGTTCAAGAATGCCACACGGTCGATAATCATTTTGTTGGGATTGTCCTTGGGGATGGCGGCATCATAGTTGGGGTATTTCCGTCGATAAGACGACAGACTGCATAGTGGTTGCCAAAAGTGAATGCCACATTGGTGCTGTTGTAGTTAATGGTAACGTCAGAATCTTCTTTATTGGAACTTAGTATGCCCTTGATAATGTTGATAGGTTTGCGGGGCAGGATGAAGCCTGCGGGTTCGTCAGATAGAAGGTCGGTGCGACGGTATCTGACAAGTTTGTGCCCATCGGTGGATACAAAGGTGGTGTGTTCTAACCCAATCTCACAGAATATACCACTAAGTTGCTGGTGAGATTCTTCGTCGCTGCTGGTGGCGAAGCTGGTCTTGTTGATGGCCGAAACTAGTACGGAGGCAGACACGCTGATGGTGTTGGCGTTTTCTATTTCAGGCAGGGCAGGGTAGTTGTCAGCATTGCGGCCAGAAAGGCGGTATTTTCCTTCTCCGGATGTGATGGTTATGGAATAGTTTGTTTCGTCTACATCAAAGATGGCGGGTGCGTCGTCAAGGCTTTTAAGTATGTTGAGGAGCAGTGTGGATGGCACGGCTATTTCCTTCAGATTTTCGGTATAGGCACTATCTACAGGGAGAGTTGTTGTCAGTGTCGTTGCCAAATCGGTTGTCCTAATGGTCATTGTATTGCCTTCCACGTGGAATAGGAAGCAGTTGATGATGGGAACGGTATTATTGTTTGAAAGAATGCCGCTAATGGAGGACAATTGTTTGCTTAAGAGCTGGCTGTTGACAATGAATTTCATGGTATTGACTGATTTGAATTATTTCATAATGGATTAGAAATGCAAAAGTAGCAGGTTTTTGTGAATTAATTAATTCTGCCTTGTTTTTTTTATGAACATGAATTGTTGAATTGGATTGTTAGTTTAGTTTACTGCATACGGTCTGTGGGAGGTCTTTGAATCGTATTCTGCAGTAGGAGTTTGCATAGTTTTCGTCACGATAGAGTTTGCCACTGACTTTTTGGTTTTGTTTTGGTAGGCTTCCGGTGCCATACATTACCACAACGTTCTTGAATCGTTGCCCCTCGGAGTTTGTGTAGTCTACTCCCATGGAATCGGGATATTGTAGGGCAATGACCCATCCCCAGTCCATTTCGGACAATGATGTTGTTCCTGTCCCAGTGCATTCTCGGCAATCTACAACGGTTCCGGCAAATTCTATTTCGTCAACCTTCTTTTTACATGCTGCGGATAGCAGTATGACTACAAAAAGTATGAATAGTAGTCGTTTCATTTATCTATATGGGGTGGTTAGGGGTTAAATGGCAATGGAATGTTCGCGTAATACGGCATTGAGCGAAGTCTTCTTGTCTGTGGACTCTTTCCGCTGTCCGATGATGAGCGCGCAACTCACTTGGTAGTCGCCGGCGGGATAGTGGCGGGTGTAGCTTCCTGGAATCACAACACTGCGTGCGGGTACGCGCCCTTTGTAGATGATAGGCTCTTCGTGCGTCACGTCAATAATCTTGGTGCTGGCGGTGATGACGGTATTGGCTCCCAGCACGGCTTCTGACTCGATATGGGCTCCTTCGACAACAATGCAGCGGCTACCGATGAAGCAATGGTCTTCTATGATGACAGGTGCGGCCTGCAAGGGTTCCAGTACTCCGCCAATGCCCACGCCACCACTGAGATGGACTCCTTTGCCTATCTGGGCGCAACTGCCGACGGTGGCCCATGTGTCCACCATGGTGTCGCTATCCACGTAGGCTCCGATATTGACATAGGAAGGCATCATGATAACTCCTGGGGCCAAATAGGCGCCATGTCGTGCCACGGCATGGGGCACGACTCGCACTTGTAGCGAGGCATAGTCGTGTTTCAGGGGAATTTTATCGTGGTATTCCATCGGGCCGGCTTCCATTGTCTGCATTCCACAGATGGGGAAGTAGAGTAGAACGGCTTTCTTGACCCACTCGTTCACCTGCCATCCACTGGAGGTTGGCTCTGCTACACGCAACAGGCCATGGTCCAGTGCATCAATTATGTCCCGAATGACCTTGCGGGTTTCTGGATTGTTTAGAAGTTGTCTGTCTTGCCAGGTATTTTCGATTAGTTCCTTTTCGTTTTCGTACATAAGAATTGGGATATGGAAAATAAAATATAGGCTTTTGCCGTTTAATAAATTAAATTATGAAACGGCGTTTTCTCATATTTATTATAGTAACACTGTCTTACCCGTTACTGCCGGCTCAGAATAAGGCGGAAATGTCCAAGTTTCAGCTCCAGTTGAACCAGCTGTTTGACCAAGTATATAATGCTCCCACTGATAATGAACGTTATCTGGCTAATGAGTCGGCTGTTCATCTGCTCTCGAAAGCCTTGGAGATGGAGAATTCCTTTAAATGGAAATGGGATCTCGGCACACGGGTATCCGTGTTAACTGCTTCGGATGGTAAGTTCCGAATCTTTAGTTGGCCAGTGCGACGAGATAATGGCGAATACGAATGTTTTGGATTTGTGCAGGCATATGACGAAGGCGAGGAGGAATGGGTGGTGACCGTCCTGCACGACAAATCGGATGAAATTATCAATCCCGAAGAATCGATATTGGCTGCAGACCAGTGGCTTGGTGCCGTCTATCAGTCTCTTGTTGAGACATCGCATGGCGGACATCACTATTATATGTTGCTGGGTTGGACGGGTGTGGATATGCTCACCCAGCGCAAGGTCATAGAGCCTATATGGTTTAAGCGCAAAGGGGCTGCTCCCCTTTTTGGACAGCCTGTGTTTCGTCGCGATGGCAATCGCCGCCGCGTTATACTATGTTACTCAAATAATGCCATGGTCAATCTGCGGTATGAGGTGCAGTTTACTCGTCAGATAGAGAAGAAAAGGGTGAAGGTGAAGGGGAGTAAGAAGCCTGTGATAGAGCAAATCAATCACGATGAAAAGCAGCGCATGATTATCTTTGACGAAGTGGCTCCCCAGGTACCAGGCATGGAGGGGTTGTTCCAATATTATGTGCCATCGGGTGTTGAACTGGCCTATGTGTTTATGGATGGCAAATGGGCTCTCAAAGACAATGCTCAGGGCCGTCTTGCCGATAAAAAGCTCAACAAGGAATTTGCCCCGATAGACAAGCCTGCGCCACAATACAGGATGCAGGACTGACTTTTGACTCGTCGAACTCAAGAATAAGACACACGGTTTTCATGGACACGCTTTTGCAAAACATCAATACTCCGCAGGATTTAAAGAATCTTGACATTCAATCCCTGTGTCGGCTTTCGGCAGAAATCCGACAGTATATTATAGAAACTTTGGCCTCTCATCCAGGTCATCTGGCCTCAAGTCTGGGCACGGTGGAGTTGACCTTAGCCCTGCATCGAGTTTTTAATACTCCTGATGATAAGTTGGTGTGGGATGTTGGGCATCAGGCTTATGCGCATAAAATTATCACTGGAAGACGGCTTCAATTTCCCACGATTCGCACCTATGGGGGGCTGAGTGGTTTCCCCCGTATGGACGAGAGCCCTTATGATGCCTTTGGCACCGGACATAGTTCGACATCTATATCCGCTGCGCTGGGGATGGCTATGGCTTCGAAGTTGCAGGGCAATGAGAGTCGCCAGCATATTGCTGTTATAGGCGATGGCTCGATGACGGGTGGAGAAGCTTTTGAGGCTTTGAATAATGCAGGTGTTTCCAAGGCAAACATACTTGTTGTATTGAATGACAACGGCATTTCGATAGACAAAGCCGTGGGTGGGCTTAGCCGCAATCTGACAAGAATCACATCATCACGTAGGTATAATGCCCTCAAAGAGCGGGTGTGGAATATGCTGGGTGGAGGCACTGACAAGGGTAAAGGGCGCCGACGTCATCGTCGTGTTGGGGTCTATCAATATCTGACTTTCATGGCCAAGACCGCATTGCTTGGAGAACCCAATCTTTTTGAGGCCTTAGGCTTTCGTTATTTCGGACCTATAGACGGTCATGATATGGATGAATTGGTTTCTACACTTGAGAAACTGCGAGACTTGAAAGGCCCTAAGGTGTTGCATATTGTGACCAAGAAGGGCAAGGGACTTCGCTCTGCGGAACAGAATCCTGTGGTTTACCATGCTCCTGGTCCTTTTGATGCGACGACTGGTCTTCGGCAGACATCTGGACATCAAGAGTCTCAGCCTCCTAAATATCAAGATGTTTTTGGTCATACTATCATCGAACTTGCTGAAAGGAATCCTCGCATTGTGGGTATTACGCCAGCTATGCTGACCGGATGTTCGCTGAATATGATGAAAGATGTGATGCCGGATCGTACATTTGATGTGGGTATTGCAGAGCAACATGCTGTTACATTTTCTGCTGGATTGGCGGCGCAGGGGCTTCTTCCATTCTGCAATATCTATTCCTCATTCATGCAGCGTGCATTTGACCAGATTATACATGATGTGGCACTACAGCATTTGCCTGTAGTTATGTGTCTGGATAGGGCAGGGCTGGTTGGTGATGATGGAGCCACGCACCATGGGGTGTTTGACATCGCTTATCTTCGATTTATTCCGGGACTGACTATCTGTGCCCCTATGGACGATCATGAACTGAGAAATCTGATGTTTACATCTCAACTGCCAGATCAGGGCCCCTTTGTTATCCGTTATCCCCGCGGACAGGCAGTGAACGTGGATTGGCACAACGAAATGGAGGCTGTCCCAATTGGCAAGGGTCGTCGGTTGGTTGATGGCACGGATGTGGCTATCCTCAGTCTTGGACATCCTGGTAATGATGCCCTTGTTGCTGCGCGGCAGTTGTCAGAATACGGCATATCCGCAGCCGTCTATGATATGCGTTTTGTAAAACCATTGGATACGGATTTATTGGATTCTGTGGCTCATCATGGGTTTCGCCGCATCATCACCGTGGAGGATGGTGTTCGTCAGGGTGGGTTTGGCAGTGCTGTGTTGGAATATTTTGCCCAGATAGGTTGTTCAACGCCGGTCACTATACTGGGTATTCCCGACCACTTTATTACCCATGGTAGTTTGTCTCAGTTGCATAAAGACTGTGGCATTGACGCTGAGTCCATTATTGCTGCTGCATTGGCAAATTAGCAGAAAATGCGGCGAAACCAGTCGGTCAAAGGTGCTGACAGCCTTGCCATGATGATGGCTGTGGCAAATGTTACAAGCCCCCATATCCAGCCATGCATAATGCCTATGATGATGCTAATACATGGAATGTATAATGCGGATAGCAGCAGTCGAATACCGAAGTTGAAAGAACTCCTGAATTGTGAGTCGTCAATCCAACGGCGTACCAGTAGGTGTGTGGGTAGTAAGAGTAGGGGATAAGCCATGAGGCAGAAACCAATGATTGTTCGTGCTAAGGGCAGTGCCACTGCCGCTATCGCTATGGCAATCAGTATTGAAATACGTAGTATAAGATTGGGCAGACTGAGCGGTTCGGCAATGCTTTTCAATCTTTTATGATGCTTGTGGCACCATGCCTCTTTTTCGTCAGCATAATTAATAAGATTATTTAACTGCCGTGTATTCTCTGGAGTATTGGTTTGTTCCAAATTGTCAAGTCGTTGAGCTATTTGCTGTCGGACAAGGAATCTGTTGAAAGGCGTGTCATTTAACTGCTGCTTTTGTCGTTCTTGAGGATTCATCAGGTCGCAGAGTTCCTCAAAAGGCTTGTAGTAGCGCTGGCTGTCTATGTGGTGCATGACTTGGCGTAATTCCATCGTCAGAGCATCTCGCATGGCGTTAAGGGCCTTGGGTTCGTCAGCAAGGAATTCGGTCATGAACTGTCTTACGTCAATCGGGTTGCCGACATTGAGGATGGCATGGCTGTAAGGGCGTTCATAGTCATCAAGGTAAATGCCCAATGGAACGATGTAAAGTGGTTTATTGCCCATTGCGGCCTGGGTGTTTCCTGCAATACGGAAAAGACCTTTCACTAAGGGTAGGAGTTGGTGGCGGTTGTTATGTCGTCCCTCGCTCATCATGCATAGTGGATGCCCATCGAGTAATACTTGTTGTGATTGGTCGAAAGTGTGTTGGTTGCGTTCCAAGCATTTCAGCCCATCGCGGCGGCGGAAGATGGGAAACATTTTTAGAAAGGTCAAAAAGCGGTTCGCTATTGGATGTGCGAAGATGTCTCCACGACAGATGAAATAGACCGGGCGGGAAATCATTACCAGTATAAGCAGTGGTTCCATCATTGCATTTTGGTGACATGGGGCCAGAATATATCCACCCTCCTTTGGCAATCGTTCGGCTCCCTTGATGGTAATACTTGCGTAATGGCATTGGGTTGCGAAGTCAACCACGGGACGAAATAGTCGATATAAAAAGTCGCTAACGTTCATGTGTCATTAATAATCAATCATCTTTTTGATCCATGTGCATCCTGCCACAATATTCTCTACCTGATAAATGATAAACAAGAATGTCTTTTGAAATATTGTTTTTAGGGTAGTATGGTTAAGATTATATCAGAGTTTTAATATTTCTAAGAAAAGATGGCAATGTGGCAGATAATATTGACGATATCAGCCACTTTTTTACATCGGATTTTGTGATGGTGGTGTATTTTCGCATCCTTAATGTGTAGCATTGCGTCTAATTGGTGTTTTATTATTTGTGTAAAGTATTGGCTGCAATGCATGATTCGCTCAAGGCTGATAAATGCCATAATCTTTTCATCTTAGCCAATCTTGTGGTCTATTGCAATCTCATATCCAATATCCAGATGCAAAGATAACACTAATTTTCTCGATTTTGGCTACTTTTGTGCTCCTTTTCTTACTCATTTTGTTGTAGAAATTTGAAATGTTAGTCTCGTTCGAAAATGGTGAATAAGCATGGTAATCTATCAATCTGACTCTTTTTTTTGTATCTTTGCATATATAACGGATTATGTACCCTGATATATACAATATTATCACTATTTGCCCGTTATTGACAAACAATACATCATAAATAAACCTATACATCATGAAAAAGTCATTATCAATCATCTGTCTGGTTGCGGTTTTTGCAATGTTAGCAGCCTCATGTGCACAGCACAACACTTGTCCGGCCTACCGCGGATCGGTGGCTATGGTGGCAGAGGAATAACTCTCATTTTCACAATTAAAACGTTTGCAAGCCGTCACATTTTCAGGGTATGTGGCGGCTTGCATATGTTTTGTTTCTGTGGCGTGAGGGAAGACAACAATAAAATAAAAGTCAGTCTGCTCCTTTAATCAGGATCTACATCATATATTACTCTCAGTTGGGCAAATTTTTTGTCTGACATTAATTTGTCAAAAATATCCAGGATGATTTGTTTCGCCTGCTGTAATGGCTCCCCTTTCTCAAAGCGAAGCATCACTTTCTTGATGAACAGTCCTCTTATACGGTTTACCGATGGGTAGTCTGGCCCTATTACCCTTCCAGCAAACATCATTCGCAGTCTCTGAGCCGCTATGGCTGCCGCTTCGTTGAGCACCTCCTGATGGCGATGTTGCAACGTGATTTCTACCATCCTGTAATAGGGCGGATAGCGGAAAATTCGTCGCTCTTGTATTTGTCCACAATACATCCGATCATAATTATTGTCTATTACGTCACGTATGGCTTGATGGTAAGGGTCGTAAGTCTGTATGATGACTTTGCCTTCCTGTCCATGCCTTCCAGCCCGTCCGCTCACCTGTGTCATCAGCTGGAACGCTCGTTCATAGGCTTTGTAGTCGGGAAAATGGATTAGATTGTCTGCACTCAGTATTCCAACCACGCTCACGTTGTCAAAATCCAGTCCTTTGGTCACCATCTGTGTTCCTACAAGGATGTCGATGTGTCGCTGCTCAAAGTCGCTTATGATTTCCAGATAGCGGTTCTTCTGAGTTGTGCTGTCTAAATCCATGCGGGCAATCCTTGCCTCTGGGAACAACAGGGCAAGGTCCTCTTCTATTCGCTCGGTTCCAAATCCTCGCATTGAGAGATGGTGAGAGTGGCAGGCTGGACATTCCGAGGGCATCCCTATCGAATATCCGCAGTAGTGGCAGCGTAAGCTGTGGGTGGCCTTGTGATACACCAGCGACACGTCGCAATGCTGGCACTGGGGTGTCCAATGGCAGTCGTCGCATTCTATGCGTAGCGAGAACCCACGTCGGTTCTGAAAGAGAATTACCTGCTCTTTTCGTTCCAGAGCCTCTTGGATGTGTTTGATTAAGAAATGAGAGAAGTATCCGTTGGTCTCTTTTCTACGTGTGGCCTCCTTCATGTCCGCACACAATACTTCGGGCATCTGCTGCCCGCCGTACCGTTTCGTCATTTCTACCAGGCCGTATTTGGCGTTTTTGGCGTTGAAATAGCTCTCTATGGAGGGTGTGGCCGAACCAAGCACTGTACGTGCATGCCACAGGTGGCCCAGATAGATGGCCGAATCGCGACCTTGATATCGCGGCGCTGGTTCATACTGTTTGTAAGAGGGGTCGTGTTCTTCGTCCACTACCACCAAGCCTAGATTGTGAAATGGCAAAAATAGTGCGCTTCTGGCACCGATCAGCACCCTGTAGCCCCCTTTATCGGCCTGCCGGGTTCGATGCCAGACCTCGGCTCGTTGTGACGGGCTAAAGCGAGAGTGATAGACACCCACAGCATTGCCGAAATACCGTCTTAGTCGATTGATGAGCTGCGCGGTGAGTGCTATCTCGGGCAGCAGGAACAGGGCCTGTCTTCCCTCTTTCAGTGTGTCGTCAATCAGCCTGATATAAACCTCCGTTTTGCCAGATGAGGTAACACCGTGCAGAAGTGACACGTCGTGCGTGTCCCTCTTCAGGTAGTCATAAGCCGCTTGCTGGCAGTCGTTCAGCACAATACTGGTTGGCGAAAGCATTTGGCTTTCGTCGTATGTTTCTATTCTGCTGGCCACGCGATCCTCCTGTACCAGTACGCCATTCTTTATTAGCGTGTTTATGGCCGAGACCGAAAGGTCTTTGCATTCGGTCAGTTCCTTCTTGGCTACAGCCTCGGCTCCGAAGTGGCTCAGCTGCATGAATTTTAGAAGTACTGATAATTGTTTTTGGGTTGTGGAACGTTTCTCCAGTCGGTCAAAAAGGTCTCGGCGTGCATCCTCGCTGGCATAGTCATTGTGAAGTGATAGGTAGGACACGGTGCGTGGGGTGAAACGCTGGTGGAGGTCCTCATCCATGATGACGATTTTTCTTTCTATCAGCGAGTTGATGAGGGGCATGATTTTCTTTAGGCCCAGTGCGAGGCTGATGTCGTTGACAGACATTGTGGAATGCTCCGAAAGCAGCATTACTAAACGCATCTCGTTGTCGGTCAGTTCTTCCAGCACCCCGGAAAAGTCAGGGTGTATGGCCAGTACCGATTCTGAAGCAATGCGCAGAGATGAGGGGAGCGCTATCGCCATCACATCGCCAACATAGCACATATAGTAGGTGGCCATCCATTCCCAGAAACGTAGCTGTTCTTCTCCCACAATGGGATTTTCGTCTATGATAGAGAGTACGTATTTTGTTTGATAGGTGGGGGTATTCTCGTGAACTTTCCGTACCAGGGCAGAGTAGAGTTTTTTCTTACCAAATTGTACAACCACACGTTGTCCTATGCATATGGCATCGTTATACTCCTGTGGCACGCGGTAGGTGTAGGTACTGGGCAGGTGTAGTGGCAGTATTACGTCAACAAAAAGGGTCTTCACTACGTTTATGGGCTTTATGATCTATAGATAAGGGCTATCAGGCGAGGATTTGTCTTATGGCCGTATTGGCAATGATAGGGGAACCCCACCACGACAAATTAATAAATTGAGGAATACCGATTAAAGAGCATAAAAATATGATTGAATAACTATAAATACCTAAATTCAATCACAGACCTGGTGTCCAGCGACTAAAACAATTCGCAAAGGTACTATTTTTTCTGCACTATCGTTATATTTCAGTGGGTTTTTATGTCTCTCTTTTTGCCATCAGTATTCTATCTTCATGCGAATAGCTGTAGCCGTTACCAATGACCTTGTCACCGATCAGCGGGTTGCCCGCAGTTGCTCTGCTTTGTGTGAAGCAGGCCACAGCGTGACCCTTATCGGACGTCTCCTGCCCGAAAGCCAGTCTCTCAGTCGCCCCTACCGGATTATTCGTATGCGCCTGATTTTCCGCAAGAAAATGTGGTTCTATGCTGAGTATAACTTTCGGCTCTTTTTTAAATTATTGCGGCTCAATCCCGACATGGTCTATGCTAATGACACTGACACTCTTTTGGCATCTTATTGCGCTTCTCGTGTATTGCATTGTCCATTGTTTTTCGATGCCCACGAGATGTTCCCCGAGGTACCTGAGTTGGTGGGGCGTCCTTGGGTAAAGCACTTCTGGGAGAGGATAGAGAGTTGTCTTATCCCCCGTGTAGATGCCGCTGTCACTGTGTGTCAGAGTATTGCGGACAGCTATCGGCAGCGGATGGGGGTGAACATGTCTGTGGTACGCAATGTGCCACCTTTTCGTCCCGTGCAGGACGTGCTCCCAGATTCGCCGCCTATGCTGCTCTATCAGGGCTCTGTCAACTTGGGGCGTGGCATTGACTGGATGATTGATGCCATGGAGTTTTTACCAGACTTTAGGCTGGTCATTGCTGGTATTGGTGATGAGTTCGACCTCATGCGACGCTATGCGGATGACAAGCCTTGGAGCCATCGCATTGAGTTTTTGGGTCGGCTGACTCCTGAGCAGCTGAGAAACCTTACCCCTAAAGCCACGCTTGGACTCTGTTTGCTTGACAATCTTGGCCTTAATTACTATTATTCTCTCCCCAACCGCATTGGCGATTTCATCGCTGCTGGCGTACCTTTGCTGGCTACCGATTTCCCTGAAATTCGTCGGGTCATTGCTGCCTATGGTATCGGAACATTGGTTTCCTGCCAGCGCGGCCCGGCTTTGGCGCAGGCGGTCCGTCAGGCGGTGACCTCATGGAATAATCTTCCGCAATCCGAACGTCGAGAGCGTTTCCGTCTTGCTGCTAACGACCTATGCTGGGAGAATGACAAAAACACCCTGCTTGCTGCTGTCAGCAAAATAATAGACAAAGAAAAACGTTAAATAGTATCAAAAAAAACACATTGCTATATGTTTTACGACCTTTCGTTGCTCATCTATTTCCTTGGAACTTTTCTGGGACTTTGGTTTGTCTTCAAGAAAGCTGGCTTGGCCCCGTGGAAAGCCCTCGTGCCAATCTATAATATTGTTCTCTGGATTAAAATTTGCGGCAAGGATTGGAAGTGGTATATCTATTTCCTCATCCCTGCTATCAATATCTTTACCTTTCTACTCCTTGTGGTCGAAACGGCTAAAACATTTCGTCGCTATGGTTTCTGGGAGCAGACGGCTGCCGTCATCTTCCCGTGGGTTTACCTGCCATTTCTTGGTCTCTCCTCGTTGCCCTACACAGATCCTAAGAACCTACCGCCCCACAAGGTTAGCGAGTGGCGCGACTGGCTCGATGCCATCGTGTTTGCTCTGGTGGCAGCTATTATCATTCGTGGTAAAATTTTCGAACTCTACCACATCCCCTCATCCTCTATGGAGAAAACGCTTCTTGTGGGCGACCGCACCCTTGTCAGCAAATACTCGTATGGCCCTCGTGTGGCTATGACTCCGCTGTCTGTACCATTGGTTCACAATGTGTTGCCACTCACTGGGGGTCAGGTAGAGTCCTATCTCAAATGGATTCAGCTGCCTTACCATCGGTATCCTGGTCTTGGCCATGTTGAGCGTTTTGATGCCGTGGTATTCAACTACCCCGATGGCGACACCATGTGTTCTGCCCAGTTCAGTAATCGTAGCTACTACGACCTTGTTCGTGAGTATGGCCGTGAGGCTGTTTGGAACGACAATGTCTATGATGCTTGGGGCAACCGTATCCCTATTGGCAAGATTCGTGTTCGGCCGCTCGACAAACGTGAGAATTTTATCAAACGTTGCATCGGTCTCCCTGGCGAGAATCTGCAAATCATTGACCAGCAGGTCTACATCAATGACCAGCCTCTCACCGATCCGGCGAACCTTCAGTTCACCTATGGTGTTCTTTTCAAGCCTGGCATGGGCAATCCACGTAAGGTATTGGATGAGGTAGGGGTCAGCGAAGAAGACTATCAGAATGCCCTGCTCCAGCAGCAATATGTTGCAACGCCCTATTTCTTGCTGCCTCTTACGCGCCAAACCGCCGAAGACTTACGTAATCGTTATGATGTGGCTGATGTGCAGCCAGTCATCTTTCCTCTTGGAGACCCCTCACGCGACCTCTTTCCGCACGACACGATTCGGAGGTGGAGCATTGATAATTTCGGTCCTATCCATATTCCTGCAGCTGGTGAGACCATCTCTCTTTCGGCCGAAAACATCAGTCTATACCAGCGTCTGATAACCACCTACGAACACAACTCCCTTGACATCCGTGACGGTAGATTTTTCATTAACGGTGAGGAGACCTCCACCTACACCATTCGCCAAAATTATTATTGGATGATGGGTGACAACCGCCACAACAGTGCCGATAGTCGTTATTGGGGATTTGTCCCGGAAGATCACGTTTTGGGCAAATTTGTTGCTGTCCTATGGTCCCACGACAAGGATCATGGTAGAATCCGTTGGAATCGATGCTTCAAGAGTATTAGTTCATTTGATTGATATTTATCCTATTATAGGTAAATCATTTTTTCTTCTTCATACATCAATGGCCAAGACCAAATCTTATTATTACTGTCGTGAATGCGGCTATCAGTCCAGTTCGTGGCTTGGCAAATGTCCCGAATGCGGTCAGTGGAACAGTTTTGAGCAAGAGGTGGTTCAATCCAACAAAACTATGTCCTCTTCGTTTCGAGGCGTCAGTGGTGTCCCTTCCTCTTCGCCGCGGCTCATACAAGAGGTCACGTATAGCGAGAGTCGCCGCATTGGCACTAATTGCGAAGAGTTCGATCGAGTTCTTGGGGGCGGCATTGTTCCGGGCAGTCTTATCCTTATTGGTGGTGAACCTGGCATTGGAAAAAGCACGCTCCTCCTTCAGACCGCACTTTCCATTACAGGACAGAAGGTTCTATATGTTAGTGGGGAGGAGAGCGAGCAGCAAATAAAGATGCGTGCAGATCGCATTAGTCATAATAGCCAGTTGTGCTACGTGGTTAGCGAAACCTCCACCCAGCGCATTTTTGAACATATCGAGAGTCTCAATCCTGATATTATAGTCATTGACTCTATTCAGACAGTCAGCACAGAATCTATCGATTCATCGGCTGGAAGCATATCCCAGATTCGTGAGTGTACCACCGAATTCCAGCGCTATGCCAAGCGTACGGGGATTCCCGTTTTGCTCATCGGACATATCACCAAGGATGGCTCACTTGCAGGACCTAAGGTCATGGAACACATCGTTGATGCCGTACTCCAGTTTGAGGGTGACCGAAACTATGGTTTTCGTATCCTCCGAGCATTAAAAAACCGCTTTGGCTCCACAGCCGAATTGGGTATCTTCGAAATGGCAGGCAGTGGGCTGAAAGAAGTGTCCAATCCCTCTCAGTTTCTTCTTGGACAGCGCGATGAGACGCTGAGTGGTGCGGCCATCGCTGCCACGCTCGAAGGTGCACGACCCATCTTCATCGAAGTCCAGTCTTTGGTCTCGTCGGCTGTCTATGGCACTCCGCAGCGCAATGCCAATGGCTTCGATTTTCGGCGTCTTTCCATGCTTTTGGCAGTCCTTGAAAAACGATGTGGATTCAAACTCGGTGCAAAGGATGTCTTTCTTAATATTGCTGGTGGTCTTCGAGTCAATGATCCAGCTATCGACCTCGCGGTGGCCTGTTCTATTCTTTCTAGCAATGTAGATATACCCATTTCGCCCCGTATCTGCATGGCTGCCGAATTGGGGCTTTCTGGTGAGGTGCGCCCCGTTAGTCGAGTGGAACAGCGCATTTCAGAGGCTGCTCGTTTGGGCTTTGAACGCATTTTCATTTCAAAATATAGTGGTCGGAATCTTGAAAAGCCACGTTATCCAATCGATATTGTTGAAATTAGTGTAATTGAAGAAGCCTTCCGCAAACTATTTTCTTGACCGTCGCAATTACCTTCGTATATCGCCTTCTATTTTTATTATATGTTACTCATTATGTGTGTATTAAATATTGCGATAATGTTTTGTTTCGTGGATTAATTTCTTTTCTATTATTCATACCGATGTTGTGCTCCGCTTTGATTCCTGCGTTGCCGTAATCTTGAATTATCACAAAAAAAATTAATACAAAAGAAATAAAATACGTCTATTTCTGTTATTTTATTAGAGGTAGAATTTTGATAATTTATTTGTAAAGAATATACACCTTCGAGACAAACTCGCTAAAATATCTATTTATTACTAAAAAGACAAACAAATGCAAGCAGAAATCAAAACAGCCAAGGGAACGATGGTCGCAGAACTCTACGACAAGGAAGTCCCCGGCACCGTTTCCAATTTCGTCACTTTGGCCCAGAAAGGCTTCTACAATGGATTGCGCTGTCACCGTGTCATTCCCGATTTTGTGATACAAGGCGGATGTCCTTACAGTCGCACAATTGGCGACCCTCGCGTTGGTACGGGTGGCCCTGGCTACCATATCCCCTGCGAGACCAGCGCCGAACGTCAGTACCATGACCGTGGGGTCCTATCCATGGCTCATGCGGGTAAGGACACCGGTGGTTCCCAGTTCTTCATCTGCCACAATCGGCAGAACACTCAACATCTTGACGGTGTGCATACTTGCTTTGGCAAAGTGGTTGAAGGCTTGGAGGTCATCGACAAGATTCGCCCTAATGACGAAATCATCAGTATTACAATCAAATAATTGAATGCGATGAATTTAGGGATTAAACTTTTAGTGGCTGAGGATGATCCCAATATGGGGATGATTCTCAAAGCCTATCTGACTCAAAAGGGATACACCGTTTTTCTGGCTTCTGACGGCCAGTCAGCTATCGATGTTTATAATCATGACGATGTGGATGCCTGCATCCTCGATGTCATGATGCCGGTCAAGGACGGTTTCGCTGTTGCTCAGGAAATTCGCCGTGTGGATAAGCGCATTCCCATTATCTTCCTTACGGCCAAGACGCTTGAGGCTGATGTCCTGAAAGGATTTGAAGTCGGAGCTGATGACTATATCACCAAGCCATTCAGTATGGAGGAGTTGCTGGCTCGTCTCAATGCGACTATTCGTCGTTCATTCGATGAGGGTAAGCCCGAAAAGAATATCTTCCATATGGGGCGCTTTGTCTTTGACTATGGACATCGTACACTTTCTATTGGCGATTCTGTTCGCCAGCTTACTTCACGCGAGGCCGATTTGCTTCGTTTGTTCGCCCTCAATTTCAATCAGGTCGTTGAACGCAGCAGTGCTTTGCAGAAAATCTGGAAGGACGATAGTTTCTTTGCCGCTCGCAGCATGGATGTCTATATAACCAAATTGCGGCATTATCTGGCAGAAGATCCAACCATCCAGATTATCAACATCCACAGCGTCGGTTTCAAACTGACTCAGGTGAACGAATAACATTCTAAACTCTATGCGGATTACTTTTTTAGGAACGGGTACCTCTATGGGGGTACCCGTTATCGCTTGTCCCTGCGAGGTATGCCATTCTGATGATGAGCGTGACCGAAGACTCCGTACAGCTGCTCTAATTCAGACCGATGCAGGTAAGAATATCTTGATTGACATTGGACCTGATTTCCGTATGCAGATGCTCCGCCATCAGGTTTGTCATTTGGATGCCATACTTATCACCCATGCCCATCGCGACCATGTAGGTGGTCTTGACGACATCCGTGCCCTCAACTATGCCCAGCAGTCCACCATGCAGGTCTATGGCAATGCTTTGGCACTTGGCATGTTGCAGCGCGATTACCGATATATTTTTGAGCCCCATCCCTATGCTGGATTACCAGAGGCAGACCTGCACGTGGTTTCGGGCGATGATGCTTTTACTGCGGCGGGGGAGACCATTCTCCCAGTCAAGGCCCTTCACAAGGATATGCCTGTGCTTGGCTATCGCATAGGTCCGCTGGCCTACATCACGGATGCAAGTCATATTGCTACCGATCAATTGATGAAGCTGCAGGGCTGTTCTGTTCTTGTCCTCAATGCTTTGAGACAAACGAAGCATTTTTCTCATTTCTCCTTGCCCGAAGCTCTTGATGTCATTGCTCAGGTGAAGCCTAAACGAGCATTTCTTACTCACATTAGCCATGAGATGGGACTCCATCAAGATGTGATGAGTATACTTCCTGAAAATGTGTCTCTTGCATACGATAGTCTTCAAGTACAGATTTAGCCTCTATGGGAGTCGAAAGACATCTGCATATTGTTTCGTTCAACATCCCACTGCCTGCCGACTATGGCGGTGTCATTGATGTGTTCTATCGTATCAAGGCTTTGTATGCTCAAGGAGTCAAAATCCATTTGCATTGTTTCCTGTACGGGCGTCAGCCCGTGGCCGAATTGCATCGCTATTGTGTTGAGGTTTGCTATTATAAGCGCTCCATGAGTGGTTGGCTTCTTTTCTCGTCAAAACCATTTATTGTCGTTTCTCGACGCAATAAGCAGCTGGTTCATAGGATTATGCAGGATGACTATCCAGTCCTGATTGAGGGTCTACATTGTTGTGCTACTCTTGAAACATTGCGCCAATCCGAATGCCAATCCACTCGTCCTCAACGTACTATCCTGGTACGTATGCACAATGTAGAGCATGATTACTATTATGCACTTGGCCGGGCTACAAAGAAAACTTTCTATCGTCTTTATCTGATGTTGGAGGCTTTCAAGTTGCGCCGCTACGAATCTGTTTTGTCAAAGGCCACTGCGTTGTTAGCTGTTTCCAATCAGGATTTACGATATTTTGTAAACCTTAACTACACAAAATCCATTCTATTGCCCTCATCTCATGCGAACGACAAACTAACTTCCCGTGCAGGGCAGGGGAGTTATGCACTCTACCATGGCGACCTGTCTGTGCCTGAAAATGTGCAGGCTGTTGACTGGCTTTTGACAAATGTTTTTAGCAATGGGCGACATCGCTTACGTGTGGCGGGACGTAATCCTGACTCTGAATTGGCAAGGCATATAGCTAAGATGCCCAATGTGGAGCTCATTTCCTCTCCCAACCGCGACGCAATGCAGCATCTGATCTCTGAAGCTCAAGTAGTTGTGATGGTTACGGCTCAGCCTACAGGATTGAAGCTCAAGTTGCTCAACTCGCTCTATGCGAGTCGTTTCTGTTTGGTTAATTCTAATATGGTGGCGGGAACCCCTTTGGGTTCACTATGCGTAGTAGCCGATACCCCTGAAGCAATGCGCGACAGTCTTGACGAACTCATGTCTCGGCCTTTTACTGAGTCGGAGATAGAACGTAGGCGCCAGTTGCTTGGGCAGTACTACGATGTTCGGCACAATGCCGAGGTGCTGATTGACTTGTTTTTATAATAATAATTTTATATCTTTGCATATTACGTTGTCCGTATGGCAAAGATTATAAGGCAGTATCAGTCAGAGATATACGGCAATTATAGGCTGGCATATCTTTATTATGGCATCTTGACGGGTGTCTTACTTGCCTTGACGGTATTCTTTCAACGTCTTTTGTTTCCTTCCACGCTGTCATCTCCTGAGTCTTATGTGACTGATGGAGTGCTTGCTGTTTCGATTTTCTTGGCCGCATGGCACTACCGTTCCCGCCTGCCGCACCAGAAGGTCATGCTTAAAGAACTGCTGCTGGTTGGAATCGGCATGAGTATGGTTGCTTCGTTGTTGTATGGACTCCTGCTGTGGTTTCTCTGTGGGGTTGCATTTCCCGATATCGTGCAGTCTTTTATTATGCACCGGCTGTCTGTGATGCCTTCGCCCGAAGAAAGTCCGGATGCTTTTGTAGCAGTGGCTCGGACCAAGGACTATACGGCGGGTGACTGGGCTTTTATTGGTGGATTCCGTGTGTTTGTCATTTCGATAATCTTTGTTTTTTTTGCTGCTATCATTTTCAAAACAGAGAAAAGCCCTCAGAAAACAATCAAATAGAATATATTAAGAATTTAAAAGTTAAGTCATGGATATCTCAATTATTGTCCCCCTTTACAACGAAGAAGAGTCTCTGCCTCATTTGGCCGAGTGGATTGATCGTGTGATGAATCAGCACCATTTTGATTATGAGGTGATAATGGTGGACGATGGTAGCAAGGACAAGTCCTGGTCAGTGGTTGAATCGCTCCGAGCCTCCAATCCCCGCTATAAGGGGGTCAAGTTCCGTCGCAATTATGGCAAGTCGGCAGCTCTGAATGTCGGTTTTACCCATGCTCAGGGGGATGTTGTTGTTACAATGGATGCGGACCTTCAGGACAGCCCAGACGAAGTTCCAGAACTTTACCGTATGATAATGGAGGAGGGCTACGACCTCGTTAGCGGATGGAAAAAGAAACGTTACGATTCTAAGATAGCCAAGAATATTCCTTCCAAATTTTTTAATTGGACAACGCGTAAAATGAGCGGTATTAAACTTCATGACTTCAACTGTGGGTTGAAGGCTTACCGCCATGATGTGGTCAAGAGCATAGAGGTCTATGGTGAGATGCATCGTTATATTCCTGTTATAGCCAAATGGGCTGGATTCTCCAATATCGGCGAGAAGGTCGTGCAGCATCGCAAACGAGAGTTCGGTGTCACCAAGTTTGGCATGAATCGTTTTGTCAATGGCTACCTGGACCTTATGAGCATTATGTTTATGTCCAAATTTGGTAAACAGCCGATGCATGTTTTCGGCCTCTGGGGTTCTGTGTCTTTTCTTTTTGGGTTTGGCATTGTCGTAGTACTGGTATTCCGCAAGGCGCTGGGTTTAATGAATCTCTCTTCCAGTGTGTTGCTCCCACTTGCCATCTTTCTTGCCACAATGGGTATGATGCTGTTTCTGGCTGGGTTCCTCGGCGAACTTATTTGTCGTAACTCGCCCACCCGCAACGAGTATTTGATTGAGAAAGTCGAACTCTGACCCTTCTTTATATGGCACGCTACAAGCAGCAATATAGGAGCAGTTCGTCCATCCGTCGCTGGCATTGGATTCAGTCGGGTACCCATGGGCTATTGCTCTTTCTATCGCTCTGTGCCATTGGCGGATTGCTTGTATTAGCTATTTATCATCGGGGGGCTATTATGCACTGGATTGCTGGTGCTTTCTCTAAAAAGGAATCTGAACCTACTGCAGATACAATCTATAAACGTCTCTGTCGAGAGGAAATCCCATTGGTCAGTTTCCGTCACGTCCGCTACAGTGATTTTTTTCACGATCTCAACGATGTCCAACTTGTGTCGGCTCAGCGTTGGGGACTGAATGAGTCCCCGTCTATCAGCGAACTTGAAAATAGTGAACAGGTATGGCGAATTGCCACTACCAGTCTTTATGTGGTTGATTCCATGTCTTTCTCTCGGCCATACCTGGTTCCCGCTGCTTTCGTCATGCTTCAGTATATTGGCGAGCGGTTTGCTGAAATTTTATCCGAAAGGAAGTCCGATGCTCATTCTTATCGCCCTATAGTTACCAGCGCACTTCGTACAGAGGAGGATGTCCGCCGCTTACAACGATGTAACCGCAACGCTACCGACAATTCCTGTCATTGCTATGGAACAACGATTGACATAACTTATACTCGTTTCATGCGAGACGATGGTGTCGTAGTGCAGTATCCTTGGCTTACTCAGCTTTTGGCTCAGGCTTTGTACGAACTCCGCTATGAAGGCATCTGCCATGTCCGCTACGAGGTCTTTCAGCCTTGTTTCCATATCACGGTACGAAATGTGGAATATTTGGGAGGGCAGCCATATACGTGCAGGCTTTTCGAACCGATACGGCCCATTGAAGGTCAAGGGCTGAGCGATATCGCTCTTGTTGAAGAGTCTTTTGACGACATGGGGGCTGATAGCCTTTTTTCGGTTTCCGATACGATTAAGTCTGTACTGCCTTTGACAAATCCTATGCCGAAAACTCCTGCTCAACGAATGAGTCCATCTGTTGGATCAATGCTCCAGTTTTAGTTTAAATAAACAAAATAATAATCTGAAAAACAATATATAGAAATGAGTTTGCAATGTGGTATTGTCGGACTTCCCAATGTGGGAAAATCCACCCTTTTCAACTGTCTCAGTAATGCTAAGGCCCAGGCTGCTAATTTCCCTTTTTGCACCATTGAACCTAATGTAGGCGTTATCACGGTACCTGATGAGCGACTGAACAAACTGGTCGAAATAGAGCATCCGGCCAGTGTGGTTCCTGCCACTGTCGAAATTGTAGATATTGCTGGCCTTGTCAAAGGCGCCTCCAAAGGGGAAGGGTTGGGCAATAAGTTCTTGGGCGATATACGTACTACCGATGCTATCATCCACGTACTTCGTTGCTTTGAGGACGACAACATCACCCATGTGGATGGTTCCGTCAACCCTGTTAGAGACAAGCAGACCATTGACTTGGAATTGCAATTCAAGGATCTGGAGACGATAGAGAATCGCTATGATAAAGAGGTGAAGAAGGCCAAGGCTGGCGGTGATGCTAAGGCCAAGCGTCTTGTTGAGGTCATGGATCTCTACCGTGAGGCGCTACTCCGTGGCAAAAGTGCCCGCACTGTCCATCTGGAGGAAAGCCAGCTGGAGGCCGCCAAGGACCTCATGTTGCTGACATCTAAGCCTATACTCTATGTCTGTAATGTCGATGAGGCCTCTGTCACTACGGGCAATGCCTATGTGGATGATGTTCGTGAAGCGGTGAAGGATGAAGATGCTGAGGTTTTGGTCATAGGTGCCGCCATTGAGGCTGATATTGCAGAGCTGGAAACCTATGAGGAAAAACAAATGTTTCTGGAGGATTTGGGGTTGAAGGAGTCTGGTGTCAATCGTCTCATTAAGGCCGCATATAAGCTGCTCAATCTTCAGACTTTCCTTACAGCAGGACCTAAGGAATGCCGTGCATGGACGTTTAAGAAAGGAATGAAAGCTCCTCAGACAGCGGGCATTATACATAGTGATTTCGAGCGTGGATTTATTCGTGCAGAGGTAATAAAGTTTGAGGATTATGTCTCGCTTGGCAGTGAATCCAAATGCCGTGAAGCTGGCAAAATCTCCGTGGAAGGCAAAGATTATATTGTTCAGGATGGAGACATTATGCATTTCCGTTTCAATGTGTAAGTCTTAAAGCGGTTCATGGTTTTGAACAGATACTTCACATACCTTGTCCTTGTCAGCTCATTAGTTTTGCTGTCCGCCTGTTCCACAAAGAAGGCGGGTTGGACTAATGTCGCCTACCACAATACCACAACGCATTACAATGTTTGGTGGAATGGCAATGAGAGTCTTAAAGAGGGTATTGCGCTGCTTGACAAGTCGGCAAAGGATGACTACACCCGTATATTGCCAGTGTATAAACTGGGTAGTAAGGAGGAGGCGATGGCGGTCTATCCTCAGTTGGACAGAGCCATTGAGAAAGGTGTTAAGGGAATTAAGAAGCATAGTATATATATTAAGGGGAAGGAATATGTTTCCTATATCCCCGAATGTTATTTGCTTACTGCTAAGGCCGCTTTCTACAAACAGGATTATGCCACGTCTGCTAATACTTGTAGGGTGATGAAAGTCCAGTATGCTGGCTCGCAACCAGCTGATGAGGCTGTGATTCTCTTGGGGCGCAGTCTTGCGGCTACCCAGCAGTATCTGGAGGCGGAGTCAACGCTGGATCAGGCTATGTCCGAACTGGGTAAAAATAACTTCAATAAAAGATTGAAGGAACCCCTGTATCTTGCTATTGCAGAAGCTGC
This sequence comes from Bacteroidales bacterium, assembly GCA_017480145.1. Lineage (GTDB taxonomy): Bacteria > Bacteroidota > Bacteroidia > Bacteroidales > P3 > Colimorpha. Next base: position 75,492 of record JAFVBF010000071.1, read on the forward strand.
ATTGCCACAAGAGAAATATAAAAAGGCCGTGCAATTTATTAAAATGGCTTTGGAGGAAACCTCCAGTAGCGATACGAAGGCACGTCTTAATTTTATCCTTGGACAGATTTATCAGCAGTTGGAAAAACGTCCCGTGGCCACAAAGTATTACGAGCAGTGTCTTAAGCACAATCCCGAGTATGTGATGGAGTTCAATGCCCGTATTAATCTTGCTGCCTGCGCCGATCTTCGTCATTCTGATATTTCCAAACTTGAAAAAGATTTGGACAAGATGCTCAAAGACAAGAAAAACGAAGAGTACCATGATCAGATATATTATGCCAAGGGCGAGATGTATATGCGGGCTAAGAAAGCCAAGGAGGCTATAGAGAATTTTTGCCGTTCTGTGGCGGTCTCAACCTCCAATCCCTCTCAGAAGGCAAAGTCGGCTTTGCGGGCTGGCGAGGTCTTTTATGATGTCTTTGAAAATTATGATGCAGCCCAGAGCTATTATGATACTGCCATGCAGATTATTCCAGCCACCTATCCTCACTATGGAGATATCAAGGTGCGTCACGACTTGCTTACCACACTGACTACGAATACCCGTCTTGTAGAACGTAATGACAGCCTGTTGCGTGTTGCCGATATGCCGGAGTCTCAGCGCAAGAAGTTCATTCAGAACCTTATTGACGAAAAAAAAAGAAAGGAGGAAGAGGCTCGGAAACAGGATTTGCTGGCTCAATATGCCTCCGATGCCAAGGCACAACAGAATACTCTCACGGGCGATTGGTATTTCTATAATGCTACAAACGTTCAGAAGGGCAAGGAGACTTTCAAACAGCGGTGGGGAATGCGTCCTCTTGAGGATTATTGGTTTTTATCCAAGAAGGGTACTATTAGTTTGGGAAGCTTGATTGCCGGAGTCGATGATGCTTACGATGACTCTGACACTCTCGCCTCTGATTCTTCCCTTGTTGCTGCAGGATTGTCCAGCAAGGCTATTTCGGATCCCAATCAGGTGGCTTTTTATGAAAAAGATTTGCCTTCGTCGCCTGCGGCGCGCGACACGATGCGCCTTGCCACCGCCGAGGCTCTCCTTAATGCTGGCTACCTCTACTATGATGGCATCAAGAATTTGGATAAGGCTTTGGAGTGCTATTTGCGTCTGGCTAACGAGTTCCCCGACTATGCTCAGATTGTGCAGGCGTTCTATATGCTTTACCGTATCTACGACCGACAGGGTAATACGCCTAATGCCAATTATTATCGCGACATGGTGCTGATGGGCTTTCCTGATAGTGATTTCGCCAATCTCATTCGAGATGAGAATTTCTACAAAGAGATTGCTCGTCGCGATCAGTTGTTGCGTGACGAATACGATGAACTTTATACCACATTCCGACGCCATCGCTATAAGGAGGTCATCAATCAGTCTCAGGTTATCTGCTCGGAGTATCCTCAGGATCCTATGCTGCCCAAATTCCGCTACTGGGAAGCTATATCATACAGCCGCATTGACAATGCGCAGCGGGCCGTAGAGGTGTTTAATGGTATTTTGGCTTCTGTCGCAGCATCGGACAGCATAGTTCCACTGGTCAAGCAGCAGCTGTCTTTGCTTCAGAAAGAGTCTGGCATATCGGCTCTGGATCAACAGCCCTCTGTCGCCGACGAGGAAATCACGGCTGCCGATGAGGCTTTGGTCAAAAAGAAAGATCCAATGGCAACGGTGTCGGATGAACCGGAGGAACAGCAACTGTCTGCCGAGGCTCAGATGTACCGCTACCGTGAGAATCTACAGCATTATGTTGTCATCATTGTGAACGACAGGAAAATCCGCGCCACGGATATGCAGTATAAAATTACAGACTTCAACACACAATATTATGCTAATGCTGGTTACCGTGTTAATCCGTTGATGTTTACTGATTCTACGCAACTCATCACAATTCATCGCTTCAAGAATGCCTCCGATGCTACGGACTACTGGACCCATCTCCGTCTTGACGATGGACCTCTTATGCAGTTTAACGAAGCCGATTATGTCGCCTTCCCAATATCCACCCAGAACTACACCACATTCTACAGCCGTAAGAACATAGAGGCATACAAAGAGTTTTTCGACAGATACTACAAACGGTAGCCGCATCTGCGTGCGCTCTACATAAGGTATCTTGCTTGCAAACCCATTAATACAATATAGTTATGGCAAAAATTGAATTGGAGACAGCTCCCATTAGCACGCTTACGGCAGGCTCTTCTATTTCTGGTAATGTTAGTGTCAGTGGTGATTTTCGCCTTGATGGCACGCTCAATGGTGACATCACGCTTAATGGCAAATTGGTCGTCGGCGAGGGCGGCATAATCAATGGCAATATTATTTGCCAGAATGCCAACATCATGGGTGCCGTCAATGGTAATATCTCGGTCAAGGAATTGCTGAGCCTTCATGCTACAGCACGTGTTCGAGGCGACATCCTCATCAACCGCCTCTCCATCGAGCCAGGTGCGCTGTATGCTGGAAACTGCCGCATTCTTGACGAGGTCAAGAAGAGTACGCAGCAGGAGACCGTCAAGGAGAATGCTTCGAAATAACCAAATAAATGTTGAAGAGTCTATTCGAATCGTGGGCTAATGAACCCTGTACGGAGCAGATGGCACTTTCTGCCAATGGATCCAACCGTCGTTACTTTCGTCTAAGGGGTAGTTCTCGCCAGTGTGTGGCAGCCATTAATGATGATGTGCGTGAAAATCAGGCTTTTATTTATTTGAGCCAATTCTTTATTTCACGGCAATTGCCTGTTCCAGAGGTCTTTATGGTCTCACATGATGGCACAGCCTACCTTCAACAAGATTTAGGAGATACAACACTATACGATTTCGCCTACGACAAGAAGCGTCAAGGGCTGGGATTCGATGCCGAACTGGTGCAACTTTACAAGCAGGTTCTTAACGATTTAATTCGCTTTCAGACTTTGGGCGAAGGACTTGACTATAAGTTCTGCTATCCTCGCGGCAATTTCGACAGGCAGTCCATGCAGTGGGATTTGAACTACTTTAAGTATTATTTCCTTAAATTGGCCCATATACCCTTTGATGAGCAGTTGTTGGAGGATGATTTTCAAAACTTCATGGACTACTTGCTACAGGAGGATTGTAGCTATTTTATGTATCGCGATTTCCAGAGTCGCAATATTATGCTCCAGCCAGATAGAAGCCTTTTCTACATTGACTTCCAAGGTGGACGCCGAGGTGCTGCACAGTATGATGTCGCCAGCCTTATCTATAGTGCCAAGAGCGATATCCCTGAGCCGATTCGTCAGGAATTGTTGTCTCACTATGTTTCGAATATGGCTCCACATCTGCAGGCTCATGGAGTTTCCGAGGCTGATTTTCGTACACGTTTCTATGGCTATGTCCTTTTGCGTATCATGCAGGCTATGGGAGCCTATGGCTATCGGGGCTACTATGAACGCAAAGACTATTTCCTCAAAAGCATTCCTCTCGCTGTGGCCAATCTACGTCGTGTGGTGGAGTCTCATTCGCTGCCAGTATCCTTGCCTCATCTTTTTTCTGTTTGGCGTGCCATTATTGATTCCCCAGTGGCATCGGCCTATACAGATAGCACGTCGGGCAGGCTTATGGTAACGGTAAATAGTTTTTCTTATAAACAGGGATTGCCTCAGGATTTGAGTGGCAATGGGGGGGGGTATGTGTTCGATTGCCGGGCATTGCCCAATCCAGGTCGCTATCCAGAATACCGTTGCTACACTGGACGAGACCTACCCGTGCGTCAGTTCCTACAACAGGAGCCCGCAGTACTTCAGTTTCTGGACCATGCGCAACGCCTCGTATTCCAGTCTATCGACAAGTATATGGAACGCCAGTTTTCTCACTTGATGATTTCCTTTGGTTGTACTGGAGGCCAGCATCGTTCGGTTTATTGTGCCGAGCAGATGGCTGAGCGAATTAGAAAGGCCTTCGATTGCGATGTGTCGCTACATCATATCGAACAAGAAAAAATAAAAAACTCTGAGAGGGGATTTTGTAACTGATAACTTTTTCGTAACTTTGCAACCTCAAAAAACGCAAATACAAAGAAAATAATAACCATTAACAATGAAGAGGAACATCATCCAAATTGGTCTGGCCTTGGTCATTATCGCCCTTGGCATTGCTCTGTATATGAGTATTATGGAACCCGTGAAGTTCGATAATGAGTACTCCAAACGTCGCGATGCTTGTGCTGAGAAACTCAAGGCTATCCGCACTCTCGAAGAGGCTTATAAATCAACTTATGGAAAATATTGTGGCAGTTTTGACACGTTGATTCACCGTCTTGTAAATGAGGACAGTATGCGTGTGGTAAGTAAGACCATTAATTATGACGCTATTCCCCGTGACGTTGATATTAATGAGATGACAGAGTTCGATGCCATTAAGAAAGGCTATATTTCCCGCAAAGAAATATTTGTCAATCCTATCAAGAAGCTCCTTGAGGATGGCAAATTCCCTTATCTTGATGCCGAGGCAGTGCTGAAGAACACAGAAAATGTGCAACTCACGGATCAGATGCTTCAGTTGATTTCTGATGTGCGATATGTGCCATATCCCAGAGGTGAGCAATACGAGTTTCAGTTGGAGGCTGGCATGATTGAGCGTAGCGGTTTTAACGTCCCCGTCTTTGAGTGCAAAGTTGATTTGGCTGACCTCCTTAAGGACATGGATCATCAGCAGGTCATCAATAAGATTGCCGAACTGGAACGCATCAATCGCTATCCTGGCTGGAAGGTTGGTGACATGACCCAGTCCATCACCGATGGTAACTTTGAATAATTAAATCCTTCGCAATGTCATACAGCACCAATTCTTATATCGGTACGCCCAAAGAGGTGCCGTCATACATTAAGAGATTATCCATTTGCTTAACCCCAAATGGATTTTCTTTTTCGAGGACAGCTCAGCAAGGCATTCTGCTGACTTTCGGAGATGTTTCAATGGATATGAACCGCACAATGTCCGAACTTACCTCTGATTTGAAGGCTTTTTTTGTATCGAACGATATCTCCCCATTTGATTTCGAGGATATGCAGTTGGTCATTCCGTCTGACCAGTATGTGTGGATTCCAAAGGCCTTGTTCGATGAGTCAAGCAAAGATGTCTACCTGAAATCTGTCTTTACACTCCCCGATGGTTATGGCTGTTTCTCTTCCTATAACGAGAGCGTGGAGGCCTACAATGTCTTTGCTGCCAATACGGGTATTGAGACGGCGTTTAAAATTGTTTTGCCAGGTATTGAGGTTTATAGTCAGTCTTCCATTTTGGCAACACCTCATCTTTTGGATGCCTCGGCTAAGGTTCCTGTCATCTTGCTTCACCAGCGTCAGAGAATGTGCGATTTCCTCGTCTGTAAGGATGGGAAAATGCTACTCAGCAGCAGCTACGAGGTCTCTTCGGATGAGGAACGTCTGTTTCGTGCTTTGGAACTTATGAAGGGTTTGCAGGTCGAAGACCACCAGATGACGCTTTTCATTTGTGGCGATGTTGATCGTAATACCTATGAATCGTTATGCAACTACTTCCCACAAATACGCATCTATAGTGGTCGTCCTTTAGGCTACAAGAATCCCGAATTTCAAGTGCTTAGGGCTTATCAGCATGTATTGGTACTAAGTTAGTTCTTTCAACCTTTGTTTTCTGAGTGGCATGAGAATTATCGCTGGACATTTGAAAGGCCGCCGACTCAATCCTCCCGAAGGCCTACCTGTTAGACCTACTACAGACATGGCTCGTGAAAGCCTCTTTAATATCCTCAATAATTATGTGGATTATGAAGAGTGCTCTGTGATGGATTTGTTTGCTGGAACGGGGGCAGTCTCCTTGGAATTTATATCACGAGGGGCTAAGGATGTGACTTCTATTGAAATAAATAGTCAGTGCACTGACTTTATTAAGGCATCTGCTCAACGGCTTTCTGTTTCAAACCTCCACGTGGTGCGAACTGATGTCTTTGACCTTATCAAACGGGCTTATAAGAAATTTGACATCATTTTTGCCGATCCTCCTTACTCATTGTCCGATTTGCCCAAACTTCCTGACCTTATTTTTGAAAAACAACTTCTTACAGAGGATGGTATTTTTATTCTGGAACATCCGCGGGATTTCTCTTTTGAGGAACATCCTCATTTTTGGCAGCATCGTGCATACGGCAAGGTCAATTTTTCATTTTTCGCTAATCAGATAGACGAGGCGTAGTCCTCATTGTTCTAACTTGTTTTATTCTTGATTCGCAATTTAAAATTATTAATATGCAGGCAATAGTAAAAACCGATTTTCATTTCCCAAAACAAAAGAGCCTTTATGTCGGTAAGGTTCGCGATGTGTACAATATTGATGACATATATATGGCCATGGTGGTCAGCGACCGTATTTCGGCTTTCGATGTTGTTCTACCTAAAGGTATCCCCTACAAAGGTCAGGTACTCAACCAGATTGCAGCCAAATTCCTCGATGCCACTGCCGACATCGTCCCCAATTGGAAGATTGCAACGCCAGATCCAATGGTTACGGTAGGTCTTAAATGTGAGGGATTCCGCGTTGAGATGATTGTTCGTGGTTATCTTGCGGGCAGTGCATGGCGTGAATATAAGGCTGGAGCCCGTACTCTTTGTGGTGTCGTACTGCCTGATGGTATGGTAGAGAATCAGAAGTTTCCGACCCCTATTGTCACTCCTACCACCAAGGCCGACGAGGGTCATGACGAGAATATTTCCAAGGAGGAAATCATCCGCACGGGACTGGTTTCTAAGGAAGATTATGAGCAGCTCGAAAAGTATGCCCTTGCTCTCTTTCAGCGAGGCACGGAAATTGCAGCCTCAAAAGGTCTCATTCTGGTAGATGCCAAGTATGAGTTTGGCAAGCGTGACGGAAAAATCTATCTGATAGACGAAATCCATACGCCCGATAGCAGTCGCTATTTCTACGCAGATGGTTACGAGGAGCGTCTGGCCAAGGGTGAACATCAGCGCCAGCTATCAAAGGAGTTTGTCCGCGAGTGGCTTATGTCTAATGGTTTCCAAGGAAAGGAAGGGCAGCAAATTCCAGAAATGACCAGTGAGATTGTTGATAGTATAACTGCCCGCTATATCGAACTCTACGAGCATATCATTGGCGAGCCATTCCAAAAGGCGGAAGATTGCACAGATGTGGCTTCTCGTATTGAGCACAATGTTTCCCAGTTTTTAAACACGCTCTAACCATTGGAAATAGAACGCAAATACTTGGTCAGCCAACTGCCCGACCACTTGGAGTCTTACCTCCATTACGACATAGAGCAAGGTTATCTCTGCACATCACCCACCCTACGTATTCGCAGGATGGGTGATTCTCATATTCTGACGGTCAAGGAGCATGTAGAAATGTCAAGCAATGCTATTCATTGCCGTGAGGAGGAATTCTCCCTAAGCCCTGAGGCTTACCTCTTGTTGAAATCCAAGTGCGACCATGGATTCATTACTAAAACACGCTATCGCATTCCCCTCACTGAGATTTCTATCACACCGGCAGGTGTCTATCATAAAGATTTTTCATCGGAGCATATTGCGCCAGTATTAATTGCAGAGCTCGATATCTTTCATGGAAAACTAGAAGGTGTTCAGCTGGTAGAGGTCGAATTTCCCTCTACCGAAGCCGCTGATGCTTTCCTCCCACCTGCATGGTTCGGGCAGGAGGTTTCTCAGGACCCCCGCTATCGTAACGCCAACCTTGTTCTCCAGACACTTTGACTCATTGTCCCTTCAACCTGTCATGTAATCATTCGCAACTATGAAGAGAATCCCTCATACTTTCACCATCGTGTTTGCCTTGATTCTTATTGCAGCAGTAACCACGTGGTTTGTTTCTGGAGGCGAGTTTGTCCGACAGACGGTGTCGGTCATCAATGCTGACGGTAGCATTTCTTCTCGTGAGGTCGTGCAAGGTGATTCGTTCCATTATGTCCCGAGTCAACCTCAGACCTGGCAGATATTCTCGTCGTTGTTTAATGGTTTTTGTGATAAGGCTGACATTATCATTTTCATACTGATGGTAGGTGGGGCATTTTGGATATTGAACAATAGTCATGCCATTGATATCGGTGTCATGGCTTTTCTTCGACGAGTACAACGGCTTAATAGGTATCGTTTCATCCGCCGCATTGGACCAGACAATATTATTATCATTCTTGTCATGCTGATGTTTAGCGTCTTCGGTGCAGTGTTTGGTATGAGTGAGGAAACCATTGCCTTTTCCGTTATTTTTGTTCCGTTGGCAGTCTCTATGGGATATGACTCTATTGTTGGTCTCTGTATGTGCTATGTGGCGGCGCATATCGGTTTTGCTGGAGCCATCCTCAATCCATTCACCATCGGAATTGCGCAGGGCATTGCGGAACTGCCTATTTTCTCTGGATTGGAATACCGTCTGTTCTGCTGGTTTATTCTCACAATCATTGGCATCGCCTTTGTGTTGTGGTATGCACATCGCATTAAGCAGAATCCTAACCGTTCGCCAGTATATATGCTCGATGACTATTGGCGTAGCCGTGTGCAGCAGCAGGAAAATGGGACAGTGGCCTATCATACGCCGCGTGTGGCTTGGATTTTGTGGATTCTAATTTCTATTGTGCTTGTCTATATTGCCGTGGCCTATGCTTCTACGACCATTGCCATAGGGCAGGGGAGTGTCTCTCTCCCTCTGATGCCCATATTGGCATTGCTATTTTTCGTTTCTGGTTTTATGTGCCTACGCAAGTCTGTGCATTTCTTCATTCTTGACATTCTGCTGTTCACCATCTTCTATCTGGTTGTTGGTGTGTTGGGTTATGGTTGGTATGTCATGGAAATCTCGGCTCTTTTCCTTGCTATGGGTCTTTTGTCGGGCATTGCAGATAATCAGAGTGCTGACAATTTGGCCAAACTATTCTTGTCTGGTTGCAAGGACATTCTCTCGGCTGCCCTGGTAGTAGGGCTTGCCAGCGGTATCATCTTCATCCTTCGTGATGGCCGGGTGATAGACACTATCCTGTACGCCCTCACCAACTCACTATCGCAGACGGGAACCATAGCCTCTGTCGGTGTCATGTATCTTTTTCAAACATTGCTCAATGTTATTATGCCTTCAGGATCCGCCAAGGCAGCCCTCACAATGCCTATCATGGCGCAGTTTGCTGATTTAGTTAGCCTATCCCGTCAGACTACGGTATTGGCATTCCAGTTTGGAGATGGATTTACCAATATGCTCACGCCCACCAGCGGAGTTCTCATTGGTTGCCTTGGCATTGCTCGTATTCCATATGGTACATGGCTTCGTTGGGCATGGAAGTTCATTTTAATTCTGATTCTTATCGGATTCCTTCTCCTTCTACCCACCATCTTCTTCCCTCTACCAGGCTTTTGATTTATCAATATTATACCTCCTCCTACCTAAAGGATGAATTAATTGTTCATTAGAATTATTAAGGAATAGTGGTGTCTGCTAAAATTTGTGCAGAATGAGGTGAGATGGGATGGTTTGCCTCTGAGAAGAATGATTTCTAACTTCACGTTCTCATCTCTATCAAGCAGTTGGCACATTCGTGCCTGACAGTTTTCGTATAACGGAACATTGCTTACCCACGCACAAACAAAAAGGCCACACTCATAAACGTGCAGCCCTTTGTTTGTCAATCTTTTGTCGTGTGAACGTAAACTTATTTGCCCTAAACGTAAAGCATATGTAAGCCTATGTAAACGTTCCGTTTTGCGGAACCCTCACTGCTTCGGTGTTTGCAACTTGTTATAAATACACTTCTTTCATTGTTTTTCGTACACTCTCTCTTCTATGCGCTTCGTTCCGTGTCCTATACCCTCTTTCAATTATTACTTGATATTTTTTACATGGTATTGTTAGATATTGTATAGGTTCCGTAGAATCCACCAGCCAAAGTATAACACTATATATGTCTGTAAAGTCAGACGATGATATACAAAAGCCCGTAATCCGTCGAACACGTGATGGTAATTATACCAAGTAGCGACAATTGCTAAGACGGCATAAGGAATAGAGAATATAAAGAAATAATTATAACTTAGAGCATTAAGGAAATTGCCATGCAACAGAGAATGAAGTGCTCTTTGAAATCCACATGCGGGACATTGTGTGCCAGTTAATAGATGCCAAGGGCACTGAATAGGAAAGTTCTGTTGCAATGGATTGACAAGATAATACAATATAAGCACCCCCACTAATACAATGGGAAATACACATGGCATTATCTTGTCTGCGTTAATCATCCAAGGCCATTACCCATGCAAATTCAATAATGAAAGAAATGACGAGTATTATCACGCCACACACAGCACTATACAGAGCATATTTCTTTGCCTTGTCGGCAGCATCTTGTGCTCCTTGATAATCTCCAGTTACATAAAGCCCATCGACTTTAGCCGCATTGATAATTGAAACGATGCCTAACGGAAGGCAGCAAAACAGTGTGCTAAGGATTGCCCATAGCAGGTTGCTGTCAGGTTTGTTTTGATTTTCCATTGTTACTAATTATTTTAAAGTTTAATGTTTTAATCTCCTTTAAATGAAAACCCTGCATCTCTTGCCCAGAGATGCACCGTTTTTGCAATTGCCAGATAAACAGTTCTGTATATTTGAAAACAACGAAAATAATAGTTTGTTAGAGTGGCTCTATCGATGGATAGAATAGTCTCCCAGCGTCGAGGCATATAAGAATTCTGGCCTTAAACTAAATTTATTTAATTCATATAAATTGGTGATTTACTTAATAATTTTCATGATTTAGACCATCTAAAGGAAATTTTTGCTACCTTTGCAAAACCAAAAACGGTGCATCTCTGGGCAAGAGAGGCACCGTTTTTACAGTTTAATGCTTTAATCTAATTTGCTTAATACATATTAATTGTATTGATAATCATATTGTTATGAGTTTTTTTTGTTTGATCTATGCATACCACACAGATTCTTTGGGTAGTGCTGCTATTTGCGCAATGCCTCTATCTGTTCTCTGAGAGCGGCTATTTTGCTCTCTGCATCGTTTTTTTTCTTTCGTTCCAAAGCAACCACCTGTTCGGGTGCACCATTAATAAACTTCTCGTTGCCCAGTTTTTTCATCACGCTAAATAGAAATCCTTCGGCATACTTCAGTTCATCTTCCAGTTTCTTTAATTCTGCATCACGGTCAATGTTTAGATTCATAGGAACATAGCATTCCATGGTGCCAACCATGAAACTGATGGCTCCTTCCAATTTCTCATTTACGTTTTCAATTTTTCCGACATTGCCAAGTTTGCGGATGATGCCGTAGAAAATCTCAGGAGCATTTCCTTTGAGGTAGAGGTCCAGCGATTCCTTGGGGGAAAGTCCCTTACTGTTTCTGAGATTGCGTACTCCGGCGATGACTTCCTGTGCTTGGGAACAGGTGTCCAATATGCGCTGGTCAAAGTATGCACTTATAGGCTGGCGTTGCAGCATGATGGTCTCATCCTCATTTCGTTCGCGAAGGGTATGCCATATCTCTTCGGTGACAAATGGCATGAATGGATGCAGGATGCACATCAAACGTTCAAATATGGAAAGGGTGCTCTCGTATGTCTCGCTGTCCATGGCTTCACCATGTGCAGGTTTTATCATCTCAAGATACCATGAGCAGAAGTCATCCCATACCAGTTTATAGCTTTTCATTAGGGCTTCGCTGAGACGGTAGTTGTCAAAGTCGTGTTCAATGTCAGCCAACACGCAGGCCATCCGCTGTTCCATCCATTCTACGCTGATGCGGCAGTTTTCGTCCTGCTTTCCGCCGCCCACCTGCCAGCCTTTTACCAGCCGCAACGCATTCCATATCTTGTTTGCGAAATTGCGACCTTGTTCGCAGATGCTCTCGTCGAAAGGCAGGTCGTTCCCCGCTGGCGCAGTGAGCAGCATCCCCATACGGACTCCATCGGCCCCATATTGGTCTATCAGAGCGATGGGGTCTGGGCTATTGCCTAATGATTTGGACATTTTGCGACCCAGTTTGTCTCTCACGATGCCTGTGAAATAGACATGCTTAAACGGAACCTCGTGGCGGTATTCATTGCCTGCCATAATCATGCGGGCCACCCAGAAAAAGATAATGTCGGGAGCGGTAATGAGGTCGTCGGTTGGATAGTAGTAGTTTATCTCTTTGTTCTCTGGATTGAGGATGCCGTCAAACAGTGAGATAGGCCATAGCCAGCTGCTGAACCATGTGTCCAGCACATCCTCGTCTTGATGTAGGTCGTCCATTGTCTTCACGGCCTCAGGATATTTTTTCTGAGCTAATTGTAGGGCTTCCTCATCGGTGGCTGCCACAACAACCTCGGTGCGACCTTCCACATTCACATAGTAGGCAGGTATGCGCTGCCCCCACCA
>JAFVBF010000072.1 GCA_017480145.1 Bacteroidales bacterium
CCCTCTTTGCAGCACGATTTCTCATCCTTGCAGCACTCTTTCTGCTCTTTGCAGCAGGGCTTATCACCCTTCATCTCGGGCTTACCCTCTTTGCAGCACGATTTCTCATCCTTGCAGCACTCTTTCTGCTCTTTGCAGCAGGGCTTATCACCCTTCATCTCGGGCTTACCCTCTTTGCAGCACGATTTCTCATCCTTGCAGCAAGACTCATGCTTGGCAGCACAGTTAGTGTCGGGACAAGATTTACAGAGTGCCTCGGAACAAGCCGTATCTGCACAAGTACAATCTGGACGGATACCATGGTGATGGGGGCCATGATGACGAGGGCCATAATGGCAGGGGCAGTCACAAGGAGTGCACTCCTCTGTAGAGGTGCTACTGCCATTGCTGTTGCAAGCCGTCATGACTAAAGCAAGAGCGGCAGTGACAACCATACTAAAAAAGAATCTTTTCATGATTTATACCTTTCAATTTACAACTATTTGGCCGCAGCGGAACGGGCTATCGGCACACAATAATGGGTTATGGATTTGATTAGAGCGGAATGTTCCCATGTTTTTTGATGGGAAGCGAATCCTTCTTAGTGGCAAGAGCCTGCAAAGCACGAATCACACGGAAACGAGTGTTGCGAGGCTCAATGACATCGTCAATGTAGCCGAACTTAGCGGCATAATATGGGTTGGCGAACTGATCGTTATATTCTTTTTCCTTTTCAGCAACAAATTTAGCTTTTTCTTCAGGATCGGTCAGTTCTTTCAGTTGACGGCCATAGAGCACATCTATGGCACCGCTTGCGCCCATTACAGCGATTTGTGCCGTTGGCCAAGCGTAGTTTATGTCGCTTTTCAATTGTTTGCAACTCATCACGATATGCGCCCCGCCATAAGCCTTGCGCAATGTTACGGCCACCTTGGGTACTGTGGCCTCACCATAGGCAAACAGCAACTTGGCACCATGAGCAATCACACCATTGTACTCCTGCCCCGTACCAGGAAGGAATCCAGGCACATCAACCAATGTTACAATGGGGATATTGAAGGCATCACAGAAACGCACAAATCGAGCACCCTTGCGAGAAGCATTAGAATCAAGCACACCCGCCATAGACTTGGGCTGATTGGCCACAATACCAACGCTCATGCCACCCATACGAGCAAAACCAACAACCAGATTGGTGGCAAATCGTGCATGGACCTCCATGAAACGGCCATCATCCACGATAGCATTGATAACCTCCTTGACATCGTAGGGTGCATTGGGGTTGTCCGGAATGACGCTGTTGAGACTGTCTTCGAGACGATCCACGGGATCCTCAGTAGGGATAAATGGAGGTTCCTCAAAGTTGTTGGATGGCAAATATCCTATCAGTTCGCGCATCATGCGAATGGTGTCCTCTTCCGTCTCACCAACAAAATGAGACACCCCACTTTTGGTAGAGTGAACCAGGGAGCCGCCCAGTTTATCAACTGTGACATCCTCGCCCGTAACAGTTTTCACCACTTTCGGTCCAGTGAGGAACATATAACTGTTCTCCTTGGACATGAAAATGAAGTCGGTGAGTGCCGGACTATAGACCGAGCCGCCTGCACAGGGGCCAAAGATGGCACTAATCTGGGGAATGACTCCAGATGCTAAGATATTGCGTTCAAAAATTTCACCAAAGCCAGCCAAAGAACTGCATCCCTCCTGAATGCGGGCACCACCCGAATCGTTCATGCCGATGACGGGAGCCCCAACTTTCATGGCCTGGTCCATCACCTTGCAGATCTTCAAAGCCATTGTCTCGCTCAGCGACCCGCCAAAGACAGTGAAATCCTGAGCATAAACATACACCTGACGACCATTAATCGTACCATAGCCTGTAACCACACCGTCGCCAAGAAAAGACTGTTTCTGCATATCAAAATTGGCACAACGATGGGTAAGGAACATATCGAACTCCTCAAATGAGCCTGGATCGAGCAACATCGTGATGCGCTCACGGGCAGTCAATTTACCTTTTTCGTGCTGCTGGTCAATGCGTTTCTGACCTCCACCCATCTTGGCTTCGCCTCTTTTGGCAAGAAGCTCTTTTATTTTCTCTTCAAAAGCCATTATATTATAATGTTTTTTGAGGGGATGTGCCGCAAAGGAAGTGCCTCATGGGCGAAAATCCCCTCGGTTCAAGAATGCAAAAGTACAAATAATATTCCGACTGAACGTCTCACGCCTGTTTTTTAACATTAATCGGACAGAAAGACATAGTCGTAGTGATGCAGATACTCATTGACATATTTGCCCACAACGGATCCAGTCCTAATGTCAAGCGTTAGAGGTCGTCCCTCAGAGGTATAAGTGTATCGAAAATCCTTATGTTCGACATTCTCCATATCATAGGTATCTGTATACATATAATCCTCTGTGAGAGCGACATGACTGGATAGGTTGAGATATGTAAGCGTGGCATCAGTAAATCTATATGGATTTGGAGCCGTCCCATAGGTATAGTTCTTTTTGAAACTGGAGCCATTGCTGGTATAAGAAAGGGATACCATATCGCCGTTGACAAACTGGAAATGGTATTCGGTCGTATTCTGAACTCCCCCATTCGCATAATTATTCACAATGGCACTCGACGGAGAATCCTGTGCTGCGTCATAATGGAAATCACAGGCCCAATTGCGCTGTCCGTCAATATAGGTTTCAATGGAAATGATGCGAGTTGAATCGAACGTCATAAGAGTGTACTGCGAGGGCCTATCGCTGCGGCGAATACGAACCTTGCCATCCGCATATTCAAAGTTGGTCGAATAACTCAGGGACTCGCTCCCCTCTGTGCCAACAAAATGCTCTATCGAGACAAGCGTATCGGATTGCCAGTTCCATAGATTGGTCGTAACCTCAACCGCAGTATCTGCCGAGACCAAATCCTCCAGTTGCATATTGGCATATTTCAGCGTAATATCGTGATAGGTATGTGTTTCAAGATGCAAGCGTGCTTTGGTGGCATTAGAGGTCTCGGATGACGACGGAACAGAGTCGGACACGGGCAAAGAGGGCTCATCATCCTTGCCACAGGCACACACAAGGAAAGCCGCCATCACAATGATGACGGCACACAACATTTTTCTCAGCATTAGATAATCGGTTTAGGAACGTTTTGGTTCTTCTTTTGAGCATTCTGCATATTCTTGCCTTCCACCGTAGTTGTGGCATGAGGGACAATCATGAGACGCTCTTTGGGAATAAGTTTTCCTGTAACACGACAAATCCCGTAAGTCTGATTCTCAATACGGATAAGAGCTGCTTCAAGATCCTTGATAAAGCGGAGCTGGCGAGCAGCAAGCTTAGAATTCTCTTCTTTGGCAAGGACCTCCTGCCCATCGTCAATAGTCATTAAGCGATGAGACGTCTCGCTATCGTTGTTTTCACCACCAGCAACAGCCTGATTCAATAATTCAAGATTGCGCTTGGCCTCTTCCATTTTCTTCAGTATCAAATCCTTGAACTCCTGCAATTCTTCAGCAGAATAACGGGTTTTCTCCTGAGCAATATTCTTATTCTCCATAATCTTAAGAACCCTTAGATTAATATTTCTTAAAACCGCAGCAAAAATAGGAAAACATACTTGTACGGTTTTCAAATTGTTATTAACAATCCAGAAGTAAAGAAGCAATTCTAACCTCCTATGTAGAGGTCAATGAGACCCTCTGGAGCGGAGATATAGATGGTTTTAGCATCACGGTCTACTTTGTCAATAACTTGGTCAATGACCGGAACTAAAATTTCAGTATCATCTTTGAAAATTTGGAAAAGAGGCTGGGCTGGATAGTCAATAACACTACGTAGTGTGCCAATGTCTCCATACTTGCTATCGATGATAGCAAAACCCACTACTTCATGAAAATAGAATTGATTTCCGGTAAGTTTAGGGAGCATGGTCAATGGCAGATAAAGGTCGCACCCTACCAGTGCTTGAGATTGTTCAACAGTAAGATCTTCGAACTGAACAATAGCCTTGTTTCCATTGATATTCTGTATCTGAAAAAAATAAGGGACCAAGCCTCCTTTGCAATCAACAAAGGCACTGTCCAACTCGGCATACTGCATAGGCTCATCAACATCTAAGAAAAAGACAACCTGTCCTTTATACCCAAAGGGTTTCGTGATGCGTCCCAAACGATAACATTCTTCTTTTGTCATAAATTGATTGATTATTGAATCCTCGGTATAGCCCCAATCAGCTGGCGGGTATAGGGATGCTGAGGATCAGCATAAAGTTTGTCTGACTGCTCACACTCCACGATATGACCGTTCTGCATAACCATGATGCGGTCGGCCAGAAACTTGACAACAGCCAAATCATGGGTGATAAACAAATATGTGAAACCATGCTGACGCTTGAGATCATTGAGCAGGTTGAGGACTTGTGCCTGTACGGAGACATCCAGAGCCGAAACACTCTCATCGCAGACCACCAGTTCGGGTTCGAGGATGAGCGCACGTGCTATGCAAACTCTCTGGCGCTGTCCTCCAGAGAACTCGTGGGGATAACGCCCATACTGGTCAGCCGTAAGGCCAACCTGTTCCATGAGGGAGACCACACGGTCATAACTTTGCTGTAGATTCAGCCCCTGATGCACCCGCAATGGTTCTGCAATAGCCTCGCCAATAGGAGTATGAGGGTTGAGTGACGAATACGGATCTTGAAATATGATTTGCATTCGTGTGCGAAGACTTCGCATTTCGGAAATCGACAACGTATCAATCCGACGACCATCAAAAAAAACACTTCCGGAAGACCGATTGATAAGTTTCAACAAAGAACGCCCCAGCGTGGTTTTTCCGCATCCTGAGCCCCCAACCAAACCGAGAGTCTCTCCACGGTAAATATCAAAGGACACTCCATCTACCGCATGGAGCACCTGCAGTGGTTTTCCAAAAACATTGCGTCTGACAGCATAATCGACATACAGGTTGCGGACAGAGAGTAGCGGACGTTGGTCTGTGACAGGATCTGCGTCACAATTATCCCAAACGGATGCCCCACCCAATCCATCTTTGTGTGCGACTTCCTCTTCAAGGAAATCAGATACCGTAGGCAGCCGTAACGGTCGTCCATCAAGTGGAGGACGACATGCCAGCAGGCCTTTCGTATATGGATGTTGTGGCTGCTGGAGAACTTGATTAGCCGATCCACTTTCGATGATCTTCCCCTTGTACATCACCGCTACATCATCAGCCAACTGGGCAATCACGCCAAGGTCATGAGTGATAAAGATAATGCCCAACTGATACTTCTGCTGTACCTGTTTCAGGAGGTCAAGAATAGTTCTCTGAACTATTACGTCCAAAGCAGTTGTTGGCTCATCGGCAATAAGGATGTCGGGATGGCATGCCAATGCCATGGCAATCATAACACGCTGCTTCTGCCCACCACTGATTTGATGAGGATAACTACGAAAAATCTTTTGGGGATAAGGCAATTGCACATCCTCGAAAAGCCGCAACGTCTGACGACGTGCCTCGCTGACGGAGATACGCTTATGCTGACGAAGCATCTCAACCACCTGTTGTCCACAGCGCTGCACAGGGTTAAGTGATGTCATGGGTTCCTGAAATATCATGGAGATACGTCCACCGCGATATTTGCGGATTTCAGTTTCTGACAATGCCAGCAAATCCACAGGCTCAGGCAAATCTGAAGCATAATAAAGAGCTTTGCCAGCCGAAACCCTTGCCTGAGGAGTGGGTAGCAGGTGCATTAGCGACATACAGCTAACCGACTTTCCGGAACCAGACTCCCCTACAATGCCCAGCGTACGCCCTCGGAAAACATTAAAAGAGACGTCCCTAACAACATTGCAATACTCCCCATTACGGAGGAAATCGACCGAGAGACCCTGTAGGGAAAGTAATGGTTGCTGCAAATCAGACATGAGACACCTTAGAAGGAATTGCAAAATTAATTTTTTATTCAGAAAATAATCCGTATATTTGCACTTCGTTTGACAACTAACCAATAAATCAAATAGTTGCAATCTCTGATACAGCACATATAATCATCTTAAAATTTTATAAATTATGACGAAATCCGAACAATTCATGGAGATGGAGGCCCGCTATGGAGCCCACAACTATCATCCGCTGCCGGTAGTGCTTGCCAAAGGAGAAGGTCCCTTTGTGTGGGACTGCGAAGGCAAGAAGTATTTCGACTTCCTATCAGCCTACAGTGCCGTAAATCAGGGCCACTGCCATCCCAAGATTGTGAAGGCCATGTGCGACCAGGCACACGAACTGACGCTCTCCAGCCGTGCTTTCTATAATAATTGCTTGGGCGAATGGGAAAAATATGTGACTGAATATTTTGGCTACGACAAAGTGCTGCCTATGAACACTGGTGCCGAAGCCGACGAGACAGCCCTAAAACTGGCTCGCCGCTGGGGTGTGGTGAAGAAAGGCATTCCGAACGACGAGGTGAAAATTGTGTGTTGTGAAGGCAACTTCCACGGACGCACCATCACCATTATCACCATGAGCAATGACCCTGAGAGCTACGCCAACTATGGCCCCATGACTCCTGGTTTTGTACGCATACCCTACAACGATGCAGATGCACTGGAAAAAGTGCTGGCCAAAGAGGGTGATAAGATTGCAGGCTTCCTCGTCGAACCCATTCAGGGCGAAGCCGGCGTGTATGTGCCAGACGATGGATACCTGAAGAAATGCTATGACATCTGCAAAAAATACAACGTGCTATTCATGGCAGACGAAGTGCAGAGTGGCATTGCCCGCACAGGCAAGATGCTGGCCGTAGACCACGAAAATGTGCGTCCTGACATCCTCATTTTGGGCAAGGCCCTGGGTGGCGGCGTAATGCCTGTGAGTGCCGTGCTGGCAGACGATGACATCATGCTCAACATCAAACCAGGAGAACATGGTTCCACATTTGGCGGCAACCCCATTGCTGCC
>JAFVBF010000073.1 GCA_017480145.1 Bacteroidales bacterium
AACATCAAACCACGAGAACATGGTTCCACATTTGGCGGCACCCCCATTGCTGCCAAGGTGAGTATCGCCGCACTACAGGTCATTAAGGACGAACACCTTATGGAGAACGCTGAGCGTCTCGGAAAAATTTTCCGCGAGGAGATGACCAACTTCAAGAGCCCAATGATTGAAAAAGTGCGTGGCAAAGGTCTGCTAAACGCTATTATCATCAAGCCCCACAACGGCAAGGAGGCTTGGGATGTATGCCTGAAGATGCGCGATTTGGGTGTACTGGCCAAGCCAACCCACCAGCATATCATTCGTTTCGCCCCCCCGCTGGTCATCACCGAGGAGCAGCTGCGCGAGGCTATGGAGCTAATCAAACAAGCCATTAAATCTTTTGAATGAAATCTATAACACTGGTTTCACCCGACCCAAACTAATGCTATCTTTTTGAACGATGTAAGGCAAAGGTTCTAACCAGTGTGAGGGTAACACAATTCCACCCACAAAGACAAAGAGATATGTCGTTGTGGGTGGATTGTTTTTGGGAATAGACAGCATGTATATTTTCAGGTCATATCAAGTGACGCCAATTCTTAAATCTAACACCGTTTGGCCTGATTCTATACAAAATCATATAGGACACGATTGTTTTTTTTTATTGAGACATCGTTGACTTGTCAGGAATTTCCGAGATTCTTCTTATTTTTGCAGGCTAATTAATGATAATAGAGCGTCCTCGTACCGAATGAACCCAACGAAACATTTTGTGACATTCGGGGAAGGTCGCCTAAACAGAACTGATTGACCATTACACTAACGACATGAACAGCCATTTGGACAATGTAATCGTTATTGGCGACCGGGTACTGATTAAGCCAGGTGCGGCCAAGAAAACCAAAAGCGGGCTGCTGTTACCAGCAGGCTATCAAGAGCGTGAGGACATTCTGACTGGGTACATTCTGAAATGCGGACCTGGCTATGCTTTGCCCAACATGGAGGATGCCGAATCGTGGAATCAAGAAGCCCATACCGTAAAGTATCTGCCACTGCAAGTACAGCCAGGCGACTTAGCCATCTTTATACAGAAAAATGCCGTAGAGATACGCTATGGCGGAGAAAAATACTACATTGTACCACAAAGCGCCATCCTTCTGGTAGAACGAGAGTCCTTTGATTAATCAATCCACAAAGAGTACCCATCAACAAATCATACCCCAATAGCCATAAAGGCATCAAACAAAAAAACACTATGACCTCTAACGAAATTCGTTCTCAGTTTCTAAAATACTTCGAGTCAAAACAGCACCACGTGGTAGCCAGCGCACCAATGGTAGTGAAGGGAGACCCTACACTGATGTTCACCAATGCTGGCATGAACCAGTTCAAGGACATCTTCTTGGGCAACGCCCCAGCACAACATAAGCGTGTGTGTGACACACAAAAATGCCTGCGCGTGAGCGGCAAGCACAACGATTTAGAGGAAGTGGGCCACGACACCTACCACCACACCATGTTCGAAATGCTGGGCAACTGGTCCTTTGGCGACTATTTCAAGAAAGAGGCTATTGCTTATGGCTGGGAGTTTCTGACCGAGGTAATGGGCATCAACAAAGAAAACCTCTATGTGACCGTCTTTGGAGGCGATGAAAAAGAGGGTTTAGAGATGGATATGGAGGCCTATGGATTCTGGAAAGAGCATATCAGCGAAGACAGAATCCTGAAAGGCAGCAAAAAAGACAATTTTTGGGAAATGGGAGACCAAGGTCCCTGCGGTCCCTGTAGCGAGATACACATAGATCTTCGCGATGAGAGCGAAAAAGCCAAAGTGGCAGGCAAAGAGTTGGTAAATAAAGATAATCCCCAAGTCATTGAAATATGGAACTTAGTGTTCATGCAATACAACCGACTGGCCAACGGAACTCTGGAACCACTCAAAGCCAAGCACATAGACACTGGCATGGGCTTTGAGCGCCTATGCATGGTGATGCAGGGCAAAAAATCGAACTATGACACTGATGTATTTCAGCCACTGATTCAGGCTATAGCCCAGAGGGCAGGTATTGCATATGGTGATGATGAACAGAAAGACATTGCCATGCGTGTATGTGCCGACCACCTTCGCGCCGTCAGTTTCTCCATTGCTGATGGGCAACTGCCGTCCAACGCCAAGGCTGGTTACGTTATTCGTCGCATTCTACGTCGTGCCGTACGCTATGGATATACGTTTTTGGGATTCAAAGAGCCATTCATCTGTAGCCTCGTGCCAACACTGGTCGAACAGATGGGACACCAATTTCCCGAACTCAGGCAACAACAGCAGCTCATAGAGAACATCATCCGAGAAGAGGAACTCTCATTTCTCAAAACCCTGGCCAACGGCATTGGTCGATTTGAAGACTATGTAACAAAAAAGGCCGACGTTGGCACTAAAATTATTGACGGAGCCTTTGCCTTTGAGTTGTTCGACACCTATGGTTTCCCCATTGATTTGACGCAACTGATGGCCTCAGAGAAAGGCTGGACAATAGACATGGCTGGATTTCAGAAAGGCCTCAGCGAACAGAAAGAACGCAGCCGAGCAGCGGCAGCCGTAGAGAACGACGACTGGGTGGAACTACGCCCTGGCGTAGAACAGCAATTCATAGGCTACGACGCACTGGAAGCCGATATACAGATAGTGCGATACCGTCGGGTGAAAGCCAAAGAAAAAGTATTTTACCAATTAGTATTCGACCAAACACCCTTCTATGGTGAGGGAGGTGGACAAGTGGGGGATCGCGGGGTCATTGCCTCTGATGAAACCATCCGCATCACAGACACCAAGAAAGAGAACAACCTTATCATTCATATCGTAAACCAGCTTCCGACCGACCTGACGGCAACGTTTCATGCCTCCGTGGATGTGCAGGCTCGCCATGCTACCGAATGCAACCATAGTGCTACCCACCTGATGCACAAAGCACTGCGAAAAGTTCTGGGAACTCATGTGGAGCAGAAAGGGTCAAGCGTGGATGAAAAGCGTTTGCGTTTCGACTTCAGCCACTTTGCCAAGCTGACCCATGAAGAAATACGCCAAGTAGAGCGTTTGGTGAACGAAGACATCCGTCAGGCCATCCCGCTGGACGAACACCGTGCCATGCCTATTGACGAGGCTCGTCAGCTGGGTGCCATGGCACTGTTTGGTGAGAAATACGGCGAATATGTGCGCGTGGTGAAATTTGGCGAAAGCATTGAATTCTGCGGAGGCACACATGTGTCCAACACTGGTCATATCGGCTCTTTTCGCATTGTAAGCGAAGGCGCCATAGCCGCTGGTATGCGCCGTATCGAAGCCGTCACAGGGGCTACTGCCGAAGCCTATTGCGATGATATGCAGGATTTATTGGAAAGCATTCGAGAACAACTAAAAAACACCAAAGACATCACGGCAGCCATAGCCAAACTACAAGATGAGAACGCTCAGTTAAACAGCCAGATAGAAACCTTCAGACGCAATCAAGCCACGGCTTTCTGCCACCAACTAAGCGAGCAACTGCTACACACAGACCTACTGGTACAGAAGATAGACGGAGACCTGTCGCAAATGAAAGATGCCATCATGCAACTTCGCGCAGACCATCCCGACATGGCTCTCGTCTTAGGCAGTACCTTTGGAGACAAACCGACAATGATGGTATGTCTCGGCCAGCAGCGCGTCGATGCAGGTCTCAACGCAGGCACCATCGTCCGCACCGCAGGCAAAGAGATGCAGGGCGGCGGAGGCGGACAGCCCGCCTACGCTACCGCTGGTGGCAAACTCGTTGAGGGACTTGAAAAAGCGATGCAAGTAGCCCAACAAATGATAGCCGATTCCACTAAGTAGAGAAATAACAAGGGAAAGGCCTGACAGAGAAACGCTGTACAGGCCTTTTTCATACCCGATTGCCACCACCATACTCTCATTAAACACAGGTATCATACATCAAACAGAGCCGCAGGGCAGTCCGCTAATATTTTTTTGGGTGGATGAATTAAAAATCATAAATTTGTCCACGATATATAAAGATTGTCACATCTGTAATCAAAAGATAATCAAACAAAATATACCAGAAGCAACCATTACGTGGTTGTTTTGTGTTTATGCGAACTATCACAAATCAATAAAATCATGGAATTAAAAGAATCCGCCGCAGGAACGCTTGAGTCGGGCGACATCCTCGTCCAGATTGCCCCTGCCGAAAGCAAAGGACTGCAGGTTGACCTGCAAAGCAGCGTGGCCTACCAGTTTGGCCGCCAAATCAAACAACTGGTTGTTGAGACCCTTGAAGGTCTTGGTATTCACGATGCCAACGTGAAAGTCACCGACAAAGGCGCCCTTGACTGCACCATCCGTGCCCGTGTCACTGCCGCCGCCGTCCGTGCCACTGGCAAAGATGTCTGGGCATAAGGCTCAGGGTGTTTAACTCTTAATATTTTGTGTAACACATGGAAAGATTAAGAAGAACTATGATGTTCGTGCCGGGCAACAACCCCGGAATGATGCAGGATGCCTTCATCTATGGGCCCGACTCCATCATGCTTGACTTAGAGGACTCCGTAACTATGGCCGAAAAAGACGCTGCTCGTCTGCTGGTTCACAATGCATTGAAATCCATAGACTACGGCGGCACTGAGATGGTGGTCCGTATCAATCCCCTCAACACTCCTTATGGCAAGAAAGACGTAGAAGCCGTGGTAAAAGCTGGTGTAAATGTCATTCGTATGCCCAAGACCGAAACTGCCGATGAGGTACGCGAACTGGAGGCTGAAATCGAAAAGGTGGAGCGTGAGATAGGCTGCGTGGGACGCACCGCCATCATGGCTGCCATAGAAAGCACGCTGGGTGTTATCAATGCCTATGCCATTGCCACTGCCTCAAAGCGCATGATGGGTATTGCCCTGGGTGCCGAAGACTACAGCGCCAACTTGAAAACGCAACGTTCGCCAGAAGGCATGGAACTACTGATGGCACGCCAGACTATCGTAGTGGCTGCCCGCGCTGCCGGCATCGACTGTTTCGACACCGTCTATTCCAATCTCAACGACATGGAGACCTTCCGCAAAGAGGTTGAACTCATCAAGCAACTCGGTTTTGACGGCAAGAGCATCATCAATCCTCGCCAGATTGAAATAGTCAACGAAGTGTTCACCCCAAAACAGAAAGAAATTGATAAATCGCTGGCCATCGTGGCAGCCATCAAAGATGCTGAAAAACGCGGAAGCGGCGTTATTGCAGTCAATGGGAAAATGGTAGACCGTCCCGTAGTGCTGCGCGCTCAGCGCACCATTGACTTGGCCATCGCATCGGGTGTTTTAAAGAAGGAGGATATACTATGAGCAACATAAAAGAACGTGCAGCCCAAATAGCGCAGGCTGCCGCCCAGATGGGCAAGGAAACCTATAAAAACAATACCAATAAAACCGGTATCCGCCGTGCTGATTACAAAAAGGAGAGTCCTAAAATCGTCACCCTTGAAGAAGCCATTCGCAAGAGCGGCCTGAAAGATGGCATGACAATCTCCTTCCACCACCATTTCCGTGGCGGCGACAAGGTAGTGAACATGGTGGTTGACAAACTGGCCGAAATGGGCTTTAAGAATCTTTCTCTGGCCGCCTCCAGTCTTCAAGATGTTCATGCACCTCTGATTGAGCACATCAAGAATGGGGTTATCACCGAAATCAGCACCAGTGGCCTGCGTGGAGATTTAGCCAATGAGATTTCGCACGGATTGATGGAGAAACCCGTGGTTTTCCGTTCTCATGGCGGACGCGGCAGTGCCATTCGCAGTGGCGAACTGCATATTGACGTGGCTTTCATAGGAGCTTCATCAAGCGACCCATTAGGCAACGCTTGCGGATTCTCCCGCAGCGAGAATGCCAAGAGCATCTGCGGCTCGTTGGGCTATGCACTTCCCGACGCACAGAATGCCGACAAAGTAGTAGTGCTGACCGACGACCTCGTAGAATACCCCAACACCCCCAGTTCTATTTCCGAACATCTTGTTGACTACGTAGTAGTTTGCGACAGTGTAGGCGATAGTTCCAAGATCTCTTCTGGTGCTATCCGCGACACCAAGAATCCGCGCGACATATTGCTTGCCAAGCAGGCAGCCAAGGTAGTTATCAATAGCGGATACTTCAATGATGGATTCTCCATTCAGACAGGCTCTGGCGGTGCCTCGCTTGCCGTGGTCAAATACATCCGCGAGAGTATGCTTGAAAAAGGCATCAAAGCCTCTTTTGCACTGGGTGGCATCACCGCCCACATGGTGAAGCTGCACGAAGAGGGACTGATTGACCGACTGATTGACGTCCAGTCCTTTGACCGCGCCGCTGCCGAGAGCATCATGAAAGATCCTAATCACCGCGAGGTTTCCGCCATAGGCTATGCCAGTGCCGACGAACCAAGTTCTGCAACGCACTTCCTTGATATTGTAATTCTTTC
>JAFVBF010000074.1 GCA_017480145.1 Bacteroidales bacterium
GCCGTTGGCATCGATGTCAAACGTAACCTCGATCTGAGGCACACCGCGCGGTGCTGGCGGGATACCGGCCAAATGGAATCGACCGATGGTCTTATTGTCATTGGCCATGGGGCGTTCGCCTTGCAGCACATGGATTTCGACCTCGGGCTGATTGTCGGCAGCAGTGGAGAACACCTGACTCTTCTTGGTGGGGATGGTGGTATTGCTCTCGATAAGTTTGGTCATCACGCCGCCGAGGGTCTCGATGCCAAGGCTGAGAGGAGTGACGTCAAGCAGCAGCACATCTTTTACCTCACCCGTGAGCACGCCGCCCTGAATGGCAGCACCGATGGCCACGACCTCGTCTGGATTGACACCTTTGCTGGGGGTCTTGCCGAAGAACTTCTCGACAATCTGCTGGATGGCGGGGATTCGCGTGGAGCCACCGACAAGGATTACCTCGTTGATGTCGCTGTTGCTGAGTCCAGCATCCTTCATGGCCTGACGGCAGGGCTCAAGGGTAGCCTGAATAAGGTCGTCGCAAAGTTGCTCGAATTTGGCACGGGTCAGGCTCTTGACAAGGTGCTGCGGCACGCCATCGGCCACGGTGATGTAAGGCAGGTTGATTTCGGTCTGCATGGAACTGGACAGTTCAATCTTGGCCTTCTCTGCGGCCTCTTTGAGACGCTGCATGGCCATGGGGTCTTTGCGCAGGTCCATGCCCTTGTCCTTCTGAAATTCGTCGGCCAACCAGTTGATAATTTTCTGGTCGAAGTCATCACCACCCAAGTGGGTGTTGCCGTTGGTGGATTTCACCTCGAACACACCGTCGCCAAGGTTGAGGATGGAGATGTCGAACGTGCCGCCACCAAGGTCGAACACGGCCACATTCATGTCCTGGTTCTTCTTGTCGAGACCGTAGGCCAAAGCGGCAGCCGTAGGCTCATTGACGATACGACGCACCTTGAGGCCCGCAATCTCGCCAGCCTCCTTGGTGGCCTGACGCTGAGAATCGTTGAAGTAGGCAGGCACCGTGATAACGGCCTCCGTGACCTCCTGTCCCAGATAGTCCTCGGCGGTCTTCTTCATTTTCTGGAGCACGATGGCACTGATTTCCTGCGGGGTATAGAGACGTCCGTTGATGTCCACACGGGGCGTGTTGTTGTCGCCGCGCACCACCTTGTAGGGCACGGCAGACACCTCGTTCTGCACACGGTCGAAAGTCTCACCCATGAAGCGCTTGATGCTATAAACGGTATTGTGAGGATTGGTGATGGCCTGACGCTTGGCGGGTTCGCCCACCTTGCGGTCGCCATTTTCAATAAAGCCAACCACCGACGGGGTGGTGCGGTTGCCCTCGCTGTTGGCGATAACCACAGGCTCGTTACCCTCCATAACGGAGACGCAGCTGTTGGTCGTTCCCAAGTCAATTCCGATGATTTTTCCCATGATTGTATTTGTTTTTTATTGATTAATTAATTCGGTTGTCTCTGTTCGGCACTTACGCCGCAACACCCCAATAGTATCAACGGGTATGCCAAAGCCCCTGGGCGACCTCCAAACTGACAAAATGTCAGCACAACGGATATTCCTTGTCAAATATGGCTCTCAATGGGAAATGCGGCTATTGCCATCTGTCAAATTTTCGTATTTTTGCAATTTCATTTTATATAATAGATAAGACTATGGCCGAATTAACCGAGCAAGAACAAATCCGAAGAAACTCCCTTCAGGAACTCAAAAACCTGGGCATCAACCCTTATCCTGCCGCCCTCTACGAAGTGAATGCCAAGAGCAGCGACATACTGGAGCAATTCCCTAAAGACAACACCCTGTTTCAAAACGTCAGTATCGATGGTCGCATCATGAGCCGACGCATCATGGGAGCAGCATCGTTTGTAGAGCTACAGGATAGCTACGGACGCATACAGTTATACATAAAGCGCGACGAAATCTGTCCCGGCGAGGACAAGACGATGTATAACACCGTATTTAAGCGGCTGCTCGACATTGGCGACATCATTGGCGTCACGGGCTTTGTGTTCGTCACCCAGATGGGTGAGACGTCCATCCACGTAAAGACCCTGACGGTACTCAGCAAGAGCCTTCGTCCGCTGCCCATCGTGAAAGAGAAGGATGGCGTGGTCTATGACGCTTTCAGCGACCCCGAGCAGCGATACAGGATGCGCTACGTGGACCTTATCGTGAACCCGCAGGTGCGCAAGACCTTCGAGCAACGCGCCCTCATCATCCGCACCATGCGCCAATATTTTGATGGGCAGGGTTATCTGGAGGTAGATACACCCGTGCTACAGTCCATACCTGGCGGAGCGGCCGCACGCCCCTTCATCACCCACCACAACGCACTGGACATAGACCTCTATCTGCGCATTGCCAACGAGCTGTATCTGAAACGCCTCATCGTGGGCGGCTATGCCGGCGTATATGAGTTCAGCCGAAACTTCCGCAACGAAGGCATGGACCGTACCCACAACCCAGAGTTCACAGCCATGGAAATCTATGTGGCCTACAAAGACTACAACTGGATGATAACCTTCACGGAGAACATGCTGGAAAGCATCGCGATGACCCTGCATGGAACCACAAAGGTCAACGTGTGGGGCAACGAGATTGATTTCAAGCCCCCGTTCCGTCGCGCCCCCATGTGCCAGCTTATCAAGGAACACACGGGCTACGATGTGGCCGACATGAGCGAGGAGCAATTACGCGAAACCTGCAAGACACTGGGCGTGGAGACCGACGCAACCATGGGAAAGGGCAAGCTGATTGACGCCATTTTTGGCGAGAAATGCGAACACACGCTCATCCAGCCCACTTTTGTAACCGACTATCCCATAGAGATGTCGCCCCTCTGCAAACGCCACCGCAACAACCCCAATCTCACCGAGCGCTTCGAACTCTTTGTGAACGGCAAGGAACTGGCCAACGCCTACAGCGAACTGAACGACCCCATAGACCAGCTGGGACGCTTCCAGGAGCAATTGCGGCTGAGCGAGAAAGGCGACGATGAAGCCATGTTCATCGACATGGACTTTGTCCGCGCACTGGAATACGGAATGCCCCCCACCAGCGGCATGGGCATCGGCATCGACCGCCTCGTGATGATGATGACGGGCGAGCAGAGCGTCCAGGACGTGCTACTCTTCCCGCAGATGAAACCCGAGAAGAAAGCCGCCGTCAGCACCGACGAGGATTTTAAGCAGCATGGAGTGGACGAAGCATGGATCCCCATGCTCCGCAAGGCCGGCATCAACACCCTCGCCCAACTCAAAGAGGCCAACCCCAACAAACTCTACAACGACCTCAACGGCCTCCGCAAGAAAAACAAACTCGACATCCCCCCCGTGCAGAAAGATGCCGTGGAAAAATGGATCAACGGATGATCCCTCTTAAACAAATGCCAACGAAGAAGAAAATATCACTGACTGATTTCCCAGAAGAGGTTGACGAGGCCAAAGGCATACGTGTCTATGGCGAAACCTCTTATGAAAACCAGATGGCGGTGTTGAGCCATTACCTGCACAACCACCGCAAGGACATCAGCAGAGAAGAACAGGCTGAAATCATCGCCTCGATACGCGAGTTGCTGTCAAGAAAAGAACTTCGTCAAAACATTAATGTGTCCGACTGGACAGACGATCAGGTTCTAAAACTCGCCGAAGACCCTGCGCAATACAGTCTGTTCTCCAACTTCTTCAACGTCCCTTTCCCCGCCCCCGAAAACCCCAAATTCACCTTCATCGACCTCTTCGCCGGCATAGGAGGGTTTCGCATTGCAATGCAAAACCTCGGTGGCAAGTGTGTCTACTCTTCCGAGTTCGATGCAAAAGCACAAGAGACATACCTCGCTAACTACGGCGAAATGCCTTTTGGCGACATCACAAAGGAGTCCACGAAGAACTATATTCCCGACAACTTTGATGTGCTTTTTAATGCTGCATAACTATGGCAAATTGGACAAGGGAACAAACGATTATTGCGCTTTCGGTTTACTGCAAGATTCCGTTTAATCAGGCATCGAACACAAACCCTGAAATCGTAGCAGCAGCCCGTCTTATAGGGAGAAGCCCTGCGGCCATAAAAATGAAAGTTGGCAATTTCGGCAGTTTTGACCCTGAACTGCGTGCAAGAGGAATTGTCGGCCTATCAAATTCAAGCAAATTGGACGAGGAGATATGGAATGAATATTGCAACGATTGGGAACGGCTGGCATATGATAGCGAAAGAATACGGGCAAGACTTGCAAACAAGACTTTAGAAGAAATCAGTGAGGTAGATATTACGAACATACCCGCTGGACGTGAGCGTGAGACAATGGTTAAGCAGCGCATCAACCAATCTTTCTTTCGTACAGCTGTTCTAACAGCGTACAATAATCGTTGCTGTATAACTGGGTTGACCAACAAAGAATTGTTAGAAGCAAGCCATATTGTAGATTGGGCAAAGGATATTGAGAATAGGCTCAACCCATCAAATGGCTTATGCTTGAACATATTGTTTCACCGTGCGTATGACGAGAACCTTATCGGTATTACTCCAGATTACGAGATAGTCATTTCCGATAGGTTACTTGACGAAGACAATGAACCATCTCATATCAAGTCTTTCTTCTCGCATTATAACAATACAAGCATTCATTTGCCTGACAGATTTTTGCCAAACAGAGAACTCCTCGACATCCATTACCAAAGATTCGTCAATCAATAAAAGACAAACAGTATGGGAGGGTTAGTAAAACAAGGATTAGCAAAGACAGAGTCAGCAACCATGAAGTTATTTGACAGTCTCATTAAAGGAGAAACCTTTATGTCTGTCAAATACAGTACGCCCAAAGAATATGTGGAAAAGTATTGGACGGCATTGGGAAAAGCAAATAAACCTACACTTCATTCCAATACTTTCAAGTACATCATATATTCCTTGCTTTACCGCGAAGGGATTAAGCCTTTCTACACTCAGGCAAAGGTGGCTTTTGTGCCCAATGTCAATTTTGATGCAATGCTCTACAACCAATCCGCTCCCGTCAGCCTATCTCTGAAAACCAGTCTTCGTGAACGTTACAAACAAGCCGACTTGGAAGCCGTGGCACTACGATATATCTATCGTCGCGCCAAGTCCTATCTTTTGACCATGGATTCCCGTGAAGCCAAGATTCAGAAAGCCAAAATTCTCAACGGCGATATTATGGGACTCGACGAGATTATTGACTGCAATACTGACGATATTGACCGTCTCATTGCAAACCTTAAAAGTATGCAATTTACAACATCGATCAAAATAGAAACAGTAGAAGGAAATCTAATACAATGATTTACAGAACTAAATCAGCACAGGCCATTTACAAGTATTTCGAAATCACAGCTGACAGCATAGACAAAGCGTTAGGGAAAGCCCTGAACAAGGCGGCTGACGGGGAAATAAGATTTGACTAACCGTATTTGGTGATGGAAATTGATGTAGAAATACTCTATTTTTTTGTATGCCAACAAGCTCTACAATGACCTCAACAGCCTCCGCAAGAAAAACAAACTTGCCCCCCCCCAGTCCAAAAAGGAGCCGTAGAACACTGGATTAACGGATAACATTTCCCCGTGATGCCAACGAAGAAGAAAATATCACTGACTGATTTCCCAGAGGAGGTAAGCGAGTCGTGCAATATAAATTTGAAGAAGAGACCCACCGTTATGCGGTGAATGCATTTCAATGGAAAGAAAACAAGAACGGGAACTTAATAGGGTATGATAGTGCAACTGGTAAAATGTGTTTCACATGGCAACCCCACGGCTCACAGTTTACCATTCACACAAAAGTGCCTGCCAATGCAGTAAAGTTCAAAATCAGACAGCCTCCTATTCTTGATGTTGAAAAGACCCTGAATCAAATCAAGTACGATGATAGTTGGGTTGAGATATTATAAATGGAGGCTTCTCTGTTGGAAAGATTTTCGTAAAACAACATGATACAGCAATTCGAGTTCAATCATTTCCAAGTCAATAGTTATGTCGTCTATGATGCCGACGCAGGCGTGTGCGCCATCATCGACCCTGCCGCCGAGGCCTCCTATGAAGATGCCATGCTGATGCGGTTCCTTGAGAGCAAGCACCTCTCCCCCACCCTCGTGCTGCTTACCCACGCCCACATAGACCACATCGCAGGACTGACACAAGTGTGTTCTCACTACCAGCTGCCCGTCACCATGCACGAAGAGGGGGCTTTTCTGCTGAGACAGAGCGAGGTGTATGGTGGCGTAATGGGGTTTGCCGTGGATGCGGAGGCACTGGAGCAACTGCCACGCTGCTACATATCCGATGGACAAAAACTACACGTGGGCAACATCGAGATTGAGGCCCGACACACCCCCGGACATTGCCCCGGAAGCCTGTGCTTCGTGATTCCCAGCGAAAAAAGCGTGATAACCGGCGACGCGCTGTTTCACTTCAGCGTGGGGCGCAGCGACCTGCCTGGCGGAAACCATCAGTTGCTCATAGAGAAGATAAAGAGCCGCCTGCTCACGCTGCCCGAAGACTACGCCGTCTTGCCAGGCCACGGCATCAGCAGCACCATCGGCAAAGAGAAAAGATATAACGAATATCTGCTGTAATTGGACAGCCACCAGCGGCAGAGATTTAGGCCACCCAACCAAAATAACTTCAGCCAAAAACATGATAAAGATAGACCCCACGTGGCTCGACGTGCTACGTCCGCAATTCGAAGCACCATACTTTGCCCAGTTGAAGGCCTTTCTGGTTGAAGAGCGGCGGCAGCACACCTGTTATCCCCCCGGGAGCCAGATATTCGCAGCCTTCGACCGAACACCCTTTGACAAAGTAAAAGTTGTGATACTGGGGCAGGACCCCTATCACGAACCCGGACAGGCCCAAGGGCTGTGTTTCTCAGTGCCAAACGGGGTGCGGGTACCCCCTTCGTTGGTCAATATCATTCAGGAGATTAACAGGGACCTCGGCACGAATATTCCTGCCACAAGCGGACATCTGGGCAGCTGGGCCGACCAAGGCGTGCTGCTGCTCAACGCCACCCTGACGGTACGCGCCCACCAAGCCGGCTCACACCAAAACCATGGCTGGGAACAATTTACTGATGCCGCCATCAGCGCCCTCTCGCAGCAACGTTCGGGCATTGTCTTCATGCTGTGGGGCAGCTATGCCATACGCAAGACAGCACTCATAGACCGCGGCCGCCATCACGTGCTGACCGCGCCCCATCCCTCTCCCCTCTCAGCCTATCGCGGCTTTTTTGGATGCAGACATTTCTCCCAATGCAATGCACTGCTGCAACAGCAAGGGCTGTCGCCCATCCACTGGGACTCTATTTCCGAATAATCCGTGGAATGTGTCTGTGGGATACGCGCTCCAGTACCTACAAAACTGAATACCATCATTTTAACAATTTAAACCTGCCTGTTTTTTGTATGGGGGGATTCGGGAAATAACACTCTCTGAGATACAGCGACGCTCTTGGCCGAACGGAGGCAAACTGAAAGATGGCTGGGAGTCTCAACGCCTCAAATAATAAAAGCGAGACCATACAACAAGGGGGAGACTGCTGTGTCAATCTCCCCCTTGTTGTATCATACTGGCTGTTAATAGTTCTAAACCGACTCCCTCACTCCGACTTGAAGGTCACATCATCGCCGCGGGGATGGACGAACTCGAACTCCAGCGTGCA
>JAFVBF010000075.1 GCA_017480145.1 Bacteroidales bacterium
TGATGATGTCCTGCTCTCCTTCGTACAGGTTGCTCTTGTTGATGCTGGCACGGGCATAGAGGCTGTTGCCGTCTATGGTGGTAGGTTGTTGCTGTTGAGGCTGCTGGCGTCCCCAGGGGTCAGGCCATCCATTGGCTTGTTGTTGCGTCTGTTGCTGAGGGTTTCCTTTCTCTACTTTGACAGTTACGGGTTCGCTGCTGATGGTGTTGCCATTTACGGTGCATTTGGCACTCCCAATGGTATAGCTGCCTACCTGATCAGCTCTTAGTGTGTAAGTGAAGGTGGTACTCACCTCGTGTGTCACTTTCCCATGAGCGATACTCGTACTGCTGCTACTGCTTGTCCCTGGTCCTCCAAGGGTTGAAAAGCCTTTGAAAGTGGGCCCTTCGAAATCTCGTGCGCGGTCGTTTACCACGAACTGGACATTAAAACGCTGCCCCTCGTAAACGGTTGATGGCACCACGACTTGCAGCGTTTGTGCCCAGCAGATTGTTGACGCCGTCAGGAGGATGAGTAGTAATAGGTATTGGCTGCCTTGATTAAAAAGCTTTCTATTCATAAAATGCGTTTATGATTTGATGCTGTGCTGATTTGTGGCCCGATTCGGAGGTTGGTTACCAATCTTTTTCGATACGTCCGCTTTTAGCTGGGACAGCGGCTTTCTGCTGCTCTTTCATCGTTTTCCGTTCGTTGTTTTTCACGGCTTCCAGCAGTCGCTCGGCATCTTGTTTCTTCTTATCCTGCTGGCCTTGCTGTTGTTTTTGCTGCTGGCCATTGGGGGTGTCTTGTCTCTGCTGCTCTCCCGATTGCCCTTGTTGGTTCTCGTTTTGGTTTTGCTGGCTTTGATCCTGCTGGTTTTGTTGCTGGTCGTTGCCCTGCTGCTGTTGTTGCTGCTGGTCGTCCCCCTTGCCTTGTCCCTGTTGGTTTTGTTGTTGTTGCTGTGCCTGTGCCAGTAGTTTTTGTGCGTAGGATAGATTATATCTTGTATCCTCGTTTTTTGGATCTAATTTTAGGGCTTCCTTATAACTCTCTACGGCCTGCTGAAAATGTTCCATGCCATTCTCTCGATTCTGTAGTCCTGTTTTCAAGTGGCTATTCCCTTTGTTGTGAAATGACTGGCTGCGCTGTTTGTCGGAAAGTTCTGCCGATTGAAGGGCTTTCCCAAAGGCTTGTGCTGCCTCCCCATACTGCTTTTGACGATATAGTGCATCTCCGAGATTATACTGCGCTTTATAGTAGGTGCTGTCTACCGACAAGGCATGGTGGTAAGCTGCCTGAGCATTATCGTATGCCTTATTGTTATAGGCTCTATTCCCTTTACGCACTTCTTTACGTGGCGTTTGACTCTGTGCCCATCCTGCGATTACCCCCGTCAGCATTAACAAAAGTATGAATCGTTTCATGATTGTCTTGTTGTCTTTAATCTGATTCTCTGGACAGTATTTTCTGCCAGTTGATTTTTCTGTTTCTTCGCTCAAAAAACAAGAGTTCCAGTATTAGGCATATCAATGCGACAGTCAGTGGGTATTGATAACGACTCTCGTATTCTGCGAATAGTTCTTCTCCGTAGCTGTCTTTGTCCAGTCCGGCAATCCTTTTTAGTATTTCGTCAAAACCGGTGTTGATGCTGCCGGCTCTCACATAGACACCCTTGCCAGCTGATGCAATTTGGCTTAGCATTTGTTCGTTTAGGTGCGTTGTGACAATATTTCCACTGCCGTCTTGTTTGTAGCCGGTACGTTGCTTGCTGCGATTGTATATGGGTATTGGTGCTCCCTCGGGCAGCCCCATGCCGATGGTACACACCATGACGCCTTCTTGGGCTGCATGGGTCGCAGCGCCTACGGCATCATCTTCAAAGTTCTCGCCATCAGAAATGACAATGATGGCGCGGTTGCCGTTCTTCTGCCATTCTCTGTCGGGGTCTCCGTAACCAAAGGAGGCCATGGCTTTATCAATGGCATCCCCTATGGCGGTGCCTTGGGTGGGGATAATGCCGCAGTCTACCTGGTCCAGAAATAATCGAGTGGCGCTATAATCATTGGTCAATGGCATTTGTATGAAACTTGTGCCTGCGAAAACCACCAGCGAAACCCTATCGCCAGTCAGTTTGTTCATCAAGTTGGTGATGACACGCTTGCTGCGCTCTAATCGATTGGGCTGTAGGTCTTCTGCCATCATGCTGTTCGATACATCCAGGCAGATGGCTATATCGCTTCCCATCCGTTCCCCCTTTACCATTTTACTGCCTATCTGGGGATTGGCTACAGCGACAATCAGGGAGGCCAGTCCTAATAGGCAGAGTGTCATTTTTAGGGCAGGACGCCATCGGGACGCATCGGGTATCAGTCGTCCGAACATGACTCTGTCGGCAAACTGTTCTAATCTCTTTTGTTTGCTATACCTTAGCCACAACCATATTCCCAGTAGTACGGGTAGGGCCATTAGTAGCCATAGCAGTTCTTTATGCTCAAAATGAATCATGTTTTAAAGGAACAGAATTATTGTTTGAAATACAGGAGGCTTAATAATAGTTCCAGTAGCAGTGCAAGTAGGCCTATTAAAGCAAAAGGTAGGAATTCATCCTTGGTCTGGGCATATTGGGTCACGTCCACTTTGCTTTTTTCCATATCGTCTATTTGGCTGAAAATATTTTCCAGAGACTTCTTATTGGTCGCCCGGAAGTACTGCCCATCCTTTGTGCTTTGCGCCATCTGTGTCATTAAGGGCTCGTCTATCTCTACGTCAATGTTCTGGTAGATGGTTCTTCCAAACTGATCCTTGAATGGAAATGGGGCTTTGCCAGTGCTTCCCACACCTATGGTGTAGAGCCGGATGTTGTACAAAGCAGCTATTTCGGCAGCACTCTGTGGGTCCACCGAACCCTGGTTGTTTACGCCGTCGGTTAATAGTATGATGACTTTGCTTTTTGCCTGACTGTCCTTTATGCGGTTGATGGCAGTGGCAAGTCCATCTCCAATGGCGGTGCCATCTTTGATGGTGCCGCTTTTCACTTTGTGTAATTGTTGCAGCAGCACATGGTGGTCTATCGTGAGGGGAACTTGGGTGAATGCTTCTCCTGCAAATACAACCAGCCCTATACGGTCGGTCTTTCGCCCGTTGATAAAGTCGGCTGCCACTTTTTTTGCGGCTTCCAATCGGTTCGGGTGAAAGTCTTCTGCCAGCATACTTCCGCTTACGTCCATGGCCAGCACAATATCAATCCCTTCCACTCGCATTTCTTGCCGGCTCAGCTGGCTTTGGGGGCGGGCTAAGGCAATGATGATTGCCGTTAGGGCAATGACCCTCAGTGCGAATGGCAAGGGAATCAGTTTTTGACGAAGGGTCTTCTTTGTGGTGTCGAAGAGTGGAAGTGTCGAGAACTGTAAGGCAGCATGCTGTTTCCGGTATTTCATCACATACCACACGATTAGCAGTGGTATTAGTACCAGCATCCACAATACCCATCCATTAGCAAATGTCAAGTTGTCCATCACTTACTGTTTTTCGTTAGATTTGTTCTCGGTGGTTTCTTCCGAGGTTGGGGTATGGGTTTGCTCCACAAAAGCCACAGCGTTGCTCATGGAGCGGTCATGCTCATAGGGCAATGGCTCCGACTTTGCAAATTTCACCATGTCTGCCGTTGTCAGTATGCTTTGCAGCAATGTCTCATTTTCTGGCGTATAGACCGCAGTATGCGAAAAGGCTTCTAACGTCTCATCTGTTGTCATGTCGGTAGCCCGTATGCCGAATGAGGCCTCTATGTAATTTCTTAGTGTGTCAGTTAGTTGTGTGTGGTACTCTTTGAGTTTCCCTTGCTGCCAGAGCTGCTTGACTCTTAATTCGTTCAACTCTTTGAGCGCGATTTCGTGGGGAGGTGTCGGCGGTGCCTTGGGAAGCTGTAGTAGGGGTTTGTGTTCCTTGTATCGCCGTATGGCATAAATGATGGCAGCAATGAGTAGGGCTACTCCCAAGGCAAGCAATATCCACCTAAAGATTTCCCAAAAAGTGTAAGGCTCTGTTAGTGTGCCATTAATGTCCTTGATTTCCAGACTGGCAGTATCAACATTTGGCACATCTCTCACAATGAGGGAAATAGAGTCATTTTCGCCCAGCCTAAGCCAGTGTTCGCCTGCGTCAAAACAGGTAAGCACTGTCCGTTGCACGATGCCTCTGCCCCCTTCATACTCTGTTGTATCAAACCATTGCCTAATCACTACCAGTCCATTTTGCGACAACTGTTCAGCGGCAGGATACACATCGGTATGCCCTATGGTCAGGGTTGTTTGATCTCCTATTGCAATCGACGTACTGTCAATCTCATACCGCATCTGAGCCTGTATCCTGCTTGCAAAAAAAACAAGCAGCAACAACAAGGCCAAATTTCGTGTTAGAATCTTCATGGTTTAACTTCTCTTTTTAAACAATGTCATCAGGGGCTTCACAAAGTCCTCCCCTGTTTGTATCTCAGCATGGTCTATCCCGTACTTGGTTAGCGTTTCCAATGTGGCTTGTTCCTGTCTTTGATAGGCTTTTCTATAGTTGTCTCTGACCATTCTGCTCGATGTGTCAAGAGTTGCTGTTTTGCCTGTTTCAGGATCATAGAATTTGGTTAGACCGATATTGGGAATCTCTCGTTCTCGCTCATCTACAATGCGTAGCACCGCCAAATCATGTTTTTTTGCGGCAATTTTGAGTGCATCAGCATAGTGGGTGTCCAGAAAGTCGCTTAATATGAAGGCGGTACAGCGTTTCCGTGTCACATTGGTGAAATAGCGCAGGGCTTCCCCAATGTCTGTTCCGTTGCTGGTAGGTTGAAACGTGATTAACTCACGAATGATGCGCAATATATGACTACTGCCTTTCTTTGGTGGAATGAATTTCTCGATTTTGTCGCTAAAGAAAATTACCCCTACTTTATCATTGTTGGTAATGGCGCTAAATGCTAACGTGGCAGCCACTTCTGCCACCAACTCCTCCTTGAACTGCTTGTGTGTCCCGAATCGATTGCTTCCACTTACATCCACCAGCAGCATCATTGTCAGCTCTCGCTCCTCTTCGAAAATCTTGATGTACGGGTGGTTTAGTCTTGCTGTCACGTTCCAGTCAATGGCTCGAACATCATCGCCATACTGATACTCCCTCACCTCGCTGAATGCCATTCCGCGGCCCTTGTATGCACTATGGTATTCTCCCGAGAAAAGCTGTCTTGACAGCCCTCGTGCCTTGATTTCGATTTTGCGAACTTTCCGCAATATTTCACTGTTCTCTTTCTGCATCTGTTGCCATCAATTTGTCGACCCGTAAAAACTAATGTGCTGTTGGCATCCCTCCTCATTGGATTCCTCTGGTTTGGATGGGGCAAGGTCTTGCCCTTGCCTTATCAGGGAACATCCACACGGTTCAGAATCTCGTTCACCAGTTCCTCGGAAGTAATGTTTTCGGCTTCTGCTTCGTAGGTTAATCCAACACGATGGCGCAGCACGTCCATAGCTACGGCACGGACGTCTTCTGGAATAACATATCCCCTGCGTTTCATGAAAGCATAGGCTTTCGACGCCATGGCCAGACTGATGCTGCCGCGCGGCGATGCACCGTAACTTACCATTCCTGTGAGTTTCTCCAGTCCGTATTGTTGTGGAAATCTGGTGGCAAAAATAATGTCAGTAATATAACTCTCTATCTTCTCATCCATATAGACTTCCCGCATGACTTTACGCGCCCGCAGGATGTCTGCCGGTTTCAAAATGGGGTGCTGCTGGGCATACTCTCCGACAAGTTGTTGATGCAGAATGGTGCGTTCCTCTTCCTTTTTGGGATAACTTATCACCACTTTCAGCATGAAACGGTCCACTTGCGCCTCGGGCAGGGGGTAGGTCCCTTCTTGCTCTATCGGGTTTTGTGTTGCCATTACCAGAAATGGCTCATCCAGTTTAAAAGTTTCTTCGCCAATGGTCACTTGCCGCTCCTGCATGGCCTCTAATAGCGCACTTTGGACTTTCGCTGGCGCACGGTTGATTTCGTCGGCCAAGATGAAATTTGAAAAAATAGGCCCCTTTTTTACATTAAATGTCTCATTTTTTTGACTGTAAATCATTGTGCCAATAAGGTCGGCAGGCAATAGGTCTGGAGTAAACTGTATGCGACTGAATTTAGCATCAATGGCTTTGGCCAGTGTTGTGATGGTTAGCGTCTTTGCCAGTCCGGGGACACCTTCCAGCAGGATGTGCCCATTGCTTAACAGCCCGATAAGCAGACTCTCTATCATGTGCTTTTGCCCAACAATCTGTTTGCGTAGTTCCATTGTTAGGGCATCCACGAATGCGCTCTCTTGTGCAATTCGCTCGTTTAGCTCCTGAATATTCACTGTTTCGTTCATATTTGTGTAATGTTAAGATTTCTTGGTGGGGTGGGTTCGGGTATAAGTGGTCGGCTGATGCCGTTGGGTTTGCTGTGAAAAATGAAAGTGTTAAAATTGTTTTCCAGACAGTTTATTTAACGCTGTTTTCATCCTATTTATTGCAAAATACCTCATTATTTGGTTCTGCATTCTTCGCAATTCAAAACAATTGCATCTGGTCAATCTCCATGCCGTCATCGTCCATGTCGCTACCTGTCTGCTCTCCTCAGAGCACACACTAACCCAATTTGTCATATTATGGCAGACGGAGGGTATTTTCTATTTGAAGGTATGAATCAGGTAGATTTCTATTACATATTATTGTATTTTATTGTTTTATGTGTTTTTCGCTTGTTTCTTGACGCTGACAATTCTGTCTATCCCGAATCTATAAAGGCATTGACATTGATAAAAGTACACAGTCAATTCTCCGTACCTGTCCTTACGGAAATCCCGAAAACATCTGTCATTCAAAAAAAAAATGTATTTTTGCTATTTGTTTCATTACGCAAAAAAGAAATATCAAATTAATATCAAGCGATTTATGAAAAGCAAAAAAGTACTTTTCGGTTTGTTCTTGGGTTTGTTTGCGCTTGCATCTGCTACTATGACAGCTCAGGACAACGCAGCTTCCTCCATTGTCGAAATCGGCCCCGATAACATCGGTGGGCGTGTCACGTCCCTTGTCATTGATCGTCGTGATGCTACGAACAACACGGTCTTTGCCGGTGCCTCTACCGGAGGTCTTTACATCCGCTCCAACAATCCTGATTTTGCCTATTATTCCGACATCTGGAACTATATTCCCTGCAATCTTGATGGGATTGAGCGCGTTCTCCCCATCAGCCACATGATTCAGCTTCCAGATAATAGCCTCTGTATCGCAACCGGCGAGGGGACTTTTGCTAAAGGAACCAAATTCTCTCACATGTCTGCTAAAGGCGTTGGTATTGTTCGCTTCAACCCTGACACCAAGGCCTTTTCTCGCATTGAATACACGGACCCTGAGAAGAATGATGCCTGGAGCAGCATTAACAAACTGGCTTATTCCTACGACAAATCATCCAATACGATTTTCCTTTTTGTCGC
Source organism: Bacteroidales bacterium (assembly GCA_017480145.1). Lineage (GTDB taxonomy): Bacteria > Bacteroidota > Bacteroidia > Bacteroidales > P3 > Colimorpha. The sequence goes on from JAFVBF010000075.1 coordinate 7,490, forward strand.
TGCAAAAGGTGGTCTCTATCGCTGGGAAATAAAGGACAACAATTGGAATGTGGCCCCCACCTGCCTCATCGATTCTGTCGAAATGCAGGATGTTGCCATTGTTGAGGATTACAAAATGGTTTATTTCTCATCCAAGAACAAACTTTATCGCATCTCTTCCTACGAATCGACTAAAGTGGTTGATGTGACTAATACCAACAATGTTTTCTCTTCTGCTTCACGCATCCAACTGGCCACAACGTCCGCCAATCCCGACTACCTATATGCCATGGTTACTTCTTCTACAGGTGCTTTCCGTGGTCTGTACCTAACTACAAATCAGAACAGTTGGACGCTACTCACCACTGCCACGGTCTCTCCGTTCGGTTCTCAAACGGGTACAACCTGTGGTGCTATTTGTGTAGACGCTAACAATAGCAAGCACATATTCATTGGTGGGGCTTCTCTATGGGAGGGCCAAGGTTATACGGATGGCTCTATTTATCAGTGGACGATGTCTTCCTACAACGAAGATGACATGGGTTCAACCAATTTCATGGATGAGATTTTCTCCAGTCCGTTCTATGTCCATTCGGGCATCAATGACATCAAGCAGGTACAAGCCATTGACGATGAAGGCAATGCTAAGCAACTTTTCTACATTGCGACTAATGCAGGCATCTTTCAGGCTGATAGTGCTTTTAGTTCTTTCGATAACATTAATCGCGGACTCAACAATGTTCAAGTCAATGGTGTGGCTGTCTGTACGGATGGATCCCTCCTGATAGGTGCTGACTATAGTGCTAATCTCTTTATTGAGGCTCGTCAAGGACGTTTTCTATCAGGTATTCCGGGGGATGCTTCTATTTTTAATCCAACCTGGTATGATTCCATTGGGTCTGGTACTAACCATATCGCCAATGTCTATTGGCATGGCAATGGTGGTCAGGTGGCTGCTTCCCGTTTCCAGCAGTTCGCTCCCGAATCACGTCGCAATATGTTCTTTTCTTCGGAAAATGGTCAGTATGCCCGTAGCTCTGCCGACTATACAGATTATAGTAATACTCAGACGTGGACTATCGGAGAGTCTTTCCTTGGCAATGAGGCTAACAGTGGCAACGCTGTAGCTCAGATGTATCTTTGGGAGTCTAACAGCATGGTTGGAGTCAGCGATGTTAGTCACAGCATCGACACTAATGACGAGGTCTTTCGTCCTGGTGTTGGGGCTATCCGCATCGGCTGTTTTGGATCCGAAATGCCTAATTCTTGCAATGGCTTGATTAAGAGTGGTGATACTATCATTGTCCCCAATGTGGCAACGGCTTCCTATCCATTCCGTCACGTATTCTCTCAGAATAAGATTGTCGATCAGAACGGAACCAATCTCACGGTGGATAATCCCATCCAAAGTCATCTTTTTATCCTCGTTCGTCACACTGCGAATGCTAACGGGGTAATCGCTCGTAAGGATAAGATTGCCATGTCGTGGACTCCTGCTGATTTTAGATGTGTCTATGCTACTAATGATGGATCGATTATCGAACCTTCTATGGGTTGGGCCGATGTCTATATGGTTGATAAAAGTAAAAGCATGAATCGTAACCGTGGCATCTCCACATTTGGTGTTTCGGCAGATGGCAATCAGATTCTTGTTGTTGTTGCCAATGACACAAATGATTCTTGCTTTGTTGTGCGTGTTCAAGGTATTTTCGATAGCGTTGATTATCATCAGGAGCGTTGGTCAATCAGCCGTCAGTTGGGTTATGCTGATGGAACTTATACCGATGGTCCGACACTTGTTGCTGACACTCTTGAATACAATGGAAGCATCTGGTTCCCACGTAAAATATCCTCTATCGTGATGGATGCCAGTAATCGTGCTATCTTTACATTTGAAGGCCACGACAATAAGGCTGATTTCCCCAATGTTTTGGTTATGGAAAATGCTTCTGGAAACTACACCTTTGCTGATAAGTCTATCCCTGGTAAAATGGCTGCCTATAGTGCTTTGGTGGAATCCACCGAACGCGATGTGTTTATCGGAACGGAAGATGGACTCTATAAAACTACGAGTAGTTCGTTCTCCAACAGTAAGCCTTCATGGACTCGTTATGGCAACTTTGTGGGTGTCCCAGTCACATCGTTGACACAGCAGGTCAACGATCTTCCCATCCAGCGTATGACCCTTCATGATGGTATTGAAATAAACAACTATGTATTTCCCCGCACCAAGTATCCCTACGCAATCTATATTGGTACTTATGGTCGTGGCGTATTCATGGATTCTGCCTACGTCAAGAATTACAGTGATGAGGTGCTTGAGGAAATTGATTATGTTGGCATCACTCCTGTGGTTAAGTCTTCCGGTCTCAATGCAGTCTCCATCTATCCCAATCCTGTCAGCATTCAGGCTACGATGGATATGTCTATCGCCAAGGCTGGACAGGCTACGCTGCGTGTCTATGACGTAACAGGCAAGGTCGTCATCGACAAGAATTTGGGCCGTATTGCTGAAGGCAGTCAGAAATATACTATTGACTGTTCCAATCTAACTAAGGGAATGTATCTGGTCAACCTCCTTGTGGGTGGTGAGTCCTCGGCAACTAAACTTATTGTTAGATAAACTTCAGTAGAAATCATAAGAGGTACTCGCCCTGGTTAGGAGAGTACCTCTTTTTTATTCATTCTTGTCTATTTTCTTTAATCCAATCCCGAAATACCGATGAATAAAAACTTAGTTCAGGAACTTCAGTGGCGGGGCATGATTCATAATATGATGCCTGGCACAGAGGAACAGCTGTCAAAGGAAGTAACAACTGCTTATGTCGGAATCGATCCAACAGCCGACTCTCTTCATATTGGACACCTTGTCTCTATCATGCTATTGAAGCATTTGCAGATGGCAGGGCATAAACCGCTGGCTCTGGTTGGTGGTGCCACAGGTATGATAGGAGACCCTTCTTTCAAGGCGGCAGAACGCAAGTTGCTTACGCTTGAAGAGGTGCAGCATAATGTGGATTGTATCCGTCGTCAGCTTTCCAAATTTCTGGACTTTGAAAATCCTGTAAATGGAGCGGAAATCGTTAATAATTACGACTGGATGAAGGATTATCTGTTCCTTGATTTTATCCGCGACGTTGGTAAGCATATCACTGTAAACTACATGATGGCTAAGGATTCAGTCCAGAAACGACTTGAAACAGGTCTTTCTTTTACCGAGTTCAGTTACCAGCTTCTTCAGGCTTTTGATTTCCTGACGCTTTATCGTACGAAAGGCTGCCGGCTTCAGATGGGTGGCTCCGACCAGTGGGGAAACATCACTACTGGTACTGAACTGATTCGTCGTATGGAGGGGGGCGAGGCTTTTGCGCTCACCTGCCCGCTCATCACGAAGGCCGATGGTACCAAATTCGGCAAGACTGAGGGGGGTAATGTGTGGCTTGACCCTCAGCGTACCAGCCCATATAAGTTCTACCAGTTTTGGCTCAATTGTTCGGATATAGATACCGCCCGTTACATTCGTATATTTACTCTCTTCTCAAAAGATGAGATTGAGGCTTTGGAGCAGGAACATGCCCAGGCCCCCGAACGTCGTGTTCTTCAGAAGGCGTTGGCCAAAGATATCACATGCCGTGTCCATAGTCAGCAGGACTACGAGGCTGCTGTGACTGCCAGCGAACTCCTATTTGGCAAAGGGACTACCGAACAACTTAGCACTCTTGATAGGGCCACGTTGTTAAGTGTCTTTGAGGGTGTGCCGCAGTACACGGTTTCACGCAGTCTGCTGGAACAGGGAATTAGCCTCATTGACCTTACTGCCGTTGAAACATCAATGTTTTCCTCCAAGGGCGAAATACGTCGCGAACTGAAACAAAACTCTATTTCGGTTAATAAGGTTAAAGTGGGGGAGGATTGTTCGTTGTCTGTTTCTGACATTCTTCCCTGTGGATTGATTCTTATCCAAAGGGGCAAGAAAAACTATTATCTTGTCGCTGTTGAATAGTTCCACTTCGTAGGGTTGTTATCACACCATCTACGAAAGGGGGTGGATTTATATGTAAATACAGGGTCAGCATCACCTAAGATGCCGACCCTGTATTTATATATAATTGGCTAATATATTTATTTTATGAAGCAGATGTGTGTGGGCAGCATGGTGGTTTCTGCCTTCCAACGCAAACTTCCGTCCTGACGAAAACCATAGAGGTCTCCATTGGCGGAATAATTTTGTGCGTCGCTGATGTAGATGTCTCCATTCGTTGCGTTGATGGTGATGGCATTGGGTGTAGTCATATCGGAGAGGCTGGAGGTCAAGATCGCAGTTTTTTCCATAGTTGTCCCGTCAATCTTGTATGCTTCGGCATGGCTGGAACTATAGTCTGCGGCATACACCAGCCCCAACACGTAGATATTGCCTCCGTACACATCCATGTCAGCGACGGAAACTTCTGTTTGATTGACGCTGTTGTCTGCAAGGGTTACGACAGCCACGCCAGCCGGGGCAAGATAATAGTCCCCATAATAGCCTACGGCTAATTTGCCATTTGACAGAACTTTGACAAAATTAGGGTTTACTCCTACTACGATTTTACCCGTCTCTGTAAAGGTTGAAAGATTGACTACGGAGAGTGTGCTGTCATAAATATATCCGCCATCAGCAGTCATAGCATAGCTATTGCACACATATATGTTGTCTCCTGCTATGCAGAGCCCTTCGGGATTGACTTCTCCCAGGGTGCATGTGGCTTCGATTTCGTAAGTGGCGGTGTCAATCCGTATTACTGAGGGTTGGGGATAGTAGCAACTGACATATATTTTCCCATTTGCGGCAGCCATGCTGCGAGGGTAACGTGTCCCCATTTCGATGGTCTTTTTGCATTTGCCTGACATTGGGTCGATGATTTCAATAGTCCCCGACCCAGATACGGTGACAAATAATTGACTTCCGTATTGTAAGATGTCTTGGGCAAGGTCGCCTAATTTGCGGTTGTTTTGACTTGCAAAGTAGTTGTTGGTCATATTTCCCGTGGCAGGGTCAAAATAACTTAACTCAGCATTATTGCCCCCCCAGTTGCCCTGATTGATAAGATAGGCATGGGCGGCGGTTGTTGAACTGTTGTTGTCCTCCTTTTGCGTGTTGTTGTCATCGTCTTTGGAGCAGCCTGCCATTAGGAGTGCTACCGTCAAGGCGGGAATTAGGAATGTTTTTTTCATGATAAATTATTTTATGGTTAGATATTAGAAGTCATAAGATACAGCCATCCTGAAGTTACGACCCATCATTGGGTAACTGCGTACTACTTCATATTGCACATCAAATAGGTTTAGTACGTGGGCTTGTACTTGTAGTTCGCCATGTCGTATCTTCCATTTGCGAGATACTGTAATTCCTTGGTCAATATAGCCTGTAACAAGGTTCTCTTCCGTGTTTTGTTGTAGGCAGTACCGGTCACCCACTAATGTGATGTCATAGCCTATGTTTATCCACGGGGACTCAATATATAGGGCTATATGGCCTGAATGTTGCGGTGTATAAGGTATTTGATGCCCATAGGTTTTGCTTTTAGGATTCGTGTGGTCCACGGCTTTTTGGTAGGAATAGCTTCCCGATAGGGTTAGATCTATGTTCTGCAAGGTCATTGTGGCTTCAGACTTTATGTCAATCCCATGGATGTCCACTTCTCCCATATTAATCATTGACCATACGAACATATTTTGTCTTGGGATGGCTACAATTTTGTCTGTCACTTGATTGTGATATGCATCGACTGTTAGTGTGGCAATATGTAGCCATTGACTTTCCGTGCCGTAAATGTAGGTGAGTCCTATGTTTTGTTGCAGGGCTTTTTCCGGATTGAGGCTACGGGTGGTGGATAGATAGTAGAGCTCGTTGAATGAGGGTATTCGGTAGTTCTCTTTGATATAATAGCGTAGACGTAACCCTATGGAGGAAAATGGCTTGATGATGATGCCTGCATAAGGAGACATCCTTTGATAGCCATTATTATGCTGTATTTTTGTAGTGCTGGTTTCTGCCTCTTCATTAGTTAGTGTGCCAAGTAGGTTGGCTGAAAGGGTAAGTCTTGGTCGGTCAAAGTTCACGGCAAGCACGGTGAGCGAAGTCCATCGGCAAACATTGTCATTGGTTGGTAGGTTACTGTGCAGTGTATTCAAAGAACCGTCTTCCGCTACGCTGAGCCGTAGTCCGCGGAGTGTCTGATACAGCAGGGTGGCCGATACGTAGCCTTCTCGCTGGGCGTAATCATTGTGCAGTGTGCCGCTCACCACGTGTTTGGAGGTATCATCATAGGCCTCGTCGCCCAGTTGATATTTTGCCAGCACCTGAAGTCTCATTCGGTGGCTGCCAGTGTCGGTATCCCAAAAGTGTAGTCGGTAGCGAGATTGGATGAAAAACGTTTGATTCCGTGTCTGCTCTGATGCATTTACGGTGTTGTATAGTATCACTGCTCCTGGCAGGTGGTGATGCGACTGGCTATAGTGCGTTTTCACCATTAGTTGCTGGTTGCGTGCTGGGGTGTAGAATAGGTTTGCATCGTACGTGGACATCCATACTTGCGAATTTTTACGGCGTAGCACAGCACTGCTATCAACTTCCCTCCGACCATAGTACAGTGTGAACGGGTAGTCCCCGTCGCTACGCAGGTAATTACCCCATAAGGATAGCGTCAGTTTGTCGGTTATTTTCTGCCCCAATGAAAATGATGGAGATAGCATTCCAAAACTGCCCCCTTCAATAGTGATTTTCATTTGGGTATTCTCATCTGGCGTAAACCGTGGCTGCAGCGTTTCCATATTGAGTACATTGCCTGCTGCATACCCACGGGCCGACTGAAGCAACTGGTTGTGCTGCCCGTTTGCGAAGCTTACGAAGGCACTGTTGCCTACCAGATATCGGCCTATGTCTATCTGGCCATTCTGGCATTCCGTCACTCCCACGCCGTCTATTGTCAGTGCGGTGAACTGGCTCCCCAGTCCTCGTGCGGAAACGGTCTTGATGCCGCCTACGCCGCCATAGTCCTTCAGTGTTATGCCTGCCATCTGTCTTACCACATCGGAGAGTTGCCTGGCTTGCTGCCGTTCCATCTGTTCACGGGATGATACTTGGGTGGGCATCTCGATGCGTGTTATGGCGGGAGCCTCGTCAAACACACGTATTTCCTGCAATAGTTGCTTTTGTATTGTGTCGTGTTGTTGCGCATGGGTAGTGAGCGAGAAAACCATCATTACCCCGCCGCAGAAAAAGCCTATTATAGTGGATAGTTGATGCGTCATGAAGTCCTTTCCTCGAGAACTAATCATAGCTCGATTTGGCAGGTCTTCTGACTTGTTCTACGCCTTCCCCGCCTTCTCATGCAGCTTTTTTTACCGCACAATGGCTTTTTTCATTGGGAATGCGCTCGGTTGGAACTCACAGCAGCGGGACTGTTCGGGACTCTCACCCGATTCCCTTTTCATGCCTTTGAGGGCAACCAAATCAATTGCAAAGGTAGGGAAAAATAAGGACATGGGTTTCTATAAAATCTCTGTTGCCGCTCTGACACACTGTTGTGCCAGCGTTTTTACACTGCATTTTACAATAAAAGAGAGGCATTGGCGTTTTTTTTACCGAGTTACTTGTATTTACGACACATATAGGGATATAGAACCATCCATGAAAATCATTTGCAAAATTGTTGTCATAGCTACTCTTGCCATTTCTGCTCTACAGTCTGTTTCTGCTCAGGTAAGCGAGACTGGGCAGACTGGTAAGAACTATATTTCCACGGGAATGCCGATATTGCTCATCGCGCCAGATGCTCGTGCGGGGGCTTTGGGTGATGTGGGTGCGGCCACCACGCCCGATGCCTATTCGGCTCACTGGAACGTGGCTAAATTTGCCTTCATCGAAAACTCGTTTGGTGTGAGTACTACTTACACTCCATGGCTGCGCAATTTAGGCGTAGGTGACATGAATCTGCTGTATCTTGGTGGCTATGGACGTATCAATCAAAACAGTGCCGTTGCGCTATCGCTCACCTATTTTTCGTTGGGAGACATAGAGAGTACTGATGAGTTTGGCGATCCGCAAGGAAATATGCATCCCAATGAGTTTGCTGTGGATGCCAGTTATGCGTTGAAGATTGGGGAATACATCTCTATAGGAGCCTCTGGACGGTTGAATCATTCCGACCTTACCAATGGACAGAATGTCGGCACAGCCTCTACCAAGGCAGCCAATAGTTTGGCAGCTGATTTTGGCTTCTACTACCAGCAGCCTTTGGAGAACAATCGGCAGATTGCTGCGGGAGTTATGATTAGTAATTTGGGTGCCAAGCTTTCCTATTCCGATGATGACACTAAGAAAGAGTTCCTGCCAGCCAACCTGCGACTTGGTGGCCGGTTCACCAAAGACATTGATTCCTATAACCAGATCAATGCCATGCTCGACATCAATAAATTATTGGTAGCCACTCCTCCTGTGCAAGAAGCCAATGAGACTAATGCTGAATATCAGAGCCGTTACAATGATTACTATAATCTTGGTTCTGTTCAGGGGGCTCTGCAATCGCTCTACGATGCGCCAGGGGGCTTTTCCGAAAAATTGCAGGAACTTCAACTCTCGGCGGGTGTAGAGTATTGGTATAACCACACTTTTGCTGCACGTCTTGGTTATTTCTTTGAACATTCCAATAAGGGAGGACGGCAGTATCTTACGGTTGGAGGCGGCATACGCTACAATGTATTTGTATTCGACCTCTCCTATTTAGTTCCTACCACTAAGTTCAGCACCAATCCGCTATCTAATACCATTCGTATTTCCTTGTCTGTGGATTTGGCCAAGTCCACATCAAGCAGTGCGGATTAATACCCTCCATTTATTATGCGTGTCGGGATAGGTTATGATGTTCACCAGCTGCGGGAAGGGCTTCCGCTATGGATTGGTGGCGTCCAGATTGCTCACTGCAAAGGACTGGTAGGACATAGCGATGCTGATGTCCTAATTCATGCCATTTGTGATGCCCTGTTGGGTGCTGCCGCCCTGGGCGATATAGGTCAGCATTTTCCAGATAGCGACCCTGCTTATAAGGGTATTGACAGCAAGGTCCTGCTTCGACATTGCTGTGACTTGCTTAGCAAGGAGGGATATCATGTTGTCAATGTAGATAGCATTGTCTGTGCGCAGCGTCCCAAGCTGGCTCCCCACATTGTCGCTATGCGGCATACCTTGGCAGAGTCCATGGGAGTGGATATTTCGCAAGTCTCAGTCAAAGCCACGACGACTGAGCATTTAGGCTTTGAGGGCCGTGAGGAGGGCATCTCTGCCCATGCGGTAGTACTTCTGGATTCGTAATCTGAAAAGTATGACGAAATAAAAATCCGGCGAGGCATCTCTTAGGACAGCCTCGCCGGATTTTGCTTCCTTCAGGATTATACACAATTATTCTTCGATAGCGGAATGGGCGTTGATTTCGGGATTAACCTTTTTTAAGAGTCCTTGCAGCACCTTGCCAGGTCCTACTTCAATAAATTCGGTGGCTCCATCAGCAATCATGTTTTGCATGGTGGCTGTCCAGCGTACGGGGGAGGTGAGTTGGCTTACCAGATTGCGCTTAATAGTGTCTGGATCAGAGATGGGCAGAGCACTTACATTCTGATAAACGGGACATATTGGGGCGACAATAGGGGTCTGTTCGATGGCGGCAGCCAGTTCTATTCGAGCGGGTTCCATCAGAGGGGAGTGGAATGCCCCGCCAACGGCAAGGGGTACAGCACGGCCTTTCATTTCCACTACCTTTTCACACACGCGAGCCACGCCTTCTTTGGTACCGCTGACAACGACTTGCCCAGGACAGTTATAATTGGCAGCCACGACAATTGTGTCGTTCACCTCGGAACAGATTTGCTCAACCACGTTGTCTTGTAGCTTTAGGATAGCCGCCATCGTGGATGGTGTGGCTTCGCAGCATTTCTGCATGGCGCGTGCACGGGCAATAACCAGGCGCAGACCATCTTCAAAGCTCATTGAATGAGCTGCCGTAAGGGCGGAGAACTCACCCAGAGAATGCCCTCCTACCATGTCAGGGTGGAAGTCCTTTTCGAGATATTTGGCCATGATGACCGAGTGAAGAAATACGGCAGGTTGGGTCACGTGCGTCTGTTTAAGGTCTTCTGCGGTGCCTTCAAACATCAGGTCGGTGATGCGGAATCCAATGATTTCATTAGCCTTTTCAAACATGGCACGGCACTGCTCATTGCTTTCGTATAGGTCTTTGCCCATACCCACAAATTGGGCTCCTTGTCCAGGAAAAACGTATGCTTTCATTTTGTTTTGATTTTGTTATATCTGCTTTTTGTGTTTAATTGCTTATGATGCTGAGTAAATTCTGTTTAGTGATTGGAGGTGTCTGAATGATTCTCTTTTTTTTGTATCATATGTGAGATTTGTTGTATGTCCAATATCTTCATTGCTATCGCTGCTGCTATTGACACTGCGATAACAATCAAGGATTGTCCCCACCAAACGAATGAAATCATCGTACATAGCTGGTTGTAAACCACTATAAGTAACGTGAAAATAAGGATTTTTAATATATAGGAGAATGAAGGCTTTAGGCGAAATATGTTTAGTGCAATCATTGTTTGGGCTGCTGCCATAAAGCTTTGAGCAACAAGACTTGCCCATGCACTGCCTACTGCTCCATAGTAGGGGATGAGAAACAGATTGATAACGATGTTGACTATCAGGGTAATGACCGCCAGTATGTTTAGTTGCTTGAGGTATCCTCCGGCAGTAAGCAGGGTGCCAAAAACGTATGTGAATGCAAGGGGAATTATGCAATAGATAAGTGTTTGAAACACTTTTGCCGATGCTTCCGTATGTTCCTGATATAGTATTTCCATTATAGGTTGGTGGAGGGAGGACAACGTTATTGAGGCTGCAATGGCAAAGACCATAAGCAAAGAAAATGATACACGGATTACACTTCCCAGTTCATTATGGGCTGTTTCTTGATGCAGATTGGTGAGTCTGGCAAATATGGGCAGCAATGGTACCGATACCAGGTAAGCAATCATTGTAAGTGCATCTAAAAGGCGGAATGCACTGGCGTAAATGCCTGCGTCAGTATCTGCTTGGGGCGAGAGAATGCTGAGAAGTATGGGGTCTATACGGTTGTAGCAAGCCATCAATAGAACCAGTAGTGCAAAAGGAGCACTTTTGCGAAGTACCACGATGGTGAAATACCGATTCCAGTGCAGTCGGCGCATCCCTGTTCGGTGCAGCAATGGGATTATGGCACATACAGCCGTTAGAAAATATGCACAGGTTTGTGCATAGACAAACCATTCTATAGGAAATGACACACCTCCTTTTCTACAGTAGACCAGTAATCCTCCGCATATAAAAATCATCAGCACTCGATCCATTACGCTTAGTACGCTGTCCCATCGAAATAAAAGCAGTCCTTCGAAGTTGCTTCGCAGATATAGAATCAATGAGTTGAGGAATTGGTTGAAACACAATAGCAATAGGAGCCTAAATTGTCGTCCTTCATACCCGATTAGCATTCCGATGGTTAGCGTCACGGTCAAGTATCCTGCCATCAATAGCAACTTTATAGACAGGATGCTTGAAAGATGTTTCTGTAGCAGTTGTGGGTGGCGGGCTATATTTCGAGTGTTGTAATTGGTAATCCCTACATCCAGCAGAATGTTGAAGATATAGGCAAGATTAAAGAGGGTGAAATATAATCCGTAAGCCTCTGCCCCAACGGCATTCTGTACGCCTACCTCTATCCCGAGAATCCAGAATGGCTTAACGATTAGGTTAAGCAGCAGTACCCAAAAGAGCCCTGAAAATAGCGAGCGTTGTAGGCTTTGGGTCATACTGCTTACAAATTAGCGAAGTTTCGGGGATGCAGCGGTTTGTTGGTCTGTTGCCTCATCCTGCGGTGTGATGTGCTTGGTCGAGAGAATCTCCTCAATATCCCAGTTGGCGCGTAAATTCAGCGTCTTGCCAAGGTAATATACCTCTTCGGGCTGTCTATGCATCCAGTAGTTCCCTGGTGTCCATTGCCCGTTTTTATCGTGGTCGGCATATGCCTGTACTCGATAATTTCCTGGTTTTAGCTGTCGGAATGTTATTTTCTGTCCGCTTGTTGCGGTTAGCGATTGTTTTACGTCTCCCGACTCATCCGTGACCTGCACAACATAGGCTATGCCTTCAGCGGCATCTGCTAAGCTCACTGAGATATTCCCGAACTTGTCGTCGCCTTGTATCTCGGTTGTGATGCGTAATGTGTCGCTACTATTTCCGTAAATATCATACAGTTTTCCTCCGCTGATGCATATAGTGTATTTCTCTCCCACCAAAGGGGTGAAATCTATGGTTGCAAAAAGCAGCGAACTATCAAGGACGAGAGCATGGACTGATTGATTGCTGTCGCTTAGTCGTAGTATGATTACTGCGCTATCGGTCAGACTATTTCCCTTGTCTATGGGATTTTTGAATCTAATGGTCAGGGGCTGAAAATAAGGTGTTGATGTGGTAAATCCCCAATTACACCATTTATCCTGAACTGTATTTTTTTCTCGACCTTTCCGTTTAGGTCGCCATTGCATTTTGATAGTGTCCTGTAGTCCACTGCTGTCGCCTAATGTTAGGTTGAGAAGGCTTCCCTTTGGATTCCGAGTCCAGATTCGCAGGGTATCCCGATGTGTTGATAATTGCCAAAAGATGGGTGTGTCGCACACTATGTTGGGCTTCAGCATGGGCATCAGGCTGGTAATCTCGGCGTAGCCTTCGCGTTCAAATTTACTCTGTGTCACTCGTTGTATTTGGCGCTCCTCATACGACATAAGCATCAGATATCCTTCATCGCTACTGTCGTTCGGTGGGAGAGGGAACACTTCTTCATTCAGAAAAGCTATTGCTTCATTGTCTCCGTAGCGAAAGTCCTTGTCGCCATCCTCTATGCCCACCAGTTTGTAAGTCCCAGGCCTGATATGCGAGAACTGGAAATAGCCTTTGTCGTCGCATCGTGTTACATGGCTTGGGGCTGAATTGGTTATGGCAGAGTCTTTGCTATCCGAAGGATATAGCATCAGTGTCGCTGTACTTTTTCGTGGTTTCAGTGTATAGGCATCGAGAAGCCTTCCTCTTAGTTCCATGCTGTCTATAGCAAGCCCTGTGGAGAATGCGTATTCATAAGATTGTAGTTTGTTTCCCTCATTGAGGTCTGCAATAGCATTTTTAAATTGAAACAAGTAGGTTGTATTCTCTTTTAGTGTATCGTTAATTGTTACCTGTATGCCCCGATGTTTGCTGGTAAATGTCGGTTTTGGCTTCATCGGGGGAGACACGATGATGTTATTCTCTACGTCGTTTAGTACCACGTATTCGTCAAATCCTATGTAGAAGGATTTTTCGCCAAAATTTAGTGTTCCATTAACTGGACGCTCCTCTGTCACCTTTGGAGGGGTAGTGTCCTTCATGCCGCCTTCGGGATACCCTTGCCGAGCGCAGGCCACGGCTGTCAGAATCAATACGCAAAGGCAGTAATTTACAAACCTCATAGACTTGGTAGAGTAGGGTGGATTAGTAAGCGTAGGTGGAGAGAAACTTTATGCGCATCAGTCGTATATCTTGTTCGGGATATTCGTCGGGGTCATCCGAAAATTCCTCATAGGCATCTTCTAATGATCCACTTTCACTATTGCGCCAATAGTCCAACAACTCTTCCTGATGGTCTTCTTCAATATTGGCGTTGATATAATAGTCAATGCTCAGTCGTGTGCCTGCCGAGATGATATGCTCGATTTCCGTCAGCAGCTGATCCATTGAGAGCCCTTTGCCTGCGGCTATATCGTCAAGCGACTTGCGTTGGTCAATATTTTTGATGATATATCCTCTTAGGCTTGTCTTGTTCACCGCGGTACGGATTACGATGTCTTGGGGGCGTTCTATCTCGTTGTCTTCCACATACTGTTTGATGAGTTCTACGAATGGACCTCCCCATCGTTGCGCTTTGGCTATGCCAACACCGCTGCATCTGCTCAGCTCTTCTACCGTGCAGGGGTATTGTATGGTCATGTCTGTCAGCGACAAATCCTGGAATATCACGTTAGTGTCTGCCAGTTTGTTCTTTTTGGCAATGCTTTTTCTCAAGCTTTTCAGCTGGGCATACAGCACCTCGTCGCCTGCCGACATTGTGCCTCCGCTTGAGGGGGACACATCTTCGTCACTTTCGCTGTTGCCGCTATAGTCGTGGTCGCAGGCTATGGTGATATCATACGGGTGCTTCATGAATTTGAAACCAGCAGGGGTAATCTTCAGTATGCCAAATCTTTCTACCTCTTTGGTTAGCAGCTTCTCGAAAATGCCTTGCCGTAGCACCGCCTTCCAAAACAGGTCGTCGTGGTCGGTGCCTTGTCCGAATTGTTCCAATTGGTCTGGCTTATAGACTTTGGTGTGTGCATTGGTCCTCCCCATCATCACATCTATCACCTCCTTGGCTTTGAACGACTGTTTTGTGGCCAGTATGGTTTCCAGCGCGTAGACCATCTCTTCTTTGGCCTCGTGGCGGGGCTTGGGGTTCACGCAGTTGTCGCAATTGCCACAGTTTTGGCTGGGATAGTCCTCCCCGAAGTATTTTAGCAGGTTCATCCGTCGGCAGGAGGCGCTCTCTGCATACGATACCATCTCCTGGACCAGTTGGTTCGACATTTCCTGTTCGGTGATATTCTTGTCTGTGAAAAATTTATACAGTTTTTCCACGTCTTGCTCGCTGTAGAAGGCTATGCAGATACCTTCGCCGCCATCGCGTCCCGCACGTCCGGTCTCTTGGTAATAGCCTTCGAGGCTTTTGGGAATGTCGTAGTGAATCACAAATCGTACGTCCGGTTTGTCTATACCCATGCCGAAGGCAATGGTTGCTACAATTACATCCACCTCCTCCATCAGGAACTTGTCTTGGTTCTCTGTGCGTAATCTGCTCTCTAATCCGGCGTGGTAAGGTAGGGCTTTGATACCATTTGTTTGTAGTAGTTCGGCCAAGTCTTCTACTTTTTTGCGCGTCAGGCAATATATGATTCCGCTTTTCCCCGGATGCTGCTTGATGAAACGTATGATTTCTTTGTGAAGCGTCATGGCATCAGCAGGCTTGGGCCTCACTTCGTAGTATAGGTTGGGTCGGTTGAATGACGATACAAAGCTCTTCGCGTCTTCCATATGCAGGTTGCGGACGATATCCTGCTGCACCTTGGGTGTTGCCGATGCCGTTAGGGTAAGAATAGGCATCGGGTGCTCGGGCGTTCGGTTGTCTTCCCTGATACGGTCTATGGCATTGCGCAGACGTCCGTACTCGGGCCGGAAGTCATGCCCCCATTCCGAGATGCAGTGAGCCTCGTCTATGGCAAAAAAGGAAATAGTTAGCTGGCGCAGAAACATGACCGTGTCCTCTTTCGACAGTGTTTCTGGTGCTACGTATAGTAGTTTTGTTCCTCCGGCAAGGAGGTCTTCTTTCACCTCGGTCGCTTGTTGCTTATTCAGCGACGAGTTCAGAAAGTGTGCTACGCAGTTGTGCCCCGAGGTATACCGCACGGCATCCACTTGATTTTTCATCAATGCTATCAGTGGCGACACCACGATGGCGGTGCCCTCGCTCAGCATGGCCGGCAACTGGTAGCAGAGCGACTTCCCGCTGCCCGTAGGCATGATGACAAAGGTGTCATTCCCGTCCAGTATGCTATGTATGATGGCTTCTTGGTCTCCCTTGAAATGGTCAAAACCGAAGATTTCCTTTAATTTGGCCTGCAAGTCTGTCATGGTTCAAAAAAAACGTGTACTTTTGCAAAACGAAATCCAAAGTTAGTATTTTTTTAACACCTACCCAAATTTTTTTGAATTGAAGTCTGACGAAGAAATAAAGAATATTGCAATTCAAGTGATTGCAGATGAGGAGAAAGCTTTGTCGGAATTATCGCACCGTATTGACAGTAATTTTGCCGCTGCGGTCAGGACGCTCTTTTCCTGTCGTGGACGTGCTATTGTCACTGGCATTGGTAAGAGTGCCAACATAGCCACCAAGGTTGTCTCTACATTCAACTCTACGGGTACCCCAGCACTATATATGCATGCTGCTGATGCTATTCATGGCGATTTAGGCATGGTTCGACCCGATGACGTGGTCATATGCATTTCCAAGAGTGGAAATACTCCGGAAATCAAGGTGCTGGTTCCTCTTATCAAGAATTTTGGCAACACTCTTATCGCCATAGTGGGCAACACGGATTCCTTTTTGGCCCGTGAGGCAGACATTGTACTCGATGTCACTGTGGCTCACGAGGCCTGTCCGAATAATCTGGCTCCAACCACCTCTACCACGGCTCAGCTTGTTATGGGCGATGCCTTGGCAGTAGCCCTTATCGAATGCCGCAATTTCTCGGCTCGTGATTTTGCCAGATTTCATCCAGGAGGAGCCTTGGGAAAGCAATTGTATCTTAGGGTAGGTGACCTGTCTGTTCAAAACGAGCGACCTTCTGTGGGTGCTGATGCCTCAATTCCAGATATTATATTGGAAATGACCTCCAAACGCTTGGGATGTGCTGTGGTAGAAAAACATGGACAGGTGTTGGGCATCATCACCGATGGCGACTTGCGTCGCATGATGCGTAATCATCAAAGTTTCGACAACCTTTGTGCTGCCGACATTATGACGTGTGCGCCCAAGTGCGTCCCTGCCAGCGAATATGCTGTCAAAGCATTGGAAATCATGCGTTCTAATGCTATTACCCAGCTTGTCGTTCTTGATGCAGATGGTCTTTATTGCGGTGTCCTACACCTGCACGACATTCTTCGCGAAGGCATTATATAATTTGTGACATCGTCCGAGGTCGAATCGTAACTTTTCAGCCGTGGAACTCAGAACCGAAAACGTAGTCAAGAAATACCGTTCACGCACTGTTGTCAAAGGTGTGTCGGTCTCCGTGAGGCAAGGCGAGATTGTCGGGTTATTAGGTCCCAACGGGGCTGGGAAGACCACCACTTTCTACATGATTGTAGGCATTATCAAGCCATTTTCTGGCAGTGTGTTTCTTGATGATCAAGAAATCACAAAGATGCCAATGTATCGCCGGGCACAAAACGGCGTGGGCTATTTGGCTCAAGAAGCCTCGGTTTATAGACAAATGTCAGTAGAAGACAACATCATGTCTGTCTTGGAATTTCGCAAGGATATGAGTCGTCAGCAACGTAAGGACAAACTGGAAATGCTGCTTGATGAGTTTAGCCTTCAGAAGATTCGCAAAAGTAAAGGCATACAACTCTCCGGGGGCGAACGACGGCGCACCGAGATTGCTCGTGCGTTAGCCAATGACCCGCATTTTCTTCTCCTTGATGAGCCTTTTGCTGGTGTCGATCCAATAGCCGTGCAGGATATTCAGGACATAGTGGCTCACCTCAAAGAACGTAATATCGGCATCCTCATCACCGACCATAATGTGCATGAAACCCTTTCCATCACCGATCGGGCCTATCTGTTATACGAGGGCAGGGTTCTTCATGCAGGCACTCCTGAAGAGATGGCGGCAGACCCCGATGTCCGTGAAAAATATTTGGGACGCGACTTCGAACTTCGTCGGCATCAAGCTGCCGCCATCAACAAAGAGGTTGCTGCCACATCCTCGGATGAATGAACGATGTGAATCACATTTTCAAAATCATATTACTTTCCACAACTATAGTCAAGTTCATCAGGATATGAATACGATAGAAGAAGCTTTACAAGACATACGCGATGGCAAATTCGTTATCGTTGTAGATGACGAAGATCGCGAGAATGAGGGCGATTTTATAATGGCCGCAGAGAAAATCACTCCCGACCATGTCAACTTTATGCTGAAAAATGGCCGAGGTGTGCTTTGCGCCCCTATTACTGAACAGCGGTGCAAGGAATTAGGTTTGGACATGCAGGTCCACGATAATACCTCGCTGCTTGGCACCCCGTTCACTATCACTGTTGATCTTTTGGGACATGGCTGCACCACGGGAGTCTCCATGTATGATAGGGCCATGACCATCAATGCTCTGGCCAACCCAGATACCAAGCCGACTGATCTTGGGCGACCTGGACATATCAATCCGCTTCGTGCCCGTAATGGGGGTGTTTTGGTTCGTGCAGGTCACACCGAGGCTGCTGTCGACCTGGCTCGGTTGGCAGGTCTGAAACCATGTGGTGCTTTGATTGAAATCATCAATGATGATGGCACCATGGCGCGTCTCCCTCAGTTGGAAAAGGTGGCCGAACGTTTTAATCTTAAAATCATCTCTATTCGAGATCTCATTGCCTATCGTGTGGCACATGAAACACTTATCCGTAAAGAGGAAGAGGTGTTCTTGCCTACCCAGTGGGGCAACTTCCAACTGATAGCCTACACTCAGTTGGACAATGGGGCTACTCACCTTGCCCTCAAAAAAGGGGATTGGCAGCCTGGTGAACCCGTCATGGTCCGTGTCCATTCCTCTTGCGCTACCGGGGACATCTTTGGTTCTTGTAAATGCGACTGCGGAGAGCAGTTGCATCGTGCCATGGAAATGGTTGAGCACGAAGGCAAGGGACTGATTCTATACATGAGTCAGGAAGGACGGGGTATTGGCTTGGTGAATAAGCTTAAGGCATACCATCTACAGGAACAGGGCTTGGATACTGTTGATGCCAATATTCAGCTGGGCTTCAAGGCCGATGAGCGTGATTATGGTATTGGCGCACAAATTCTGCGTGACCTTGGTGTGACACAAATGCGTCTTATCACCAACAATCCAGTCAAACGCAGCGGTTTAGAAGGGTACGGGCTTACCATTGTTGATACTTTGCCTATCGTCGTCCACCCGAATAGGTATAACGAGCGTTATCTCAAAACCAAGCAAGAACGCATGGGACATAATCTCAATTTATAGTCCCGATCTCGATGACAGTTTTTAATAAACAAGCCATGAAGGGCATTCTTCGTGGCTTGTTATTTTTATTGTTTGTTTGGGTCGCGGTTTATGCGTTGTCTATTCATCACATGGTTCACCTCCGCACATCCCGCTTTTGAATGATATGGGATTTGAACCACATGGCATTCCTCGTATATCTCTACGGCAAGGCGAATCCGCAGATGTATAAATCTTTTTGACGATAAAAACAAAAAAGTGTATCTTTGCAAGAATTTTAGCAGTGCAACAGGGTGAATTATGGCCAGTATTGAATCTACTATTGCGGGTATAGAGTCAAAGGTGCATCAGCTTGTGATTGAGAATGATTCGTTACGCATAAAAGTTCAGGAGGCGGAAACCACTATTGCTAGGCTACAAGAAAATATAAACCTTAGTAATCAAACCATAAAAAAACTCACAGAAGAAAATCATCAATTATTAATATCAAGGAACAGGCCGACAGCAGCGTGCGATCGAGACACGGTTGTGCGTAGAATAGAAGCATTGATTAATACGATAGACGAAAGCCTAACGCTTTTGGGAGAGCCGAAAAAGTAAGCACACACTCACATGAACGAAATTACAGCCACAGTCACCATTCTGGAGCGAAACTACAGCCTACGTGTCGCAGAAGGCGATGCAGAGATCCTTCAGGCTGCCGCTCATAGGTTGGACGAGATGTCCCGGGGCTTTGGCAAGCAATTCCCAAATAAAGATCACCAAGACCTTATCACCATGACAGCGCTCCTACATGAGGTGCAGCTGCTCAAACTACAGCAGCGACAGTCTGCCCCTTTGGCGGATATAGAGCGACGACTGACGTTGCTGGACGAATATCTCAGCGAAGCCGTGGGTGATAAATGACTCGCGCCTTTGCGATAAGGCTTTTATTCGAGCATAATCCTGCATCAATCCCAAAACAGTTAGTAAACTCCACATTATTTACAAACCGAGTAAGCTCAGGGGTGGGTAGATTGTATAATTGAGACACCCGGCACTCAAATCCTTTTATGCTTAGAGTTTATCAATACTCCCGGAGGGAGCGATGCAGGGTTTCTTTAACCCGTTTCTGGCGGCGGTTCCAAATAACATTAATCTTTTATTTATCATGGGAATAGTGCTTTGTATTATTGGTATCGTCTTCGGCGCGGGCGCCGGCATTTGGGTGACAACCACGATACTCCGCAACAAATTGCTCGCCAATAGCCAGCAGGTCCTTAAGGATGCTGAAGAGAAAGGCGAAGTCATTAAGAAAGAAAAGGTCCTTCAGGCCAAAGAGAAGTATCTACAGTTGAAGACTGAGTATGAGAAACAGGTGAATGAGCAGAATGGTAAACTGCGGGAAGTGGAACAGAAACTCAATCAGCGAGAGAAGGTGCTGTCTCAGAAAGTAGAAGAACTTCAGAAAAAAAGCAGTGAGTTGAAAGGTGTTAGCGAGAACCTCAACAAGCGCATAGAGGAACTTAATAAACGTCAGTCCGAAGTGGAGAAAATCTATAAGGAGAGCATTGACAAATTGGAGCATATCGCCAATATGACTGCCGATGAGGCCAAACAGAACCTTATAGATATGATGACAGACGAGGCTCGTGCGGAGGCTGCCAGTAGCATTCTTGACATTGTCGAAGAAGCTAAGATTACGGCCAACGAGCAGGCTAAGAAGATAGTGATTCAGTCCATTCAGCGTACCGCTACCGAACATGCTGTTGAGAATACTGTTAGCGTTTTTAATCTTGAAAACGAAGAGGTCAAAGGACGTATTATAGGCCGTGAGGGACGTAATATCCGTACTCTCGAAGCTCTTACTGGAGTAGAGGTCATTGTGGATGATTCTCCTGATGCCATCATCCTTAGCGGGTTCGACCCTGTCCGCCGTGAAATCGCTCGTCTCTCTCTCCATAAGCTGGTGACGGATGGGCGTATCCATCCTGCTCGCATTGAAGAGGTCGTGTCAAAAACCCGTAAGCAGATTGAACAGGAGATTGCAGAGGTCGGCAAGCGGACTTGCATAGACCTGGGTATCCAGAACATGAACCATGAACTTATGCGTATGATTGGTCGCATGAAGTATCGTTCATCTTATGGACAGAACCTGTTGCAGCACTCCCGTGAGGTGGCTAATTTGGCTGCCACGATGGCTTCCGAATTGGGATTGAATCCTAAGTTGGCCAAGCGCGCAGGTCTATTGCACGACATCGGCAAGGTGCCCGACAATGAGCCAGAAATGCCACATGCAATTTATGGTATGAAACTGGCCGAGAAATACAAGGAAAATCCTGATGTGTGCAACGCCATTGGTGCTCACCATGACGAGATTGAGATGACCAATCTTATCTCGCCAATCATTCAGGTGGCCGATGCTATTAGTGGTGCTCGTCCGGGTGCCCGTCGTGAGGTTGTCGAAGCCTATATCAACCGCCTCAATAAATTAGAACAGATGGCCATGAGCTATCCGGGTGTGGTGAAGACGTATGCCATTCAGGCTGGACGTGAATTACGAGTCATCGTCGGAGCCGATAAAATCACAGATACGCAGGCCAACCAGCTAAGTTATGACCTCTCTAAACAGATTCAGAATGAGATGACCTACCCTGGGCAGATTAAGGTTACGGTCATTCGTGAAACTCGTTCCATTAACTACGCCAAGTAATTGTATCGTAATATAATATATTGAGGACAGATGCAATCCTTGTTTATCCACTGGAATGTAGATCCCGTATTATTCCATATCGGTTCGTTTGGCCTGCGATGGTATTCCTTGGGATTCCTGCTGGCTTTCTTGCTGGGGTATTACATCATGTACCGTATGTTCCAGCGTGAAAAAGTGGATGTCAAATACCTTGACTCGCTGCTTCTGTATATCTTCATCGCAGTATTGGTAGGGGCTCGTTTGGGGCATTGTCTGTTTTATGAACCCGACTATTTCTGTACTTCCGAGCATTGGTTGGAAATATTTCTTCCATTCAACCTCAAAACAGGGCAATTTACAGGTTATCAGGGCTTGGCCAGCCACGGTGCAGCGTTAGGCATCTTGTTGGCAGTTTGGCTTTACTATCGCAAGACGCACATCAACCCTTTGTGGCTGATGGATCGTTTTGTCATTGTAGTCGCCCTTGGGGGGGCATTCATACGTCTGGGCAATCTCTTCAATTCCGAAATCTACGGTGTTGAAACCGCTCTGCCGTGGGGTGTTGTCTTCGTCCGCAATGGAGAAACTGTACCCAAACATCCCACGCAAATCTATGAATCACTTTGTTATCTGCTTATCTTTATTGTCAGCTATCTTGTCTACCTCAAAAAGGATGGACATCTCCATGCTGGACGTCTTTTTGGCTGGTGGCTGGTGGCACTCTTTGGCGCTCGTTTTCTCATAGAGTTTGTCAAGGAGGAGCAAGTTGCCTTTGAGCAGGGCATGGCGCTCGACATGGGGCAATGGCTTTCTATCCCTTTTATCATGGGAGGTCTTGTCCTGGTATGGATGTCTCACAAAGGACGTCTACCTGAAGAAACATTTATTAAAAACAAGTAATTTAAAATAACGAAATCTATGAAAAAACTCATTTTGGTACGTCATGGCGAGAGCGAGTGGAATAAGCTCAACCTATTTACTGGCTGGATGAATGTTGATTTGACCGAATTTGGCAAGCAAGAGGCTTTCGAGGCTGGCAAACTGCTTAAGTCGGAGGGCTTCCGCCCCGAAATCTGTTTCACGTCCTATCTGAAACGGGCTATCAAGACGCTTAACCAGATTCTTGATGCAATGGATATGGATTATCTTCCTGTAGAGAAAAGTTGGCGACTCAACGAAAAAAGCTATGGTGCTATTCAAGGACTCAACAAGGCTGATACGGCAGCCAAATATGGTGATGATCAGGTGTTGTTGTGGCGCCGTAGTTTTGATGTTCAGCCTCCTGCATTGGAGATGAACGATGAACGTAGCCCTCGTATGGACCCCCGTTATGCGGCTCTCTCCGATGAGGAAATCCCATTGACGGAATCTCTCAAGGATACCATTGCTCGTCTCATGCCATATTATAAAGGCACGATTCTCGGTGCTTTGAACTGCCATAATGAGGTTATGGTCGTGGCTCATGGCAACAGTTTGCGTGGCATTGTCAAAGAGCTCAAAGGAATGACTAATGAGGAGATTATCAAGTTCAATCTTCCGACAGCAACCCCCTATGTTTTCGAGTTTGATGACAGTATGAATGTCTTGAAGGACTACTTCCTTGGTGATCAGGAGGAAATTGCTCGAAAGATGCAGAGTGTTGCAAATCAAGCAAAAAAGAAATAATGGTTTTCTGAACTGGGCAAAAAAGCAAAACTTTTTTGCCCAGTTTGCTGAAAAGTTGTATCTTTGCACACGATTTCGTCAGAGAGATGCAGTTCTTTTAGAGGTCGAAGACTAAACGGAGAGGTGGGTGAGTGGCTGAAACCAACAGTTTGCTAAACTGTCGTACTCGATTAGGGTACCGGGGGTTCGAATCCCCCCTTCTCCGCAAAACGATTCTGCAAGTTTCGGGATATGGCGTAGTCCGGTTAGCGCGCCTGCTTTGGGAGCAGGAGATCGCAAGTTCGAATCTTGCTATCCCGACAAAGAGTTTACGGATTGTAAGCTTTTTTTTATGTAGGTTCCGTAGCTCAGCTCGATAGAGCAACTGCCTTCTAAGCAGTAGGTCCTGCGTTCGAATCGCAGCGGAATCACTCGAAAAAGATAGAGATTATGGCTCTACCTGATGTCAAATGCCTCTGATGAGGCTTTTTTTTAGGGT
This sequence comes from Bacteroidales bacterium, assembly GCA_017480145.1. GTDB lineage: Bacteria > Bacteroidota > Bacteroidia > Bacteroidales > P3 > Colimorpha. The sequence goes on from JAFVBF010000075.1 coordinate 31,217, forward strand.
TGGGACGGTTGGAATATCCTCCCACATATTTCAAAAGTAGTCTTATCTGTTCCTCTTTTTTGTGGCTTGGAACAAGTCTTTGTTCGGAGAACAGTCTTATTTCGCACTGCATTAGGATTGTCTCATTTGCTTGCACGGGGCGGTTTCCCATTCTGTTTGAGGGCATCCTCGTCCCAATTTGAAGGTGTGTTCGAATGATACGTTATGCCTTAACGTTCTATTGCTATCAACTGAAAGTCTTTCAGATATTTGTAAGTTGGTGTTCATATCTTTGTTCATAAGTGGTAGTGGTGGATCCCTATGGTTCCGTCGAATAGGCGTAATTTTGCATTTGACAATCGGTGTCCGAAAGGACTTGATAGGGAACCGAGTGAGAGTCTCGGACAGTACCCGCTGCTGTATGCTCTTGGAATGTTTGCCAGTAGGCCACTGGGCTGAAAATGTCTGGGAAGGCGGCAAATCGTAGGGAGTGAGTCAGAAGACCTGCCGTATTTGTCATGATATGCTACTGGGGACCTTCGGGATTAAGGGTCGGCAAGAGCAGGACATTCTTTTGTTTGTCTTGTATTGGGGTCACAGTATCATATATGTAGAGGATACTGTGTGGATGCTGTGTGCTGTTGTTTATGTGTTGTCAGGCGATATTTAGAGAAATACATCTTGTTAAATTAATATAACATCACAAGTAATGGAAAACAAATATAACATGGACATGGCGTTTAACCAAACGTACATCATCAAGCGCAATGGGAAGCGGGAGCCGTTTTCGGTGGAAAAAATCAAGAATGCTATTCAGAAAGCATTTCTGTCCGTGGGAAGTTTCGCATCGCAAGAGGCGTTGACCAATATTTTAAGCCGTATTTCGGTACACGATGGCATTTCGGTTGAAGAAATACAAAATCAGGTGGAGAATGCTTTGATGAGTGAACGTTATTACAATGTGGCCAAGTCTTACATTCTCTATCGTCAGCGCCACTACGAGGATCGTGAGGTAAAGGAAAAACTCGATTTCTTGATTAACTACTGCAATGCCCAGAATGCAGCTACGGGCAGTAAATATGATGCCAACGCCAATGTGGAGAAGAAAAATATCGCTACGCTGATAGGTGAGCTGCCGAAGTCCAACTTTATCCGCCTCAATCGCCGTATGCTGTGTGACACTGTGCGCGATATGTATGGCAAAGAGGTTGCCGACAGGTATATGCATTTGTTAGAAAATCATTTTATTTATAAAAATGATGAGACAAGCATTGCCAACTATTGTGCCAGTATTACCATGTATCCATGGCTGCTTGAGGGTACCCAGAGCATCGGCGGCAATGCCACTCGCCCCACAAACTTGAAGTCCTTTTGCGGTGGTTTTGTCAATATGGTATTCATGGTCAGTAGTATGCTTAGCGGTGCCTGCGCCACACCTGAGTTTCTGATGTATCTGAATTATTTCATTGGTCTGGAATACGGTCAGGATTATTATCATCATGCCGATCAGGTAGTGGATCTCTCCAAACGTCAGCGCACTATTGACAAAATTATTACCGACTGCTTCGAGCAGATTGTCTATTCTATTAATCAGCCCACGGGTGCCCGCAATTTCCAGTCAGTTTTTTGGAATATCAGTTATTATGATAAGTTTTATTTCAAGAGTCTCTTCGACAATTTTTACTTCCCTGATGGCAGCCAGCCTGACTGGGATTCACTGAACTGGCTTCAGAAACGCTTCATGCGTTGGTTCAATCAGGAACGTACCAAGGCTGTTCTTACATTCCCTGTAGAGACTATGGCTTTGCTGTCTAAGGACGGCGACATTGCTGATACCGAATATGCAGATTTTACGGCCGAAATGTATGCCGCTGGTCATTCGTTTTTTACCTATGTGAGCGACAGTGCCGACTCTCTCTCCAGTTGTTGCCGTCTGCGCAATGAGATTACCGACAATGAGTTCAGCTACACGCTGGGCGCTGGTGGCGTCAGCACGGGCAGCAAGAGTGTTCTCACCATTAACTTGAACCGTTGCATACAGTATGAATCGAAGAATCGCCTGCCATTTCTCTCTTTCGTCGAGGAGGTGATAGACCTGATGCACAAAGTGCAGACGGCCTATGACAAGAATCTCCGCTATCTCAAGGACAAGGGTATGCTGCCGCTCTTTGATGCTGGCTACATTGCCATGGATCGCCAGTACCTCACCATTGGTGTCAATGGCATGGTGGAAGCAGCCGAATTCATGGGCATCGAAATTAGTGATAATTCACGCTATCAGGAATTTGTAGAAAGCATCCTCTCTTTGGTGGAACGATACAACAAGCAGTACAAAACAAAGGACTTGATGTTCAATTGTGAGATGATTCCCGCTGAGAACGTTGGTGTAAAACATGCCAAGTGGGACCGCGAGGATGGTTATGTTGTGCCCCGCGATTGCTATAATAGTTATTTCTATATCGTTGAAGATCAGGATACCAATGTGCTGGATAAATTCCGTTTGCATGGTCGTCGCTACATTCAGCATCTTACGGGAGGCAGCGCATTGCACTGCAACCTTGAGGAGCATCTTTCCGAGGCTCAGTACCGTCAGCTTCTTCGCGTGGCTGCTCAGGAAGGATGTAACTACTTTACTTTCAATATCCCGAACACGCTCTGCAACGATTGTGGACATATCGACAAGCGTTATTTGAAGGAATGCCCTCATTGCCATAGTGAGAACGTGGACTATCTCACCCGTGTTATTGGCTATATGAAGCGTGTCTCCAGCTTTAGCAAAGGTCGTCAGGTGGAGGCGGGTATGCGTTACTACGGCAATCTGAGAGAATCTTAGCCATCGGAGGAGCTAATGTCGCTCAAGTACTACAACTACGATATCGTCTTTCAGGAGGTTCCTGACGAGGTTTCCTTGGCCATAAATCTGACGAATTGTCCTAACCATTGTGCCGACTGCCATAGTCCCCATTTGTGGGAGGATACAGGGACGGAGTTGACTTTCTGTGAGATGGATTCCTTGGTGGCTCGCTATGCTGGCTCTATTACCTGTGTCTGTCTTATGGGAGGTGATGCCGACCGTCAATCCGTAGAACGTATGGCGACATACATCCGTCAAACAACCGGGCTGAAAGTTGCATGGTATTCGGGCCGGACTGTCTATCCTTCCAATCCTCATGATTTTGATTATCTAAAACTGGGACCTTTCCTGCCCGACAAGGGAAGCCTGCGCAGCCGTACTACCAACCAGCATCTCTATCGTCGTGAAGGCGATGATTGGCATGACATCACCTCTCGCTTTTGGCGATAGGAGACCTCCCACCGAAGAAAAAGTAGTATAATGGGATTTGCAGGGAGAATGAGTTTTAAAGATTCATTCTCCCTGCTTCCATTGTGTATTTTGATACCCTTACAAATACCTATATAGGGTAGAATGCGAAAATGTATAATGTGGGGAAATGATCAGTTTTCCCGTTACAAGTACGACCCTGCGGTGACATGCCTCCCCATAGATAGATCCTCCTCACTGCTCAAAAAATATTCTGTTGCATACTTTGCCATAACTTTGCCCTTGTGTGGGTCCTACTTTCGTATTTTCCCCTAAGCTGGTGTTCAAAAAGTATTGCAATATTCCCCTTGATATAAGAAATTTTGCGAGACACTCCTGGATCGACACCTAAATTATGATGTTCGTTTCATTAGTGCAGATTACTATAAACTGCCAGGCTTGCACTCGCTCCCGTTAGAATTCCCTTTAAAGTCACCTCTCGCTACAATAAATTCGACATCCTCTTTTCGTCAACTTCGCATGGTGACCAAGCACCTGCTATTTTTGCCTACCTTTCCGGAATTCACGAGGAGTTAGAGCCGTTTCGCGCTTGAAGAAACGTGTGAACGAGGGTGGGTTTTCAAATCCAAGTTGGTCGGAAATGTCGGCAATAGACTGTTCGCTGTGGAGGAGCAGCACTTTGGCCTGCAACACGGCATGTGCGTTAAGCAACTGCAACACAGTTTTGCCGGTCTGCTGTTTTATTATGGCTGAAAGGTGATTGGGCGTAATACAAAGACAATCAGCATAGGCCGAAACATTACGCATTGCACCATCGCTTTCGGCCAATAGGTCGAAAAATCGTGCAACGATTTTCATGGCAGCCGTAGGTACTTCATGTGGCCGTGTTGATACTTCATGCAAAGAAATGCTATAAATGTCTGAAAGCATGGCCGAGAGCAGATTGTCGAGTGTGGCTGGTTGGCACGATTGGCTTTTGACAACCTGCCACAGGAGGTCAAAATAGCTTCCAATTCGTTGCGAATCAGTTTCATCTAAGGATACCTTTGTCCACCGTTTGAATGGCGTTGCCATTCCACTATAGGTTACAATCTGAGAGTTGTAGTCGGTAGAAAAACCTTGTACTTCCATATAGTAGTTTTCGGGGATAACGAGCACATCTCCTCTCTCCACACGACATGGTTGCATATTTAGGCGAAGATTGGCATCGCCTTTCGTTACCATGAGGATGCGTCCCAAGGGGATAAATAGTAGTGAGCCAACCTCTCTACTCATCTGCTCTTTGAGCCCTACTATGCTACGAATGATAGCGAAGTTGCCATGCACGGCAATATGACTGTTTATCTCGGCAAAAGGTATTATGTTTGAGATGTTTAGTTGTATCGTCATAAGGCTAATATTTACTGCATATATACAAAAAATATCATATTCGTAGAAAAAGGTAATTTATTCCCATGATGCGATAATGCATGTTTTGGAGCATGGTGGTAATTTTGAATCCATCAACATGATAAAAGTAAAAAATATTCTAATCTGTTAAAATCAAATAGTTATGGTAGTTGATACATCCAGAATGACCTGCTTAGCATTTTATCGCCGCTATTGGGCAGCATTCGGTGGACTAATATTTGTAGTTCTTGCCTTCGTGCTGGGCGTTACCGTCGAAAGCATTCCATCGTTGCAACGCATTATGATCCTCCTATTCATGGCATTGCTATTTCATCAGTTTGAAGAGTATATCTATCCCGGCGGCTTCGCCATAGCCAACAATGTGGGGCTCTTTAAGAACAGGCAAGACCCAGCGCGCTATCCGCTCAACGAACGCAGTGCGGTAGTGGTAAATGTGGTGTTGGCTTATCCTCTCTATGTCACGGGCATCTTTTGTTACCGCTGTTTGTGGCTTGACATCTTTATTGCCTACTTCACCATGATGCAGATAATTGTACACTGCTTCAAAATAAATGGTACTTTGCGGGTGTGGTATTCTCCTGGATGTTTCTCTGCAGTATTCGTTATGCTCCCGCTGGGTGTATATGCCATTGTCTATATCGCGACACATTATTCTGTTCCAAGTGGCTACTGGTGGTGGCCTATAGTGGCATTCCCATTCGTGGCTTTCTGCATGGTTTTGCTGCCTATAATACTGTTTCGTAGTCGTGTATCGCCATTCTCTTTTCCCGACGAACAAGCCAAGAATTTTACCGTCAGGCATGGAATTGCCCTACCATGGCACAACAGAGGAAACAGGTAATATTAGCAGCTAACAATACAATATGTTATGAAAAATAAAGTACTGGATAGCTGGCTCAATATATGGCTTTTATCACTTTTTGTCGAATGGATTAGGCTCGTGGAAGGATTGGATGATTGGAGTCGCTGTGGCCGTAGCAGTCTTAGCCACAACGGTCAAAGGGCTTGAAAGAATACTGAAAGATGAAAACTCTCCCTATGTTGCTCCGGAGAAGTACAGAATAGGTTATTTTAAGAAATTCATGATTACACCGTCAGACATGGTGTAATCTATCTATAGCATAATAAAAAAATGTAATCTTTAAAAGACTCAATTATGATTAAGTTTATGAAACACTATGCATTAGAAGTCTACACCGTCATAGCCATGCTAATGATAACATTGGTTGGCATGTGTATGGATAATCTAACCGTTATTCAGCAGTTTGCTGTTTGGGTATCGTTTCTGTGTATCCTGCACGAGTGGGAAGAAGGTCGTTATCCTGGTGGTTTTCTTGACCTAATACAGTCCCATGTGCTACAGCGTGACCTTGACGAGGAGACCAAACGCGGCAGCCGACTGATAACAGCGGTGTTTATCTATGTTATAACCATCGTCCCATTCTTCTATGCCGATCGCTTGCCTATGCTCATTGTCGCCACTGCTTCTTTCTGTATCTTCGAGGGCATAATCCATGTGGTGGGCATTAGGATTTTTAGACTTCCCAAGCCATACACTCCTGGCTTGGTCACAGCAGAGGTGGAGTTGGTCTCGGGCGTGTGCTTGATTCTCTACCTTGTCAATAGTCATATTGGCGCATGGTACGACTACGTCTTTGGGCCATTTGTTTTCCTTGCCTGCTTTGTTCTGATGCAACGCTCGTTGATGGCCATGGTTGGCAACCTCGGCTACAGGGATGTGCTTGCCAATGTAAGGAAACGCCTATCGAACAGATAACAGGTCGGCACCAACTGCCCCGGTTTGCACTGCACCATGTTGCCCGTGCAAACCGTGGCTGTTTACTATGTGTGATACCGTCGTCGTAGCCCAAGACTTGTTCATTTTTGTTTTAGAAACTTGCACTATTTAGATTGGCGGATTATCTATCCGTCAAGTTCGGGCATATTGGCATATAAAAGGGTCAATAGGGGACGTTTTAGCCCTGCTATTTTATCTACTTTTGCAATCCGTTTGTGTGGAAAATCTATTTGTTTCTACATCCATTCGGTTAATGTGAATATTTATGAAACCTATCGTTCGCTATTGTCTCGGGATATTCTTGCCTTCTGTTTGGATGCCTTTTTGCTGTCTGTGTCTTCTTTTATCGTCTTGTGAGAAAACATTTGATATCCATCCCTATGATGTCACTCTTAACATGCCCTCGCAGATTAATCTCGCCAATATGGCACGTATTGAGAATGCTTGTGAAGGGAAGGATACGGTACGTGTGGCTGTAATCAGCGACACCCATGAATGGTATACTGATATGCATGACGAAGTGGATGATATCAATCGCCACACATCAGTCGATTTTGTCATCCATCTTGGCGATTTAACCAATATGGGTTTCAATAAAGAGTATGAGTGGGCCTGTAAGGAATTGTCCAGATTGCAACCGCCTTATGTGGTTCTGATTGGCAACCATGATCATTTAGGCACAGGCGACGAAAGTTATGATTTGATTTTCGGGCCACGGGACTTCTCTTTCATTGCTGGAAGAATCAAGTTCCTCTGCCTCAACACCAATGCAGGTGAGTATGATTATATGGCAGATGTGCCCAATTTCTCCTTCCTTCAGCAGCAAATAATTCAGTCTGTCGGCGATTTCGACCACACTGTGGTTGCAATGCACATCCCTCCGTATAGCAACCAGTTCAATAATAATGTGTGTCTGGCATTTCGTGCCTATTTGGATTATTTTCCAGATCTGTACTGCGGCATCTTTGGTCATAACCATGATACTTATGAGAAGGCGTTGTTTGGCGACAGTCTGATGTTTTACGGTGTGGGCAGTGCTCAGAAAAGAAAGTACCGTATATTTACTTTTACTAATGCGGGATATGAGGTTGAAACTATTGCTTTTTAGTGCGTTGTCATTCATGCTGTCACCCCTTTGCCTCGCCCAGCAGGGAAGCGGGGGATTCCAGACTGCCGTTGATTCGGTCACCTCTGTAGATTCGAGCAATACGGCATCCAGGCAGTGGTTCTCTCATCAAGTAGATTATGCTCGGCATTGGTGGAATTCATTGTTCCCTTCGAAGTTCGTGATGCAGAATGCTGGTAATATGGGTTTTCTGAGTGGCGGAGTTGGTTGGGGCTATGGAGGTCGCCAGCAGTGGGAAACTGGTATGCTGATGGGCTGGATACCTAAGCACAGGTCTTCTTCTGCCAAACTGACGCTTACAATCAAACAGAGCTATATCCCTTGGAGTCAATCCATCGGGAAGCGGTGGAGCGTTGAACCTCTTAGAGTCGGCGTTTACCTCAACGCTGTTTTTGGTGACCAATTCTGGGCGGAACAACCCAAGCGATACCCAACCAGTTACTACGGTTTCTCTACCAAGTTCAGGGTCAACGTCTGCTTTGGACAGCAGGTATCCTGTCACTTTAACCTTTCTGATAGTCATACCCCGTCAATAGTCTTTTCATTCTTTTACGAATTCAGTACGTGTGACACCTACATCATGAGCAAGCTAAAGAATAGCCGAGTGTCATGGACCGACATAATAGGTCTTTCTCTCGGCATTGCTGTTCAATTTTAATAGGTCCTTTGGCTGTACTAAATATGTTTTGGTGTACAGTAGAACATAGATTTGTAATTCTTTCTGTGCTTATCGGGTTGGTATAGAGGATATTGATTAATAGGCGTCTGGTGATTTCGAGAACCATTACAACGGCAGCCTCACCAATCGGGATGCCTATCCCCACCTCACCAGGCAGACCAAATAGCGCAAGTCTCTAAAATCACGACTTATACACATTCCGTCTGACGGCAATCCATGGATTCTTCATATCCGCAACTCTCGCCCGAAAATGTTCTCTTTCGTTGTTTCTGATTTATTGGCTATGCTATAAGAGTAACGACGATAAGTCAGAATTTATCGTTTCTTCTTCTTTGGTTCTGGTAAGGCGTTACAGGTCTCGCGGACAAGGGATGAAAGATAGTCACAGTCATCCACATCGGCTATATGGAAATACTCTTTTCCTCCCTCGTAGGGAGGGTAGAGTGCTTCCTCCCTGAGCAGTTTGCGTCCAGCCTCGGTGGGTTTTATATAGAAGCGGTTATCACAGATGAGACCGAAAATCTTGCCGTTACAATATATTGCGTAGTCCCCAAACATCTTTTTGGTGACAATCTCGCCAGCCTTGCTACACTGGTCAGCGATGTATTGTACAAAGTCAGCATTACTTGCCATATGGATTCTGCTTTATCGTATGCTTGATTCCACTGTTTGTATGCGGTGATTGATAGGTCTCTCTTCCGCGATCCTCATTATTAGCAATGCTGACAATTATGGAAAAAGTATTTTGAGAACGAAAAGAATGCATTTCTCTATTCTGCCGTGCCATAGTAGCGGGCATACCATTGGGCAAAGGCACGGAGTCCTGTGCGTAGCGGGGTGGAGGGTTTGAATCCAAAGTCCTGCTCCAACGGTGTAGTGTCGGCAAAGGTGACGGGTACGTCGCCGGGCTGCATGGCAATCAGCCGTTTGTGGCTCTCAAAGTCGTAATCGGAGGGAAGTACTTTGGCACGGATAAGTTCTTCTTGCAGGATGGTGACGAAGTCAAGCAGGTTTTCGGGACGGCTGTTCCCAATGTTATAGACCTTGTAGGGCGGTAGTGGTAGTCCATCGCTGCCAGTGTGCCTCTCCGGGGCATGGCACATGACGCGCACTACACCTTCCACTATATCATCTACATAGGTGAAATCGCGCTGACAGTTCCCGTAATTGTAAATCTCTATGGTGTCTCCGTGACGCAGTTTGTTGGTAAAACCAAAATAAGCCATGTCTGGACGTCCGGCAGGGCCATAGACGGTAAAGAATCTCAGTCCTGTAGATGGAATGTTGTAGAGTTTAGAGTAGGCGTGAGCCATCAGTTCGTTGCTCTTCTTAGTGGCTGCATAGAGCGAGACCGGGTTGTCCACATGGTCGTCGGTGGAGTATGGTATCTTGGTGTTGCTGCCGTACACCGAACTGCTTGAGGCATAAATGAGATGTTCCACAGGGTTGTGTCGGCAGGCTTCGAGGATGTTATAGAATCCAATTAGGTTGCTTTCTATGTAGCTGGCGGGATTCGTAATGGAGTAGCGTACGCCGGCCTGTGCTGCTAAATTGACGACTACAGATGGGTGATGCTCGGCAAATAACTGGTCAATGAGGCTTTTTTGGGCAATGGAACCACGCACGAATGTCCAGTCACAATTCATCTCTCCAATCTCCTTCAATCTATGTTCCTTCAATTGCACGTCATAGTAGTCGGTGACACTATCAATGCCGATGATCCTGATGCCATCATACTGTTGGAACAGCCTTTTTACAAGATAAGAACCGATAAATCCAGCTGCACCTGTTACCAAAATGGTGCTGTTGTCAAGCCGAACATTATATTCAACCATTCTACGTCTTATTTAGGTTATAGTATTTGTTTTCTGTTTGGAAAAACCATTAACAAAAGGTCGAGTATTCGCTATTTGTCGAAAATCTCATGGAGTTCTATTTCATAGATAACCGGGGTGTAGGGGGGGATATCCTTGGTGCCCTGAGCTCCGAATGCCATGCCACTGGGAATGTAAAGTCGATAGATGCTCCCTGCATTCATGAGTTGTATTCCGCGCAGCAGCCCTTCAAACATGGGCTGAGAAACCACGTGTGTGATGGGTTCTCGGTTTCCGTAAGTCTGATCAAATAGTTCCCCGCTGAGCATATTGAATCCTTTGTAATCGAATCGCACCCGGTCTCCGAGTCGTGCCTTGGCTCCAGCGCCTGCTCTCACCACTTCGTAATAAACACCCGAGGCATCGTATTTGACGTTGGGGTTTTCCTCGGTCAGTTTTGCAAAATAAGCAGCCTCTTGTTGCTCTGACGACGATGCCTGACTCTGTTTCTGCTCTTGTTGCCGCTGTATGGCCGAGGCGGTAAACAATTGGTAGATGGTCTCCGATACCCGTTCATCTAAGGGTGACTTCATGCCCTCGTAGGCTGTGCAGAATGCTTCTTCTACCAGTTGGCGTTTCAGTGGTAGTTCGTTGGCTTGCTGCACCATTGCAAATTGGCGTCCCAGTTGTTCTCCCAATACCCAGCTGAGGGTGTCAACTGATGTCTGCAAGACTACTTGGTCGGCTTCTTGTGCCATCGATTTTTTCGTGGCTCTGTCACAAGAACAAAAAAGAGTTGCCGTCAGGAGGACGAGGCATGGAATAATTCTTATTTTCATTGCAGTCTTTAAAATGTTGTTTCGTTTTTATAGCAGGGGGCGATTTTCATTTGCCACGACCTTGTACAATAATAATGGCCGTATGGATGAGAATCTTGATGTCGGTGGCCAGTGTCATGTTGTCGAGATAGAGCAGATCGTATTGTAGCCGTTCGACCATCTCTTCGACGGAACTTGCATATCCGTATTTTACCTGTCCCCAGGATGTGATGCCAGGACGTACTCGCTGCAGCAGCATATACTCTGGTGCGCGCTGCACAATTTGGTCTATATAGTATTGTCTTTCGGGGCGGGGACCAACAATGGACATATTTCCTTTCAGTACGTTGTAGAATTGCGGTATTTCGTCCAGACGGGTCTTCCGCATGAATCGTCCGAAGGGGGTAATACGGGGGTCATCGTCTTTGGCTAAGGCTGGGCCACTCTCTTCGGCATTGACATACATGGATCGGAATTTAATCATTTTGAATGGACGTCCGCCATAGCCAATACGCTCTTGTGCATAGAATACAGGCCCTGGAGAACCCAACTTGACGATAAGTGCTGTGATGAGGTAAACTGGCGAGAAAACAATTAGGACCAGCAGTGATACCACGATATCGAATATGCGCTTGATGCTATACTGCCATTCGGGCATGAGGCGGTTGTCTATCACCAGTAGCGGCGAGTGGAATATGTTGTCAATACGCACATTGCCTACAAGAATATCTCGGCTGTTAGGAGTAATCTTGATGATGATGTCGCCACAACCTCCCAGTACGCGGAGCACTTCTTTTACCATGGGCTGCTGCTCGTTGTCCAATGCGACAATCACCTCTTCAATCTTATGGGTTTCCACCAGAGAATGAATGTCCTCTATCGTGCCTAATTGAGGCATGATGGAGTCTATTCGTTTGTCGATTTCACCGCCATCGGCAACGAAGCCCACGAATAGATTCCCTGAATAGACCTCTTGATTTTCCAAACTGAGATAGGTCTCGTAGGCCATGTGCCCTCCCCCTACCAGAAGAGTGGGAAACCCAATTTGTCGGCAGTGTACTCGGTGTACAGTGTGAGAGGTCTGTATCAGTCGGCAAATGTATGTGAAGCAGAATTGAATGGACAATAGGATGACAAAGTAATATAGGCTTTGACAGGTGTCGCCGGCTACGGCATCATCCAGCATACATACAAAGAAAATCACGATGCAGCCAATGAATGATGCAAGCAATGTCTGTCCCAGTTCTCGAAGTCTTGATTTGCGCAATACTTGGCTGTAACTGCCCATGAGGGTATATAGAAAAAGCCAGCATAATGGAAATAGAGTCACCTCTATCCAAAATTTGTAATCGGCAATGGTTGACCGAAGGGCTGCGGACAATCCGGGGCACTCGTCCATCTTCCTCAGTAGGAAAAACAATGTCCATGAGGCAAGTGCCGAAAGCCAGTCAAATAGGACATATGCGGTCAGTCTGTGTCGTTCGTAGGACCTCATAGGAATGAATGTGGAGATTGGTCAAGCGAGAGGGCGGGGAGTTATTTTCTGCACTATTGCCGCACTGTCTTATATGGTAAAGATTTTTAGATTATCTATGTAGGTGTCGCCTCCCAGACCGGTTGTATTAAGTGTGGAAAATATGACCGAAAAATTGGGATAATAGTTGAACTGGCTCCACAACTTGCCAAGATTGATGTATATTTTCCCGTATGTTTTGCGCGGATATAGTGTTATGGCCCAGTTGGTATATCTTTGTCCCCCAGAGGTGTATGGGCTGGATATCCCGATTCGTAGATGCACGTCGGTGTGGTAATCCATCTCCAGGTACAGGATTTTGGTTGGGTCGTTAATAACCATATCAGTAGTGATGGGAAATTCAACGCTGGTGGCGTTGCTATCCGTTGTCACTTTGAGGTATCCGCTCCCGGTCTGTGCATGCTCTCGGTCATTCTGTATCCATGCCACTCCCTTTGTGGTGGTGTCGAACACTATGGAGGTCGCTAATGGCTCAAATGCATCATAGACAAGTACATCCATTAGCGAGATGGGCTTGTAATAGATGGGCAGCCAATAGCGTCCTGTGGCTGTGTCCAGTTGGCCGATGTGGGTGGTTTTGTTGGCTGTGAAGGTAATGTCTTTCAGTATGGTATCGCAAAAATACGGATATTCTATACGCGTTTGGGCAATGCCATTTTGTCGAACCACGGGTATCACCCGCACGTATTGAGCTGTGCCCTCGTAGAGTATTGGCACACGACAGGGCAACTCAAATGTGCCAAAAATGGTCTCCGCTTTTTCTCCATCGAAATAGGCGATAAGTTGTACGGCATCAATATCGGATGTGTACCATCCTGCATCGGTCGAAGGAGCATTAGCGGCAGGTTGGTTGACGGATAAACTGTCAATATGTAGATAGGCTGGAACTCTCACATCACCCTCAAATTTCTTGCATGAGAATACACTCAGAAGGAGCCCGATTGATAACAAACACAATGAGATTCGATTCATAGGTATTAAAACGCCCCATGCGCTGTTTTTATTGCTAAAAAAGATGTAAATTTGCAGGCTCATAGCGTCTTTGCCCTCTTTTGTGGCATACTGTGCTGTAATGCAATTAGGACAAAGCCTAAGTGCCATACGTCTTGTCTGACAAACTGAATTAAACATAACAAACTAAGATGAAAAAACTTGCAATCACACTGTTTGCGCTTTTGTCAATTGGTAGCGGTCTGTTCGCCCAGTTGCCAGTCGGCAAAAGCGAGAAGAAATCAGACCTTAATGCCATGCAGCCCATAGACAAAAAGGTTATTAAGGGTACTTTGGACAATGGCTTTACCTACTATATCCGAGCAAACAAGAAACCGGAAAACCGGGTCCAGTTTCGTTTGGTGACGAATGCTGGCTCTATTCTTGAAGATGAGTCTCAGCGTGGCTTGGCCCACTTCTGCGAACACATGGCATTCAACGGTACTGAGCAGTTCCCGGGCAACGATATGATTAGTATTCTGCAGAAGCATGGTATAGAGTTTGGGCGTGAAATCAATGCCTACACCTCTTTCGATGAGACTGTCTATTATGTCAACCTTCCATCCGATGACCCAGAGATGGTTGAGATGGGTTTCAAAATCCTTGACGGCTGGGCAGGACGTATTACTTTCGACTCTGTAGAGTTAGAAAAAGAACGCGGCGTCATAAACGAGGAACGCCGTGGCGGTATGGGTGCTGGCGAACGTCTGCGCGAAAAGACGTGGCCCATAATGCTTAAAGGTTCTCGCTATCCTGACCGACTGCCTATTGGCTTGGAAGAGGTTATCATGGGGTTCAAGCGCAATGAAATTGTTCGCTTCTTTCACGACTGGTACCGTCCCGACCTGCAGGCCATCATCATTGTTGGCGATATAGACCCTAAGATGGCAGAGGCCAAAGTAAAAGAGTATTTCTCTGTTCATCCTAAGGCTGTCAATGCCCCGGAACGCAAGTATTACACCGTGCCGAATAACAAACAACCCTTGGTGGCTATTGCTACTGACAAGGAAGCAACAGGCACTTCATTGCAAATCTATTGGAAACACCCCAAACATCATGAGGGTACGGTTGGCGACTATCGCCAGAGTCTGATGCGTGGCTTGGTGGGTGGTATGCTTAACGACCGTTTTGGAGAGATTTGCGAGAATCCCAATGCTCCTGTAGTTTATGCTGGTGCAGGCTACACTTCTTTTATCGGTGATGTGGATGTTTTTGCCGGCAGTTCCAGTGTCAAGGATGGTCAGGTGTCTGCTGCTGCAGAATTGCTGCTCACCGAGTTGCGTCGTGCCGACCAGCACGGTTTTTTGCAGACTGAGCTTGACCGCCAGAAGGAGTCTACACTTGCGCATTTTACTCGTGCGGCTAAAGAAGCCGACAAGACACACAATGACAGCCATGCCAGCGAATACACCCGCAACTACCTGCATGGCGAGGGTATCCCTGGCATCCGTCAGGAATGGCGCTACGCCAAGGAGTTTATCCCTGAAATCACGTTGGAAGAGTGCAATCAGTTCATTTCCGATATGATTACTGACACCAATATGGTGTTCTATCTGACTGCTCCTGAGAATTCTACCATCATCGACGAGCAGGAGGCATTGGCTATTATTGAGAAGGTGAAGACTCTCGAAACGGAGCCTTGGGTGGACAACTATAAGGATGAACCACTCTTCGACAAGGAATTGAGTGAGATTGAGGCGAAGCTTACCAAAACTAACAAGGCATTGGATTACACGGAATATACGTTGCCTAATGGCATTCGTTTCGTCGTCAAAAAAACCGACTACAAGGCCGATGAGATTCAGATGCAGTCGTTTGCATGGGGTGGCAATTCCCTCTATGAGGATAAGGATATTTATCTCGTGAACAATGCCATTGGTATTGTGAACAATGCAGGTTTGGGGCAGTTCAGTGCCACGCAGTTAGACAAGGTTTTGACGGGCAGGATTGCAAGTGCTTCTCCTTATCTTAGCAGTATCAGTCAAGGCGTGACGGGTATTTGCTCTCCCAAGGATATGGAGACCATGCTCCAACTGGTCTATCTCCGTTACACCGCGCCACGTCGTGATCAAGAGTCTTTGGACAAGAATATCAACAACCTTCGCAATCAGTTGAAGTTCGTCAAAGAGAATCCTCAATACGCATTCGTCGAGAAACTTTACGCCACGGCCTATCCTGACAACAATCGAATTGTGCTTGTCCCTACTGAAGAACAGATTGAAAGTTTGACGTTGGACAACATCCACCGCATCTACCAAGAGCGTTTCCATGATGCTTCTGGTATGATATTCTTTTTTGTAGGTAATATTGATGATAGTCATATTCCTTTGATTGCCAAGTATCTGGGTAATTTGCCTTGCGATGGATCTCAGAAAAACGAGGGTTATAAAGATCGTTCGTCAAAATTTGTGAAAGGTGTGCATCATGCCGTGGCCATCAAGGGTAGTGAAAAGCAGAGCAAGATGGTTATCATGGGGGTAAATGACGACTTTGAGCCTACTCCCAAAAATCGGATGATTGTTTCTCAACTTAGTGATGCAATGGAGATTACTGCTTTGGAGGTCATCCGCGAGCAGATGGGTGGTACATATAGCCCTTCGGTGAGCATTGACTACGAAATTCTTCCCAAAGGAGAGTTCAGTTGGCAGTTCTATATAGAGTGTGACCCAGACAACCTCAAGAAAATAGAGGATGCCATTATTGGCATTGTGAAGGATTACCAGAAAAATGGTCCGGATGCTGAAACCTTGTCTAAGGTGCAGGAGCAGATGATTGTGAATCGTGGCAGTGCTATGCAGAACAATGGTTTCTGGATGAATCAGATTAATGGGAGCTATTACTACAATGAAAACCGCGATGGAAATGCCAGCCTTGACAATTACAGTAAGCGAGTCAAGTCAGTCTCCGCCAAGGATATCAAAAAGATGGCCAAGAGCAAGATGAATCTGAAAAACTATGTGGTTGTGACGCTGGAGCCAGAAAGCGTGCAGCAGTAGTTTCTCCATTAGCCCTGCATTTTGAGATGATAGAGTGTCTGTTACGCAAGATTATGAATTAAAATCACATATAACGTTACCTGCTTTGTCTAAAACTCCAATTTTGGACAAAGCAGGTTTCCTAAATCATTAGAGCCATGAGACGTATTTCGGAAAATAGTTTTGAGGTAGACACGATTGATTTGCCAGATATCTTCAATCATCGGGTGGAAGAGACCTCCAAGAAAGACTATGGACATGCCCTGCTCATCGCTGGTGGTCTTGGCAAAATGGGTGCAGCGGTTTTGGCAGCCCGAGCCTGTCTGCGTTCTGGGGTTGGATTGCTTACTGTTCATTCGCCTGCCTGTGGATTGGAGGTGTTGCAGGCTGCGGTTCCCGAGGCAATGGTTTCGGTGGATGATGACGATGAGATTGTGACATCTCTTCCTGCTCATTTAGAACGCTATACGTCTATAGCCGTGGGACCTGGTATTGGTACGGATCGGAAGACGGTGCGCATGGTGAAGAGGCTGGTGTCGGCAGTGGCTAAAATTAACCAGTCCCGGAGTGAGAAAGATCGTCTCACGTTTGTCATGGATGCCGATGCTCTTAACATCATGGCTGCACACAAGAACTTGCTGTCATCCCTGCCAGCAGAATCTGTTTTGACTCCTCATGCCGGCGAGTATCAAAGGCTTTTTGGAGGCACGAATGCGGCGCAGGTGGCTCGACAATACCATGTTGTATTGGTGCAAAAGTCACATCATACTCGTACTTATAGCCCACAAGGACAGGAATTTGTCAATATGACGGGTAATGCAGGAATGGCTACGGCGGGCAGCGGTGATGTGCTGACTGGCATTATTCTCGCACTAACAGCACAGCAGATTTCCAGTGCTATTGCCGCCATGTTAGGGGTTTATCTGCATGGCCGTTCGGGAGATTTGGCCTTGCAACACCAGTCGCAAGCATCAATTGTGGCATCGGATATTATTGAGCATTTAAAAGAAGCAACGTTATAGTCTGATAGCCCAAATTTATTGATTCAATTCATCATCGAGGTAGTAATCCTTTTCATCTCGGAACATCTCTTTGGCAAGTAGTTTAGTTTATTACTATAAATACAGAATACCGGCAAACGCTATGGCATTTGCCGGTATTCTGTATGGTCTCTTTTTAATAGAATGAATCCAGTTACGTGATGGATGTTTTCATTAATTTAGTCGGTCTCGTAGCCGAACTGGCGTAGGGCACGGTCGCTATTTCTCCAGTCTTTCATTACCTTGATATAGAGGTTAAGGAAGCATCGTTTTCCTGTGAAATCCTCAATGTCTTTGCGAGCCTCAATGCCAACTTTTTTTATTGATTTGCCTTGATGTCCTATCAAGATGGCTTTTTGAGACTCTCGTTCGGCAAAAATGATGGCTGAGATGCGATCAATGCCATCTTGTTCTTCATAACTCTCCACGGCCACTTCGCATGAGTATGGTATCTCTTTTTGGTAGTAGAGCAATAGTTTTTCGCGTATGATTTCGCTTACGAAAAAGCGCATGGAACGGTCTGTCAGTTCTTCTTTGTCAAAATAGGGAGGATGGATGGGCAGAGCCTCCAAGATATGATCAAAGATGGCGTTGATATTGAACTTGTTTGTTGCCGATGTAGGGATGATGACTGCACGTGGAATCTGGTTGCGCCAATAGGCGATACGATCGCTCACGGTTTTCTGATCGGAGAGGTCTATTTTGTTGATGGCCAGAATGACGGGGACGTTGCTATCAATGATGCGTTGCAGCACTTCCTGATTCTTGAATGTCTCGCCAATTTCTGTTACCAAAAGGAATAAATCCGCATCTTGTAGAGCAGAATGAACAAACCCCATCATGCTTTCGTGGAGTTTGTAGTGAGGATTGACAATGCCGGGGGTATCGGTATAGACGATTTGAAAATCATCTCCATTCACAATACCCATGATGCGGTGGCGCGTGGTCTGCGCCTTGGAGGTGATAATGGAAAGCTTTTCGCCCACAAGGGCGTTCATTAGGGTGGATTTACCTACGTTGGGGTTTCCGATGATGTTGACGAATCCTGCCTTGTGCGCCATCGTTTAGAAGTATTTGATGTCGCGTTCAGTAATGGTTTGGGCAACGGGCGCATTGTCAATCATCTCGTATTCGGTCTTCTGAATCCAATTGCGGTGGTTGTCGTATTTGTATCGGTAAATGGTGATGAGAATATCCGGTTCGTCTTCGCTGTAGTCGTAGGTAGTCTTGGTGACGGGCTGTCCGTAGTTGTCAAACTCGTAGCGAATTTCTTGAGCTTTGTTACCAGCACGGTCAAACACTACGGTTTTTAGCAGGTTGCCCTCGGAGGTATAGGTATAAACTTCGCGACGGAAGATGTTGCCAGCCGCATCCGTAAAACTCCGCTGGCTCACGCGTTCACGATTGTCATATTTGATGAGGGTGCGTGATTCAATCTGGCGCTCGGCATCTTCTGTGTAGATTTCCGTTAGGAAGAAGTTCGGGTCATAAATATAGTAGGTTCGTCCTACGATATGATCGTTGTTGTCCACCACGTGTTCCAGAGTCGTTACGCCGAAACCGTCGTGTTTGTAGCGCGAGCGGAATAGCACGTCTTCCTCTTGTGAGAGGTAGGCCATGCTTTTTCTCTGCCCATTCTGCAGATAGATGGTTTCAATACGTTCCAGTATGTCTCCGCGTTCCAGCATGGCACCACCGTTGTTTTTGGCTTCATACATGATGGATGTCACTTGCTGGGCAGTCCCTTTCAATCCGTCCAATTTCACTTCAGGAGCAGCTTTCTGCGCCATGGCACTGCCTGCCGTACTCAAAACCAATGCAAAAACTATTGCTATATTTTTCATTGTAATTTTATGTTTCCGAATTATTTATATATCTAATTCCTTGAAAAGGGAATACGATATATCGACTGTCAAAAGTACTATATTTTTGGGTTTATTTAGCGAAAAATCAGCCAATCGGGTTATTTTTCTTACTTTTGCACAGCTTTTTACGTGAAAAGTTGTCGCACTTTTGCTGTGAGAGGTTTTTATTCGCAGATAGTTGTCGCATAACATGGCGTTTATTCTATTACGATGGAGTCAATCATACTAATCTGTTTTCTGGTTTATACGGCGATGCTGTTCGGGGTGATGTGGCTCACTTCTCGTCAGGCTGGCAACGATGCTTTTTTTCGTGCGGGGCGTAAGTCTCCTTGGTTCGTGGTTGCCTATGGCATGATAGGTGCCTCTCTGTCAGGGGTTACGTTCATGTCGGTGCCTGGTGGAGTCTATGGGGGGCAATTTACCTATATGCCTTTGGTGTTTGGATATGTTATTGGTTACGCAGTGATTGCTTGGCTCTTGCTGCCGCTCTATTATAGACTTAACGTTACCTCTATCTATTCCTACTTGGAGCAGCGTTTCGGGAGGCATAGTGAGAGAACGGGCGCTTTGTTTTTCATCCTTTCGAGGCTCATGGGGTCTGCTTTAAGGCTTTATTTGGTGGTTTTTGTCCTTTATGAATTTGTTTTCAGGGCATGGGGCATCCCTTTCTGGGTTCCGGCTTTGGTTTTTGTTTCGATTATCTTAATATATACCTTCAGGGGCGGTTTGAAGACAGTAGTGTGGACAGACACATTGCAAACTACTTTCTTGCTTTTGGCAGCTCTTATTACGGTTGTGGCCATCCTCCAGCGACTGGATCTCTCGTGGGGTGGGTTACTACAAAAGGCCGATGACGCAGGTCTTACCACGATGTTTGATACTGATGTTACTCACAAGAAGTATTATTGGAAACAAATTGTCAGTGGGGCATTTATCACTATTACCATGACAGGGCTTGATCAGGATATGATGCAGAAGAATCTTACCTGCAAGACTTTACGTGATGCGCAAAAAAATGTGTTGTCGGCCAGCCTGTTGTTTATCATTGTAAATATTCTTTTTCTCAGTCTCGGTGCGGCACTTCTTATTTATGCCCAGGAGACTGGATTTTCGCTACCTGTGGATGAGGCTGGCAGAATTGTTAGCGACAAGATTTTTCCATCCATAGCTTTTTCGTTGAGCCCTGTGACGGCGGTGGTTTTTGTGCTGGGTATGGTGGCGGCAGGCTATTCTAGTGCGGATGGCACACTTACAGCACTCACTACGACTACTTGCTATGACTTCTTAGGATTCGAACGTCGTAGTCTTTCTGGAAAACAGCAACTGATACTTCGTCGCTGGGTTCATGTAGGTTATTCTGTCCTGTTTTTGCTGGTCATAGTGGCTTTCCGTCCGTTCCATACCCAGTCGCTCATTGACACGCTGTTTGATGTGGCGGGGTTTACCTATGGACCTCTTTTGGGGTTATTCTGTTTCGGTATGTTCACACGGCTCGAAGTGAACGACCGTTGGGTGCCAGTAGTGGCCGTAATGAGTCCAGTTATCAGTTATCTGCTCAAGCTCTATAGTCCTGTATGGTTTGGTGGATATCAGATTGGGTTCGAGATTCTGCTTATTAATGGGTTGCTAACCTTTGCCGGACTTTGGCTGGTTAGGGTTCGTTCTTCGAAATCAATTCTCAAAACAGGCAATATATGAGTGTAAAACCAATATTATGGCTGCTTTTGGCGACATTGTTGTTGTCTGCTTGCAGTTACGAGGTGCGTCCGGTCAAGTCACACCCCAAGGTGGCATCGCCAGGTGGGTTGCTTTATGCATTGCCCCGCACCGAGATATGTGTGGATGTCACGTTTGGTCATTACGACACCACTGGGGCCGCTTATGTCAAATACGCTCGTGAGATGCTTTCCGTACGTGAACCTGTGGGTGGCTATGAGATCAAGGATGTGCAACTGTCCACCCGTGTGGTGGCTGATGCAAGGCATTTCTATTTTGTGCGACCCAAAAGGACATCAGTACAGGTGGACAGCCGCAATCTGTTGCGTTCCATCGGATTGGAAGCCTCCGATATGGAGGCATTGAGTGAGAGGCCCGGAACCTCCTCCGAAGACGATTCATTCGACCCTCTGCCAGCTCAGTATAATTTGTACGATCGTGCCGATACATTCTACTCCCGTTACGACCGTCCTGGACATCCCAGTGTGGTAGCAACCAAGAAGGATGTACGCAGTGCCCGTCAGCAGGCCATGGCCGCTGCCGAGCGTATCGGACAACTACAGGATCGTCGTCAGCAGTTGCTCAATGGTGAGACTGAGACTTCGTATACCCCAGAGGGTCTGCAGGTACTATTGCAACTTATCGACCGACAGGAGCATCAACTTCTGGAGCAATTTGTTGGTCGTTACACCACCGAGACTGTACGCTTTGTCATCGATCCTAAAGATGAGAAAATTTTGGTAGATAGCCAGACGGTGGTTCTTTTCTACTTCACGCCCGAGCGAGGCATTGCCGACTCTATGGACCGTGGTGCCATGGCGGTGAAATGCAGTTTGCGTTGCGACAACGAGATGCGTAGTGCGGCGCGTTTTGTGAAATACCGCATCGGGGCTTTTCAGTCCAGCAATATGAACGAGCGTAATACCTTTAAGTATCGCTGTTCTGAGCAGGCTGATGTGGCTGTCTATTGCGATAAGTTTTGCTATCAAAAACAACTGCCAATTGCTCAGTTCGGTCCTACAATCGAACTGCCTTCTGGCAAGTTTAAGGCTTTATTTGACTCTCATACGGGCGATTTAATTTATATCGCCAACTAATAAGAATCCTGTTCATGTCCGACGAAATCTTCTTTCCGTTCCCCGAGGATGACTCCGCCGAACTTCCGGTACGGCAATCGCCAGAACCACTACATTCTGATTTCTTTGTCACCATATTAGGGTCGGGTGCTGCATTGCCCACCTTTAACCGTCACTGCAGTGCGCAGGTAGTCAGTGTCAGGGGATTCAAACTGCTTATTGACTGTGGCGAAGGAACGCAAGGGCAGATGCGTGCCTGCCACCAGCGCCTTCAGTCTTTCTCCCTTATTTGTATCTCTCATCTGCACGGCGACCATTTCTTTGGGCTGCCAGGACTTTTGGAAACCATGCACCTTTGTGGTCGAACCGAGCCAATCACAATTATTGGTCCTAAGGGCATCCGCGAGGTTTTGAAAACCATTATCCGTTTTTCTGGATGCATGTTGCGGTATGAGGTGTCATTTCGTGAACTTACAGACGATGAGTGCGGAACTGGATGTGTACCTGTGTTTTCCAACGACCACTGCGTCGTTTCTGCATTCTCCCTTCGGCATTCTATAGCCACTTTTGGCTTCATAGTCGAAGAAATACCTCGCAGTGAGCGCCCACATCGTCGCTACGCCTATTGTAGCGATACTGGCTATTTCGATGAATTGGCTGACATCGTCCGTGGCGTGGAACTGCTCTGCTTGGAGAGTACATTTGCAGATGACTTTGCTTCTGTGGCGGTAGAGAAACAGCATTGCACGGCATCCCAGGCAGCCACATTGGCCCGCAAGGCCAACGTGGGTCGTTTATTGCTTACCCATTTCAGTAATCGCTATAAGGATATCTCTGTTCTTTTGAACGAAGCTCGCTCGGTTTTTCCAGAAACTCTTGCAGCTGCTGATCGTGAACGGTTCGGCATTGAATATCGCGGAAAGTATCAGAAGTCTATGGAACAGTATGACGCTGCCATAGGGAAGCTTCCATCGGAAACATGATGGTAGATAGGGATTGTATATTAGTCCTTTAATTAGTTTTCCCCTGTTCGATTTGCAGTGTTATTTCTATATGATCCATTTTACTCTGTGATAGAGTTCTCTTTACCAACAGAGGGGATAGACTATATGAAATTGCACCTTGGCAATAGGGGAAGCTGTGTCTGGAGAAAAACGTAGTTATTTTTTCATGGCGTCGGCAATGCGTTGAAGGGCTTCCTGAAGGGTGGCTCTTGGACATCCGATGTTGAGGCGGAAACAGTTGCGGTAGGCTGTACCGCCAAATGTGGTTCCATCGTTGAGGGCCACGTGGGCGCAATCAAGAAGTCGGTGTAAGGTCTCTTCATGCGACCGTCCGTACGTATTGAAATCAAGCCAGGCCAAATAGGAGGCTTCTGGTAGGACTGCGCTCACTTCGGGCATTTCGCTTTGCAAAAAATCTTTCAAGAAAGCCACGTTTCCTGCCAGATAGTCCAGCATCTGACGTAGCCACTCATCTCCGTGAGCAAAAGCGGCTTGTGCACCAACATAGGCGAATATATTGCCATTGGCCACCTCGTAGGTCTCGAGATAGCCGAAAAAATGTTTACGCAAATCTTCATTTCCAATGTAGCAGATGGAACTGCTAAGTCCAGCAATATTGAACGTCTTGGAGGGCGAAATGAACATTAAACTGTTGTCTGCCGCTGTTTGTAATACAGTAGGATAGGCGGTATGGGTGTGTCCTGGCAGCGTCAGATCGGCGTGTATTTCGTCATCGATCACCACGATGCCATTCCGTGTGCATATTTCGGCCACCTGTCGCAGGTCGTCGGGAGACCATACGGTACCCCCTGGATTATGTGGGTTGGCCAGTATCATCATCTTGCATCCCTTGGCAGCATCAGATAATTGGTCAAAGTCGATGGCAAAACGTCCATTTTTGATGCACAACGGGCACGGCACCAAAGTGCGCTGGCTTCCATTGGGTAGGTTGACAAAGGGTGGATAAACGGGGGTGAGAATTAGTATCCGGTCGGAGGGTTGTGTGAAGGCTTGTAGGGCAAAGGCTATTCCTGAAACGATGCCAGGAATAAAATGAAGATGTTTCTTTGCTGCCTCTACCTGGTAGTGACGCAGCAGCCACGACTGCATGGTAGAGAGGTATTCGTCAGTGGCGAACGCATATCCCAGAACCTCGTGTTCTGCGCGTTCACGAATGGCCTGCATCACAAAGTCAGGTGAACGGAAGTCCATGTCTGCCACCCACATAGGCATCAAGTCGGAACGACCGAAAAAATGGTGTAGCATATCATGTTTCACACAGCCCGTGTGCCGGCGTTCTATAATCTCGTCAAAATTGTATGTCATAGGGACTTTTTTTATGATGTTTGGTTGTCATAATTAACTACTAAAGTAAAAAAAATATTGCATACAAATATCTGATTATTATTATTGTAAGTTTTTTGCGGGTTTTGTAAAAATACCATATGTGTGTATTTTTCAATTCTTTTACTTATTTTTGTTTGCCTGATTCTTCTCCGCTGAGCTGCGTCGGTTTGGAATGGCTCATTGGGTCATACACACGCGTGCGGTTTGGAGTTGGATGAAAGGGAAAAAGTAACCAAGAAACTACAACTTTAAACTTAACTATTATGACAAGTTTATTGATCTTTTTGCAGGCTGTGGCTGGTATAGCATGGGGCTATTTGGGTGCAGCCGTGGGAGCCGGTCTTGCCACCATTGGTGCTGGCATCGGTATCGGAAGAATTGGACAGGGAGCCATGGAAGGCATTGCCCGTCAGCCTGAGGCTATCGGCGACATCCGCTCTACCATGATTATTGCTGCCGCCCTCGTCGAAGGTGTTGCCTTCTTCGCAGTGGTTATCTGCTTGTTGGTTGTCCTCAAGTAGTTTTTTTTCTTCCACCCGCAAAGGTGGCAGGGGTGCGCGATTGGCTCAGTTCTGCCACCTTTCAAAAAAAAACTAAATGATTCAGGCTTCCGCAAGGATGCTCTGGTTTAATTCGGAATAGAATGAATAATCCCTTAATCAATCCTGGCCCGGGTACATTCGTTTGGATGCTGGTTTCCTTTGGCATTCTGGTCTTCATTTTGGCCAAATGGGGCTGGCCGATGTTGCTCAAATCACTCAAAGAGCGTGAAGTGGCTATTGATAACGCACTGAATGCAGCAGAGAAAGCCAAGGAAGAAATGGCTCACCTACAGGCCAGCAATCAGGATTTGCTCCGCGAGGCAAAGAAAGAACGGGACGAAATGCTGCGTCATGCCCGTGCTACCAGTGATCAGATTATTGAAGATGCGCGAGCCAAGGCGGCGGAGGAAATCATCCGTATGCGTGAGGCTGCTTTAGAAAGTATCAAGAATGAGAAGCTGCGTGTCATGCACGATATGAAGAATCAGATAGCGCAGTTTTCTATCGACATCGCCGAGAAATTAATTCGAACAGAACTATCTGATCGTCAGCGTGCTGATGCTTTTGTGAAAGGCGAGTTGGAAAGAATCCAAAAGCAGTACGAATAAAGGCCCCTCATCGGGCTAAGGCCCTTGTCGCTAAGATTATTTCAATGGCTATGGATAACTACAAGGTAAGCAGGAATTACGCTAAGGCACTCTTTGTGCTGGCCTCAGAAACTGACCAGCAGGGGATTGTGGCAGCCGATATGCGGCTGGTGAACGATGTGTTCTCCGAAAATCGCGAGCTTTACGTCATCTTCAACAATCCAGTCATCAAGCAGTCCAAAAAGGTTGCCATCATCGGTGAGCTTTTCGACCAGAGAGTATCTCAGCTTAGCCGTCTTTTCTTGCATTTTGTGGTGCGAAAAAAAAGAGTGGTCAATTTGAGAGGCATCAGTGCTGCATTTTTAGAAATGTATCGAGAAAGTCGTGGCGTTGTGTTGGCTGATATGTCCACATCCTATCCCGTGGATGCTGAGGTTATCAGCATGGTGGCAGAACTCGTGGCGCATGTGTCTGGCAAGGACGTGGAGGTAAATACCCATGTGGATGACCGTATCATTGGCGGCTTTGTAGTCAGGTTCGACAATAATATGTTCGATACTCGTATACGTACCCAAATCTCTAATTTGCGAAAGCAGTTTAGCGATAATGATTATGAGATGAAACTATAGGTTTGTGGTCCGCATCAGGTGTGTCATCATATCCCCGCTGCGGCCTTCGTCTCTCAGGCAAATGATTTTGTAAAATAAAAAAATAGGATATATGTCAGAAATCAAACCTGCCGAAGTATCGGCGATTTTGAAGAAGCAATTGGCAGATGTCGAATTAGATGTCTCTCTTGAAGAGATTGGAACGGTTCTCTCCGTCGGCGACGGTATAGCTCGCGTCTATGGACTCAACAATGCTCAGTCAGGCGAATTGGTCGAGTTTACTTCGGGCGAGCAGGGCATCGTTCAGAATCTGGAAGAGGACAATGTCGGCGTGGTGATGCTGGCCGAGAGTAACACGATTAATGAAGGCGATGTTGTGAAACGGACTGGCCGTATCGCATCTGTCAAAGTTGGCGAACAACTTGTGGGACGCGTTATCAATACCATTGGTGAGCCTATCGATGGCAAAGGTCCCATTGAAGGTGAGTTGTTTGACATGCCTATTGAACGTAAGGCTCCAGGCGTCATTTTTCGTCAGCCAGTGGAGCAGCCGTTGCAGACGGGCATCAAAGCCATTGACTCGATGATTCCTATCGGACGTGGTCAGCGTGAGTTGATTATCGGTGACCGCCAGACTGGTAAAACAGCTATCGCCATCGACACCATTATCAACCAGCGTGGTTTCTACGAGGCTGGCGACCCCGTCTATTGTATCTACGTGGCTTGTGGACAGAAGGGTTCCACGGTGGCAAACCTCGTGAAGAATCTGCAGGAGAAAGGGGCAATGGATTACACTATAATTGTCGCTGCTACGGCCTCCGACCCTGCTGCCATGCAGTTTTATGCTCCTTTTGCTGGTGCAGCCATTGGTGAGTATTTTCGTGATACTGGACGCAATGCTTTAGTGATTTATGATGACCTTAGTAAGCAGGCTGTAGCCTATCGAGAGGTCTCCTTGCTACTCCGTCGTCCGCCGGGACGTGAGGCTTATCCTGGCGACGTGTTCTACCTGCATAGCCGCTTATTGGAGCGCGCTGCCCGTATCATCCAAAGTGATGAGATTGCTGCCAATATGAACGATCTCCCTGCCTCTCTCAAGGGTAAGGTAAAGGGTGGTGGCTCATTGACTGCATTGCCCATCATTGAAACTCAGGCAGGCGATGTTTCGGCCTATATTCCTACCAATGTTATTTCCATTACAGATGGGCAGATATTTTTGGAAACCAACTTGTTCAATTCCGGCGTCCGTCCTGCCATCAATGTGGGTATCTCGGTGTCTCGCGTGGGTGGCAAGGCTCAGATTAAGTCTATGAAGAAGATTGCGGGTTCGCTCAAGATGGACCAGGCTCAGTATCGCGAATTGGAGGCGTTCTCCAAGTTTGGTAGTGACTTGGATGCTGCTACAAAGGCTGTTCTGGACAAGGGTGCTCGCAATGTGGAAATTCTGAAACAGCCTCAGTACAGTCCCATGCCTGTCGAAGAGCAGGTTGCCATCATCTATTGTGGTGTCAAGGGGCTGCTGCTTAAGGTCCCTGTGGACAAGGTCCGTAATTTCGAGAGTGAGTATCTGTTTTTCCTTAGAGAGAACCATAAGCCTCTGTTAGAAAATCTTCGTCAGGGCAAGTTGATTGATAATGATTTGGAAATCATGGAGTCCGTGGCCCGTGATTTGGCGGCGAAATACGCTAAAAATTAAGAAAACAATAAGCCGTATGGCATATGTCATACGGCTTTCTATGTAGTAAGAAAATGGCTAATCTTAAAGAAGTCCGCACCCGTATTGCTTCTGTCAGCTCTACCCAGCAGATTACCTCTGCTATGAAGATGGTTTCCGCAGCCAAATTTCGCAGGGCACAGAACGCAATCCTCGCCATGCGACCCTATGCGCAGCAGTTGAATGCCATTGTGTCGGGCAGTGATGTGGCCGATGGAGTCAGAACACTTTACCATGATATTCGCAAATTAGATCGTGTACTGCTGATTGTTGTGGTGTCCAACAAAGGGTTGTGTGGAGCATTCAATGCCAATGTTCTTAAGGCCGCTACAGCTCGTATGGAACACTATCAGAAACAAAAGGTTGCCTCCATTGGTATGATTACCTTGGGGAAACGGGCTACGGAGTTCTTTTCCAAGCAGAAGGGGCTGGTGTTGGCTTCCTATGATGAACTGTTGGACAATCCCACCTTCGACGCTGCGTGTGACATCTCCGAGCAGGTGATGCGAGATTTTTGTGCCAAACGCTATGACAGGGTCGAAATTATCTACAATCAGTTCAAAAATTCTATCACTCAGGTTCTCTCCACGGAGCAGTTCCTCCCTGTGCAGCCTGTCAGTGTGTCTGAAAAAGCTGTTGTCAAGGGGTTGCGCAATGATTATATATACGAGCCAGATAAGGAAACCGTGCTGAGGGATATGATTCCGTTGATGCTACGTTCTCAATTCTATCGGGTTGTACTTGACTCTGTTGCGGCAGAACATGGTGCCCGGATGACAGCCATGCAAAAAGCCACGGACAATGCCACTGAATTACTCAAGGATTTGAAACTTTCCTACAACAAGGCTCGTCAGTCGGCCATCACCAATGAAATTATCGAAATTGTTAGTGGCTCGGAGGCTTTGAAGGGATGAGCACTATGGTACCCCGTCTGCAATAGTTTGCCATGAAGGGGAGGACTATCGAGAAATTTCAGATTCTTGCAGTATAGTATGATGCGCAAGTCAACGTTTTTTATCCTTTTCGTGTCCCTATTGCTGTCCTCCTTGGCATCTCCCGTGGACACATTGACGGCTATTCGAGTGGCTGATGCGTTTCGTACTTCCAGGTCAGCCTCTCTTGCTCCAGGCGTATTGCAGAAGTCCGAGGCATTCGGGTTAGAGTATTTGTATCTGTTCAATTATGGGGAGGATGAGGGTTTTGTGATAGTCTCTGCTGATGACAGGGCTTTGCCTGTATTGGCGTATGCCGCCAAAGGTCGTATTGATAGCGTCATGCCTCCTTCAGTTCTTTATTGGTTATCTTGCTACGACGAAGCTATCAGAATGGCGGTTCTTCATAATCTTCTTCCTGATGAAGAAACGGAAGGCATATGGTATCAGGTGCTTCATGAGTCGGGATTGCCCAAGCCATCAAAGTCTGTTTCCCCCCTAATATCCAGTGCTTGGGATCAGAACGATTACTACAATAATCATTGTCCTATTAATCGTGCTTCGGGTAATCGTTATTCCGCTGGTTGTGTGGCTGTGGCCATGGGGCAGATTATGCGCTATTGGGAGCATCCCAAGGCTGGGCTTCGCGAGCACTCTTATAAGGATGCTTTGTCTGGTTGGCAATCGGCGGACTTTCGTCAGGCCAATTATAAATGGTCCAGGATGCCCGATAGATTGTCGGCGGCAAGTTCCAGTGCTCAGGTCGATGCAGTGGCCACATTGCTTTTCCATTGCGGTGTGGCGGTAGATATGGAGTATGCCCAGGAGGGTAGTGGAGCCTATATCAATAGTTTTGGCAACGGTTCGCTCCCCTGTGCGGAACATGCTTTCCCTCGTTATTTTGATTATAAGTCTTCTATTCAGTCCGCCTATCGTGAGGACTATACCCTTTCGGAATGGAGGAAAATCTTGAAGGATGAACTTCAGAGTGGGCGACCAGTCCTCTATGGCGCACGGAGCAATGAGGTGGGCGGTCATGCGTTCGTCTGTGATGGATTCAGTGGCGATTATTTCCATTTCAATTGGGGGTGGAGTGGCTCTTACGATGGTTATTACAGTGTTTCGGCCTTGTCCCCTCGGTTGTCGAGTCAGACGGCACCGTATTGTTCTTTTACAGATGATCATGCCCTGCTATTTGCTATAGAACCAAATGACCACCTAAGAGTTGATACTGCCCGTCTGACCTATGTCGCCGAAGGAGAATCACATGATGTGGCCATAACATTGGCATCTGGATCTACTTCGCGTTGGTCTGCCAGTACGCCTGCCCACTGGCTCCATCTCTCGGTCTCTTCTGGGTTTGGTAATGGTAGCCGAACAATGGTTTCTATTCAGGCCGATGCCAATGATTCGGGGATGCCACGCAGTGATACCATCGTTATCCAGCAAGAGGATAGCCAGGTACGGATTATGGTATTCCAGTTGGGGTGTATGCAAGATGAAATGTGTCATCTTTCGGTGCGTATGACTGACGATTGCGCAGACAGTTGGAACTATGCTTATTTGGAAATACTCGATTCAGAAGGAGGAACCTATGGGCAGGCTCGCCTGCTCTCGGGGCAGGATACTGGCATGACAATTATCGGGGTCTGTCCTCAACATGCTAAGTTGGTGTGGCATAGTGGGGTGTGGGATGAAGAGTGTGGTTTTGCGGTGAGCTGCCCTAATGGTGGAACTCTTTATGAGCATGGTGGGGGTAAAAGTTTGTCAGAAGGGATTTTGGTGCAGACAAAGAATCCCTGTTCTTGCAGTACTACTTTATACCGTTTGTATTCTCAAAGCAGCGATAGCAGTCAAGGCGTTGTTTTTGGCGGAGGTGACTATGCTTGGGGAGACACTGCCGTAATGCGAGCACAAAGCCGAACGGGATTTCGCTTCCGTAGTTGGCAAGACGGCGACACTGCTAATCCCCGTTATGTGGTAGTGGATAGAGATGCCAACTATACTGCGTATTTTGAAATAAATGAATACCATGTTGTCGCTTCGGTCAGTGACGAGAGACAGGGATGGGTGTCTGGTGGTGGCATTTATTCTTATGGTGATAGTGCCATTTTGTGTGCGACTCCATTTTCAGGTTTTCGGTTCTCCCATTGGAGTGATGGCACTACTGATAGCCTATACTCTTTTGTGGTTATGGGTGATACAAGTTTGTTGGCCTTCTTTGATACTTTTCCGACCACGCCAGCCAGTATCACTAATATAATGCATTCCCCAATTGTTACCTATGTGTCTGGTGCCAACCTTATTGTGCGATGTTCTGCTGGTCTTCCTGTCAAGGTTTATGACTCGTTAGGCAGACGGGTGGCAACCTTTCGCATGGCGGGGGATGAAATCAGTATCCCAATAGTCCATCGTGGACTTTATGTGGTTTGCGTGGGTAGCGATTATCGTCGTCGGCATATCCTTTTCTGATAGACGGACTCTCCGTGTTTGCCCAGACATCAATCCCATGAAGAAAAATTTGGGAGGATACGATGGAAAATGTACCTTTGCATAGCCTATCAAGGCAAGTCCTGTGGAAATAATGCCATGCGTTTTCCCCCATTTCAGTAAGCAGTAAATAACCTATTAAATAAATCAAAATGCAGAAACAAAATCAAAATTACACCATCCCGATTATCGTGATGTTCCTGCTATTTTTCATGATAGCCTTCGTAACCAACTTTGCAGGATCCATGGGCGTGATTGTTACTAATCAGTTTGGGGCCAGCAAGGCTTTGTCGCAGTTAGGTTCACTTGCCAATTTCATCGCATATGCCTGTATGGGCATTCCCGCAGGTCTCATCCTGAAACGTAAAGGATATAAATTCACGGCACTTTCTGCTGTTACTATCGGCCTCATGGGTGTCGCCATACAGTTCCTTTCGGGCTATATGCAGAGTTTTGCTGTCTATGTAGCAGGTGCTTTTGTCGCAGGATTTTCTATGTGCATGTTGAACATTGTGGTCAATCCTATGCTCAACACACTTGGTGGCGGTGGCAACCGAGGCAACCAGTTGGTACAGTTAGGTGGGTCATGCAACTCCATAGGTGGAACCATTGCCCCTATATTGCTGGGCTATTTGATTGGAGGTAGCATTGAGAATGCCACAGTAAGTTCTGCCGCTCCAGCCATGATTATAGCCATGTCTATTTTCGCTTTGGCATTTGTGGTCATTGTTCTCACCAAGATCCCCGAACCTCATATGGAAACAGCCGAAGAGCGTCAGGCTCGCCGTAGCGGCACATTGACGAAGGATTCGCATAGCCCTTTGTCGTTCCGGCATTTCGTACTTGGTGCTATTGCCATTTTCTTCTATGTGGGAGTAGAGGTCGGCATACCCAATATGTCTAACATTTATATGTCCGAAGACCCCAATGTGGGACCTGCTGTGGCGGGCACTTTTATCGCTGCCTACTGGTTTTTGATGATGTGTGGTCGTCTGATTGGTGGTGCCATTGGCGGCAAGGTTTCGTCTAAGGCCATGTTGTCCACAGCCTCCATGGTTGCCATTCTTTTCATTCTTTGCCTCATCTTGATTCCCGAGTCGGTAACGGTGCATGTGCTTGGTGCTACGGTGCCTCTAAAAATGCTATTCATGTTTCTTACGGGTCTTTGCACTTCGGTTATGTGGGGGGCTATTTTCAATTTGGCTGCCGATGGCTTGGGCAAATATACCCCCATGGCTTCGGGCATCTTCATGGCTTTGGTTTGTGGCGGTGGCATCCTTCCATTCATTCAGGGCCTTGTGGCCGATGGCATAGGTGTTATTGGTAGTTACTGGATTATTATTATTGGTCTGGCATATATCCTCTTCTATGCTTTGGTCGGCAGTAAGAATGTGAATAAAGACATCCCTGTCGAATAGGTCTAACAAAAAACATTCATTGATTACAAGGCGTATCAATACAAAATCATTGGATTTCCTGAATTATGTATGTGATTGCATATTAATCATCTGCTTGGAGTGTGGATGAGAAATGAGCCCGTTCCTCGGGCTCATTTCTCATCCACGCATTTGTAATGGTTGCTGTTCGTCAAAATTATATAGAACCTCCAATGTGTAGAATGAGGGCGTTCGGATACTTTTAGGATTCTGGAAGGGGGCTGTTGTGGCGTCATCTTTGGAGTCCTGAGGTAACTAAAGTCAGGGGTATTGGCGGCGATTCCGTTAGGAGAATGAATAACAACGATTAAATCAACGTATTCTAATAGTCATGAAAATTATTCAAGGATTTGGCATCGTCATGGCTTTCTATGCCTTGGGTGAGGCGGTGGCAGTGCTCTTTGGACATTTTGTGCCTGGCAGTGTTGTTGGCATGGTGTTGCTTTTCTTCGCATTATGTATAGGTTGGGTCAAGGCCGAGAGCATCCGTGCCGTTGCCTCTTTTCTTACTGGCAATATGGCATTACTGTTTATCCCAACCTTCATGGGCATTATAGATACGTGGGGACTTATCCGGCTTAATTGGCTGGGGTGGCTGGCTGTAGTGTTGTTATCTACTGTGGCTGTTATGGCGGCTTCGGGCTATAGCGTGGAATTGGTTGAATGGTTTTCTCGCAAGAGGACTGAAAGGAATTCGGAGGGTCGTTATGCTGAATGAGGTAGTTAATAGCGTCCCAGTCTTGCTTGCACTTACCATTGGTGCTTATATTTTTGGTATATGGCTTCGTGCCAAGACCAAACTTGCCATGCTAAATCCTATGCTGACCAGCATCCCCATCATTATCACTGTCTTGCTGGTGTTCGACATTGAGCCTTCTCACTATATTGAGAGCAACCGCATTATTTCGTTCCTTTTGGGTCCCTGTGTGGTCTCTTTGGGACTGATTCTTTATGACCACCGCAAACTGATTGTGCAGCATTGGATTTCCATAGTCACCTCTGTTGTTGTGGGAAGTCTGGTGGGCGTAGGTAGCGTTTTGCTACTCTGTCGTTGGTTTCATTTAGATCAGTTGTTTGTTGCTTCGTTGGTTCCTAAGTCGGTCACGCTGCCTATAGCACTGGAAGTCATCAAACCTATTGGTGGTGTGGCCTCTGTCACAGCCCTGTCTGTGGCTATCTGTGGTCTGTTTGGAGGCATCTTTGGTCCTGTAATCTTACGCTGCTTAGGCATTCGCAATCCTCTTGCTGTTGGTTCGGCTTTGGGTAGTGCTTCACACGGCATAGGCACGGCAAGGGCATTGGAAGAAGGTGCTATTCAAGGCGCTTTCAGCGGTCTCTGCATGGCCTTGATGGGCGTGGCAACAGCCGTACTTGTGCCATTGT
Organism: Bacteroidales bacterium; assembly: GCA_017480145.1. Classification (GTDB taxonomy): domain Bacteria; phylum Bacteroidota; class Bacteroidia; order Bacteroidales; family P3; genus Colimorpha. The sequence continues at coordinate 65,363 of JAFVBF010000075.1, forward strand.
TGCACCTTTTTTGACCTTTAGGTGGTCTGCCTGCCTATAGGCGAGGAGAAACCTGTTTCCCTATTTTGGTCTCTTTTCTTGCGGCGAGGGCTATCTGCCATTTTTTTTGTACATTTGCACTTTCGTAGCATTAACAAAAATTCAATTTTAATAATTATTACAAACTCAACATTATGACAGAAAAAGTTCAAAAAACACTGCGCGACAGTGCTGCGATGAGATGGACGGCACTGTTGTTGCTGGCATTGGCTATGTTCTGTAGCTATGTATTTATGGACATCCTTTCGCCTATCAAGGATTTGATGCAGGACACCCGTGGTTGGGACAGCGGTTCTTTCGGACGTATGCAGGGAGCCGAGGTTTTTCTCAATGTATATGTGTTTTTCCTGATTTTTGCAGGTATCATCCTTGACAAGATGGGCGTGCGTTTCACGGCTGTGCTCTCTGGTGCGGTTATGCTTGTAGGTGGTCTGATTAAATACTATGCCGTTAGCGATGCTTTCATTGGCACCGGTTTAGAGACTTGGTTTAACAACCATCTTAACTGGAATGGAGAATTGCCCGTTATTGGTGCCATACTGCCCTTTGCGGCTGGCATGCCTGCTTCTGCCAAACTGGCTGCTTTGGGATTTATGTTTTTTGGCTGCGGGTGCGAAATGGCTGGTATTACCGTGAGCCGTGGCATTGTCAAATGGTTCAAAGGTCGTGAAACCGCATTAGCCATGGGTAGTGAGATGGCTTTGGCTCGTCTTGGCGTGGCCACGTGTATGATTTTTTCTCCTTATTTTGCCAAACTGGGCGGCACCGTCCATGTCAGCCGCTCCGTGGCTTTTGGCGTGGTATTGCTTTGCATTGCCCTTATCATGTTCGTTACCTATTTCTTCATGGATAAAAAGCTGGATGCTCAGACCGGAGAAGCCGAAGAAAAAGATGATCCTTTTAAAATCAGTGATTTAGGAAAAATATTTACCAGCCTTGGATTTTGGCTCGTGGCACTTCTTTGCGTGCTTTACTACAGTGCTATTTTCCCCTTCCAGAAATACGCCGTCAATATGCTGCAGTGCAATTTGACACTCACAGAGGCTGCTCCTGACACCTTCTGGGGCGGTGGCAGTGTCACCATAATCCAATATATTGTAATGCTTGTCGTTGCCGTGTGTGCTTTTGCAAGCAATTTTTCCAAAGGCAAGACTTTAAAGTTTGGCCTTATGGGGCTTGCCGTAGTTGCACTGGTGGCCTATTGCTATATGGGCTATATGCGTGGCACGGCTGAAACTATTTTTGCCGTATTCCCATTGTTGGCGGTTGCCATTACTCCTATTCTTGGCAACTATGTGGATCATAAAGGTAAGGCTGCCACAATGCTTATGCTTGGCTCTGTCTTGCTGGTCGCTTGCCATCTGACCTTTGCTTTCATTCTGCCCATGTTTAAGGGTAGTGCTGTGGGAGGAACGGTTGTGGCTTATGTTACTATTCTTGTGCTCGGTGCCTCTTTCTCTCTGGTCCCTGCTGCTCTGTGGCCTTCGGTACCCAAATTGGTTGATGAGAAAATCATTGGTTCCGCCTATGCTGCCATCTTCTGGATTCAGAACATTGGTCTGGGTCTTTTCCCTGCACTCATCGGTATGGTGCTTAACAACACCAATCCAGAAGGCACTGCCGCCCACGACCTCAATTACACATGGGCTCTTGTCATGCTGGCCGCTCTCGGTATTGCCGCTCTCCTCATCTCTGTCTATCTTAAAGCGGTGGACAAGAAGAAAGGATATGGCCTTGAAGAACCTAATATCAAATAAGAATCCTTTGACACTTGTTGTGTGTTTCGGCTAAGCTGGACATAAGTATTGACTTATGTCGTGGCGAGAAAACGATTCAAGGACATAGATTGACTCTCAGACGGGGTGCCCTTCCATTTTAGGAGACACCCCGTCTGCCTATCTGGTGTGTCTCTCAAACGTACAAAAATCAAGGGTGGGGGAATGCGTAAGGATAATTTTCGTAATTTTGCATTTTTATTATTATGCCAGTATTCGAATCATCTGCCATTACGAGTGTCGCTCTGCATTTTGTGGGTAATCAGGGTACCGATGAGGGCATGATACTTTCGCCCAGAACGCTGCCTCTCACGGAACAGTTGCAGGATCTCTTTGTTCGCTATTTTCTTACGCCTTTCAAGGGGGCGGAGTACTTCAACCTCTATCACGAGGACGATGTTCGGCAGAACGAGGTTTTTCAGTATGTATCCAATGTGTTCGACGACCCCGAAAATCTCTTGGTCGAATCTCAGCATTTGGCACGTTGTCTCTATAATGCCTCCATGCATCCCAACATCAAAGGTGGCGACTTTTTTGTAGTCTATTTCAGAGAGTGTCTCTTCGAAGGGCAGACTGTAGATGCCGTGGGCTTGTTCAAATCCGAAAGCAAGGAGTCATTCCTCAAAATTGCCTACACGGATGAGGAGTGGGAGCGCAGTGCCGAAATGAATGCTGCTACGGCAGTATTCAGAATAGACGTAGACAAAGGCATTAATATCAACAAACTAGACAAGGGTGCACTCATTTTCAATATAGAACGCGATAATGGATTTGTGGTAAGCGTGGTTGATGCCACCAACCGTGCTCTGGATGCCCGCTACTGGCGCGATGATTTCCTTAGAATTTGCCAGCGCGAAGATGCCTACTATAAAACGCATTCCGAAATGGCTGCCTATAAGAAGTTTGTCACCGACGAACTCCCTCAGCAATTCACAGGGGTTAGCAAGGCAGACCAGGCCGATATGCTGAATCGTAGCGTGGAATACTTTAAGCAGAATGATAGTTTTGATGTTCAGCAGTTCTCTGATGAGGTGATTGGCCAGCCCGAGGTGATAGAAAGTTTCCAGCAATATAGGCAGTATTATCAGCAGGAAAATGCCGTCACGCTTGAGGATCAATTTTCTATAGACGATAGTGCCGTCAAAAAACAGGCTCGTTCCTTCAAAAGCGTCATCAAATTGGACCGGAATTTCCATATCTATGTGCACGGCAATCGTGAATTGATAGAGCAGGGTGAGGACGAGCGAGGCAAATTTTACAAAGTATATTATAATGAGGAGAGTTAGGCTGGTCCCATGTATTGTGGAATGTACGTCGGAGAAGGGGAGTGTTTGCTTTTTTTTTATATAAGATATAACTTGTAGAAAATGAAGAAGTATATCATCTTTTTTTTGCTAATCTACGGTATAGGTGCATGGGTGGCGGCGCAAGACAAACAGTTGAGCGCATTGTTCAATTTCAATGCCTTCTACAATAACGAGGCCCAGAGACCCTATGTGGAGACCTATCTTTCCTTTGATGCTTGGTCTATGAATTTTGTCCGTTCGGACGATGGTAAATACCGTGCCACGGCAGAAATCGTGCTGCTGGCGCGTCAGGGTGATTCTGTCGTCTATGTGAAAAAGTATGACCTCAATAGTCCTGCTATTGATGATACCACGCAGACCGATTTCAATTTTTTGGATTTGCAACGGTTCTATCTTAATAATGGATTGTATTCGCTCGAACTCTCTGTCAGGGATAAGGCTTCGCAGCAGGAGGCTGTCGTGGTGCGTCAGCCAGTCTCCATTTATTTTGGGAAAAAAGAGCCTGTCATGTCCAGACCGCAGTTGATGGCTACGGCCAAAAAGACCGTCACGCAGAATGTGCTGAGCCGTAGCGGCTACGACATGGAACCCTATTTGAGCGATTTCGTACCTGAGGAAATCACCCAACTCAACATTTACTACGAGATTTATAACATCAACCGCGAGGTGGGTGGCAAACCCTTTCTTACATACGCTTTTATTGAAGATCAGGCAACGGGGCGTCGTGCTGGCAATACGCAGCATGTGGCTCGCCATCAGTCTGCCGGTTTGGTGCCAGTCTTTACAGTGCTGGATATCAAACAGCTTCCGTCGGGAAGTTACAATCTGGTTGTTGAGGTTCACGACAAAGATAACGAGAAGCTACTCTATCAGAAACTGCCGTTCTACCGTTCTAACCCTCAGATTAATATGCGTGACAGCCTGGCCCCTGTAGTTGGCACTTTTGCAGCCGATATTACAGATGAAAATCAGTTGAACTATTTTTTGGATGCCCTCTATCCGATAGCCTCTGATGCCGAACGTGCGGCGATAAAGGATATGATTCGTCGGCCCGCACTGGAAGAAAAACAGGTGTTTTTCTATAATTTCTGGCTTTCGCGCCACGAGTTACAGGCCAAGGAACGTTGGGAGGAGTATCGTGGCTGGTTGGCTTATGTTGACCAGGCCTATTCATTCCCCAACACACCTGGCTATCGCACCGATCGCGGGCGTGTCTATCTGCAGTATGGACCTCCCGATTACATTCGTGACGAAAAAAACTTTGTCTCTGCATTGAAACTGGGTGCAGGCACTCAGAATGATATGCGCCGCGAGGATGGCACGATAACGGCCATCAATCCCGCAGGTGGTCATTATGTGGAATCACAAGGCCACATCTACTACCTGCCGTACCAGCTTTGGCGCTACAACAAATTGGACAAGGACGATGCCAATAGGGTATTCCTTTTCTGGGATGAATTCCGAAACGGATTCTACAAACTGTTGGTCTCCAATGCTCGTGGTGAAGTCACTGACCCCTTGTGGGAGCGACGTCTTTCCCAGCAGCAGTTAGGCGAATATGTGGTGGGTGAGGTCGGCGAACAATTCAATCGTGGTCATTGACATCCTTGTCCGTAAATAATTTCACCATTTATAGCTATCTTCAATTCTTGTTCCATTGTATCTGATTTCGGACATACTCTATGTGTTCACCTATTATCTGCTTCGTTATCGACGCACGGTGACGCGGCAGAATCTGGAACGCTCTTTCCCCGAGAAGAGCGCACGGGAACGCCGTCGCATAGAGCACCGCTACTATCACCATCTTTGTGATTTGCTGGTGGAGGGTATGTTTAACATGGTGGCAACGCCACGCCAAATTCTGCGTCGCTATCGGTTCGTCAACAGAGAGGTACTCAACAAATACTATGAGCGTGGGCAGAGTGTCATCTTGCTTTCCTCCCATTACAACAATTGGGAGTATATGGTCACATCGCTTAATTTCCAAGTCCTACATCATGGTGTCGGCGTGGGTAAGCCATTGAATGATAAGTCTATTGGTGGGTATATTTCGCGTCGCCGTATTCGTTTTGGCACCGAAGTGGTAGATCAGACCAATGTACGCGATGTGTTGTCCTATTACGATAGGCACCATGTCCCGGCAGCCTATATGATGTTGGCAGATCAGTCCCCAAGCAATACCTATAAAAGTTATTGGGCTACTTTCCTTAATCAGGAGACACCGTTTCTTTATGGACCAGAATATTTTGCGCGAAAGTACAACTACCCGGTAGTCTACTACGAGGTACGTAAAGTGCGCCGCGGACGCTATGAGATTATCCTCAGTGATTTCTGTAGTCAACCACTCCAGACGCAGCAGTATGACATTGTGAAGAAGTATATTCGTACGTTGGAGGAACTATTGCAGCGGCAGCCCGAATACTGGCTATGGAGCCATCGTCGTTGGAAGCGCCAGCGTCCTACAGAAATGCCTATAGACAATTGATTTAGCAGTTTTTTAGAACCCCGAGCCAAACACGCATCTGTATATGAAGATAGCCATCGTTATTCTCAATTGGAATGGTCGCCATATGTTGGAGCGCTTCTTGCCCAGTGTCACCCTGCATTGTCCCACCGATGCGGAGGTCATTGTGGCCGACAATGGCTCTACCGATGATTCGCTGTATTTCTTAGAGACATACTATCCGTCATTACGGGTCATTCGGCTGGACAAAAACTATGGCTTTGCGGAAGGCTACAATCGGGCGTTGGCTCAGATCGATGCCGACTATTATGTCCTCCTAAACGATGATGTCGAGGTGACTCCTAACTGGATAACGCCAGTTATTAGCCAGATGGAGCAGGGGGACCAGATCGCTTTGGCACAGCCCAAAATGTTGATGTATGAGCAGCGTGACACGTTTGAATATGCCGGTGGGGCTGGCGGATTTATTGATAAATATGGTTACCCAATGTGCCGTGGACGTATGTTTGCCACATTGGAACAGGATTGTGGGCAGTACGACGATTCCTGCGAGATTTTCTGGGCCTCTGGAGCTGCAATGTTTGTTAAGGCTGAGGTCTGGAAGGAACTTGGTGGATTGGATGGCGACTTCTTTGCTCACATGGAGGAAATAGACTTCTGTTGGCGGGCCAAGAATGCGGGCTATAAGGCTGTCTATTGTCCTCAGTCAGTCATCTACCACGTCGGGGGAGGCACACTGCCCAAGAGTTCGCCTCGCAAGACCTTTCTTAACTTCCGCAACAATATGGCGTTGCTTTATAAGAATCTGCCACAGCATCGACTGCATTGGGTCATGGCTTTGCGTATGGTGCTCGATGGGGTTGCAGGTCTTAAATTCCTTCTGGAAGGACATCCCAAGGAGTGCCTCGCGGTTATCAAGGCCCATCAGGCCTACCGCAGGTGGAAGCCTCAGTTGCGTGAAAAACGCAGCCGCACCCAGCCGCGTGAAGTGGACTGCGTCTATAACGGACATCTGTTGATAGACTATTATCTATTGGGTAAAAAGCGATTCTCCCAGCTTAAATTCAAATAATCAGCTTATAATAAAACCCTTTCCTGATAGGGTGATAATGCATATAATCTCAAAATTCAACATTCACCGGATATGACACGAAAAGTAAGAGTACGCTTCGCCCCCAGCCCAACGGGGCCACTGCACATTGGTGGAGTTCGCACCGCTCTCTACAACTATCTCTTTGCACGTCAGCATGGAGGCGATATGATTCTTCGCATTGAAGACACCGATCAGACACGTTTTGTGCCAGGTGCCGAGCAATACATTATTGAAGCTCTCGATTGGCTGGGCATTAAGTTCGATGAAGGTGTGCATTTGGGCGGCAGCTATGGCCCCTATCGGCAGAGCGATCGCAAGCCGATGTACCGACAGTATGCTGAGCAGTTGCTACGTGATGGATGGGCATATTATGCTTTTGATTGCCCCGAGGCTCTGGATGCCAAACGCAAGGAATACGAAGCTCAGAAAAAGACTTTCCAGTACGACTGCACCACTCGTGGTGAAATGGAGAATAGCCTTTCACTAAGTGCCGATGAGGTCCAGCAACGGTTGGATAGTGGCATTCCCTATGTGGTTCGTTTCAAGTTCCCGGCTGACACCGACATCACTGTTCATGATCTTATCCGTGGAGATGTGACGATGAATAGCAACCTGTTGGATGACAAAGTGCTTTTCAAAAGCGATGGTATGCCTACCTACCATTTGGCCAACATTGTTGATGACCACACAATGGAGATATCCCATGTTATTCGTGGAGAGGAGTGGCTGCCATCGGCTCCCCTCCACGTCATGCTTTATAGGGCTTTCGGATGGGAGGATACCATGCCTCAGTTTGCCCATCTGCCACTGTTGCTGAAACCCGAGGGCAATGGCAAACTTAGCAAGCGTGACGGCGACAGGTTGGGTTTCCCAGTCTTTCCGCTCGACTGGCATGATCCAAAGACGGGCGAACTTTCCAGCGGCTATCGCGAGAAAGGTTATATCCCCGAAGCTGTGATTAATATTTTGGCATTGTTGGGATGGAATCCTGGTACTGATCAGGAAATCCTCTCAATGGATGACCTCATCCGTCTTTTCAATGTGGAGCATATCAGCAAGAGTGGTGCCAAATTTAACGTGGAGAAAGCCAAATGGTTCAACCACGAATATTTGCAAATGAAAAGTGATGAGGAGATTGCCGCCATGTTTGCTCCACAATTGGCCGCACATCAGGTTAATGCTGCTCATGAATATATCGTCAAAGTATGCGGCATGATGAAAGAGCGTATCAGCTTCCCCTGCGAGTTGTGGGATACCTGCAGCTACTTTTTCGAGGCTCCTACCGAGTATGATCCTGCTGCTGTCAAGAAACGCTGGAAGCCGGGCATGACGGTACATATGACCAAAGTGATTGAGATTTTGAACACTGTCCCATTTGAGTACGAGGCTATCCATAAAGCACTACTTGATGACTATATTACTGCTAACCAACTCAACATGGGGCAGGTGATGAATAGTCTCCGTCTGGCCGTAGTGGGCAAAACAGTGGGTCCCGATATGCTCACGCTTATCATGACCATCGGCAAGGATGAGACCATCCGTCGTGTGCAGCGCGCCATTGATGTAATTGGCGAGGTCGATGCTTAAATTATTTATTATGAGTTTAAATTAATACACCTTACAACAATGGAAAATACAGAAGAAAACATCAATCAGATGAAACAAGAATCCCCCACGAATCCTATGAGTGATAAATCCTGTTGTCATGCTCCGCACGACATCCATAAGGCTCATGTCTGTGGATTTATCAGTTACGGAGTGCTGGTGATTGCTGTAATATTGCTTTACATCTTTCATTTTGCAGGCGTAGGTACCCATAGCCGTGTCAATCCCGATGCCAAGGAGGCTGTTATTCCTGAAAATGGGGTTATCAAGATTGCCTATGTGAATACAGACAGCATCAATCTCCGCTATGATTATGTCAAAGATTTGGAAAAGGAGCTTATCGCTTTCAAAAATGCCAAAGAGAATAGTCTGAAGCAGCAGATGACACAGTTCCAAAACGATGCGCTATCTTTGCAGAATGAATACCAGAACTATTTGAAGACGGGCGACCAACTGACACTCTCTCAGCAGCAGGCCAAGGAAGCTGAATTTAAACAGAGAGAGGCCGAGTTGAATCAGCGTACACAAAAACTCTCTGGGTTGGAACAGGAGTATGCTGCCCAGATTCAGGAACGCCAAATCACTGAGAATGAAAAAATGATTAAGGCAGTGTATGCTTTCATTCGCGAGTATAATGCCGCCAATCAGCAGTTCGATCTCATTCTGGCTAAGTCTAATCTCAGTAGCCCCGTGCTCTATGGCAACGAGGGTATGGATATTACCGACGAAATCATTGCAGGCCTTAACGAGGAGTACAAAACCGTCAAATCCAACAGAAAAAAATAGATTCTCTTCCTTTAGAAATTTATTTTGAAGGGGTAACAAAAGCGGGAGTTTCGATGACTGAGACTCCCGCCTTTTGTTACCCCTCTTGACCTTGCATCCATATTGCTGTTCAATAGAAGCCTCTTACAGAATGCGTATAGATACTGTCTGATTCACAAATTATTGCTGTCCGCTAAAAGTTTTTGACGAATAAAAACGAAAGGCTGAAACTATTTTATAGGTTTCAGCCTTTTTGGTTAACTTTGTTTTCACCACAAGAACAAAGCATAACCATGAACAAAAGTACACATTTTATCGGACA